>CAZKOE010000158.1:0-5884 GCA_964554305.1 uncultured Gammaproteobacteria bacterium
AAACTCATGGACTTCGGCGCCTTCGTCACCATCCTGCCCGGGCGCGACGGGCTCGTGCACATCTCGCAGATCTCCCGCGAGCGCGTCGAGAAGGTGAGCGACAAGCTCTCCGAGGGCGACGTGATCCGTGTCAAGGTGCTCGAAGTGGACAAGCAAGGCCGCGTGCGCCTGTCCATGAAGGCCGTCGTCGAAGAAGAGGCGGAGGAGAAGGCTACTTCTGCTTGAAGTCGAGACATATGTCGCTTGAAAAGGCCCGCCTGACGCGGGCCTTTTTTTACCGAATTTGACAGACGTGAATCGAAAGTCTATGCTTTGGCGGACAGTCGTTGATTTGCTTGGGAAGGGGGGTAGCCATGATCCGCATCTTCGGGAGCAACCGTTTAGAGCTTTTTGCCCGGCAACTCTGGGCTTTTCGCAGTCCTTGGCGGGGAGGTATTCTGCTCGCTTTGACCGCTTTCCTGGCAGGCTTCACCGTACCCGCACCGGGCGCGGAGATCGGTAGCATCCAGGGAAAGTTTTCCGTGTCTCCCGCCGGCGCGGCCGGCTATAACGTTCCCATTCCCACGCCGGGCGCGACCCACGGTCTCGCGCCGCATGTGGGGCTGGTGTACTCAAGCCGCGCCGGTAACGGACTGGTTGGGATCGGCTGGCAGTTGGCCGGCATATCGCTGATTGCCCGTTGCCCGCCGATCACGGCGCGCGAGGGCGCGCCGGAAGCCTTGAGTTTCGGCAGTACCGATCGGTTTTGCCTGGACGGGCAAACCCTACTGGTAAAAACCGGTGACTATGGCACCGACGGCTCGACCTACGTTGGCGAGCAGGACAATACCCTGGGAGGCGCATACCTCCGGCGGCGCGGGTGACGTGCCCACGACGGGTCCCCAATGGTTTGAAGTGCATGGCCCACACGGCAACGTTTACGAGTACGGAAAGGCGGCGGATAGCGAGGTTGCGATAACCTTTTCCGGCCAATTTTCGTCCACCACCTCGGTGCGGCTATGGGCGCTGGACAAGATCACCGATCCCTCTGGAAATTCCATCACTTTCCACTATGCCCAATCGAACGGTAACCTGCGTCCGACGAAAATTGATTACACGAGCCACAATGGAAGTGGAGCTACGCATCGCATCGTCTTCTCGTACCAATCGCTACCGAGCGGCGTTACGCCCGTCTATCACAACACAGGCGGTGCACAGATAAAGGTAACCCGGCTGCTTCATGCGATCGTGGTGCAACATTTGTCTGGCGGATCGTGGCACCGGGTCTTCAGGTTTCTACTTTCCTACGAAGCCGCTGCATCCACGCATCGAGCGCGTTTGACGAGAGTACAGGAATGCGCCGCAAACAACAACACTTGTTTCCCGCCGACAAAATTCACTTATCGAAACGGCGTGCCCGGGTTGGCTGCAGAAGGCAGCAACAGTGCCGATGTCATAGCCCAACTTTGCCATCCACCGACAAATCCCGAAACCACTAATCCTGACGTCTGCAACCCTGGCGGAGGCGACCCGCCCGGAGGCGGGGGTGGTGATCCGCCCGGCGGGGGCGGAGGCGGCACCACTGCGACCGGCCGCTACGCGCATGTCATGGACGTGGACGGGGATGGCCTTCCCGACCTCGTCATGCCCGGCGGCGGGAGTGACAGCGGCACCTGGTGGTTGATTGGAAATACGGGGACGGGTTTTTCGGCACCCGTGGATACCGGCATAGACGACACCAACTATTTCGCTGCGCAAAGCATCTACTACAACGCGGACGCCAAGGCCGATCTGTTGACCGCGGGCACCAATGGCGACTGGATGGTGCTTCAATCCACGGGCAGCGGATTTACGAGCAAAGATACAGGGATTCCCGATTCCGGCAATCACGCTCGGGTTATCGCCGTGGACTTCAATGGTGACGGTCTGACTGATCTCGTCTATCTCGGTACCGCCAACAACGAATACGGCCTGCACTTGATCGTCAATCAAGGTGGGAGTTTCCAAGACAATGGAACTCTGCTGAATGCCTTGAACGGCTTTGGTTTTTTGGGCGGCAGTGGCCCCGGTGGTTTCGGGTTCACCCAGTTTATGGGGGCGGAAATTGACGCGGTAGCCGACTTCAATGGGGATGGTCGTAATGATCTCCTTGTCAAAGTGCGTGCCGAGCAAAGGAACATAAACCCGTGTGGCGAACCCAGGGTGGTTGGCCCCAACACGCCGCGCCATTGCCCTCCGCCGTTTACCTATGAGGGTACGTACTGGGTGGCCTATGTCGCCCGCGGCGGCCATTGGAATCCAAACTCCGGGCAATGGGAGTGCCCAACGTCAGGCTTCGACACATGCCGATATAGGCTAATGGGAGATTTTGTAGATCATCTTTCCGGGCAACCCGATCCCGGTGTTCCGCCGATCGCAGCCGACATCAACGGCGATGGTTTAACCGATGTCATTTTCCCCGAAAGCGGAAAATGGCATATCCATTTTTCCACGGGCGATGGGTTTACCGACGTCAACACGGGTATCGCCCATGTGAAGAACGAATACAAACATGGCCTTGTGCTCGACTGGGACAGCGACGGCAAACAGGACGTGCTCATTCCTCGCAACGGCGACTTTTACCTCATGCGCTCCACCGGTGCCGACCTGAACGCCCCAGTAGATACGGGTGTCCCGGTTCCAGGCAACGCCGAGGAGGGTAGCTACCGCACTGCCGATGTGAACGGCAGCGGCCTTGCCGGAATTTTCTGGGCCAAGGACGATGGCAATGGCAACACCTCCTGGCATTACCGTGCGCACAAGGGTCTGCGCGCCGATCTTTTGACCAGCATCACCGACGGCATGGGCAACACCATTGCAATCGCCTATGCCGGTATGCTGACCACCAGCGCCTACACTCCCGGCAGCGGTGCTACTTACCCGCAGGCGGACTTCATGGCGCCAATGCCGCTGGTGACGACAGTTACACGTAACGACGGGATTGGTGGTACCTGGAGCATGAGCTATCGTTACTTTCGAGCGCGAGCAAACCTGCACGGCCGGGGCTTTCTGGGTTTCGGAACCGTGACCGCCGCCGATAGCCGCACCGGAATCTTCACCGAGACGGCCTACGATCAGAGTTGGCCCTGGATCGGTCGTCCAATATCGGTCGAAGTCGTACAACAGAAAGGTTCGGGAGCCGCGACGCTGAGTTGGACTACGAATACCTGGGGCACGCTTGGCGGCGCCGGGCCGTCCACCGTACCGATATTGACTCATCAGATCAAGAAAACCTATCCGATTCCCTTGATCTTCACATCTCCAATTCCCGAGGCGGCTGGGCACTCTTCATCCTTGGGTTTGGCGATCAAAGCTGTCATCACGGACTACTCGAACTTCGATTCGATAAGTGGCAACCCACGTAAAACCGTCGTCACCACGCTGGGTGGCGACGATACTTTCAAAACTATCACCAACGTGAGCTATGACGACAGCGCGAGCAATCATTGCCTGGGCCTGCCCAATGCCGTCACCGTAACCAAGAGCCACGGCAGTGAATCTGCCTCGCGCACAACACATTACAACAACGACCTCGCTGCCTGCCGGGTCAATGGGGTCATCGTGGACCCGAGCGGTGGCAATTTGCGTCTGACCAAAACCTTCGGTTACGACCAGTTCGGTAACGTCAATAAACTGACTGTCGCCGGTGGCTTGCTCTCCGGCGGAGCGCGCGTTACCGATTATCACTATGATTCGAGTGGTGCTTTCTTGCACACCACTACGCGCCATGCGGGCGATACCGATATCGTCACGACCCAGAACTGGGACAAGGCGCTGGGCGTCAAGTCGAGCACCACGGGGCCTAACGGAGAGGTGACGAGTTTCGATTATGGCGGCTTCGGGCGCCTTAAGAAAAAGACATTGCCGACAGGAGTTTTCGTCACGATGGACCGTACGCCATGCGGTTCCTGTGACGGTGTGGCTTATGCTTCATACAAGGTTACCGCAACCCGCAATTCCGGTGGCGCGACGACGAAAATTTATGACAGCTTCGGTCGTGTATTGCGAACGAAGACACCACGAAAAGGCGGGGAAATCGCCATCGGCGACATTGATTATGACGCTCTTGGTCACAAAGCAGACGCGAGCGCGCCTTATTACGCCGGCGATGCCGTGTATTGGACACACTATCAATACGACATAAGGAGTCGTCCGACGCAAGTCACGCAGGATTTGAGCGGGAATGATGACAATGGCGATGGGCAGAAGGTCACGACAATCAATTATGACGGATTGACTCGCACGGTCGTGGTCGGCGCGGGAACGGATGAGGCTCGTGAAACCACCTATGGCTACGACGCGTTGGGCCGCAAAATCAAAGTGACCGACGCGAATGACAAGTCAACGTTGTATGCTTACAAGCCGTTCGGTTCGATCGCAAAGATCACCGACCCCGAAGGCAATGTCGTCTCCTATACCTATAACGAACGCGGTTTTCGCACCGGGATGCACGACGACGATCAGGGCGCCCAAAGCTGGACATACGATGCCGCGGGCGAGGTGCTGAGCCATACCGATGCCTTGGGGCGAACCGTCACCACGGCCTACGACGCGCTGGGGCGGCCGGCCACGCGTGAAATGCCTGGAGCCCGCGGCGGCACAGATCAAACGACTTGGAGTTACGATACGGCCGCGCACGGTCTTGGGCGGTTGGGTGGCATCAGTGAGACCAAGGGCGACGGCGACACTTTTACCCGCAGTTATACCTATACCGCCATCGGCCAGATTGCTGCGGTCCATACTGGCATAGATGGAGACAGTTACTCGATTTCGAGAACCTATGACAGTTTCGGGCGGCTCAAGAGTGTGGCGTATCCCGATGTTGCAATGTTCGATCATGCACCGGTCGCCAACGCCGGATATGATCAAACGGTTTTGCATGGCGATTGGGCGACACTGGACGGCAGCAGTTCGCACGATGCGGACGGCGGGCAGACGCTCACCTACCTTTGGAGCATTGTATCGGGCTCGACCAGCGGAGTTACACTGACCGGCACGGATCAGCAGATCGCGCATTTCCAGAGCACGAACGCGGGGCAATGGACACTCAAGCTAACTGTCAGTGATGGTATCAAATCGGATTCCGATACCGTTATGGTAAACGTCACTCTGAATCCGGCGCCGCCACCTCCCGCGAATCTCACGACCTCGACAGGGAATAGTACAGATGGCCACTACATGCTTAGTTGGGATACGGTAAATGGCGCCGACAGTTACCAGTTGTGGGAAAGAGAGAGTTGGCCGAATCAGCATCCACCGATGGAAACACTCCCCGAACGTATCTATTGGGGTGTATTGCCATATTTTCAAATTTACCAACCGTCCGACGGCCTTTACATTTATTACGCGACTGCGTGCACCAATGGGGTATGCAGCGATCATAGCAACGAAGTCAGCGTACAGGTAGGTACGAGCACCGGGCCATGTCCGCCGTGGGGACCCATAAACTGTGGCGGTGCCGGCATTGATGCGACGCCGCCCGCGGTGGCGGGCGCGGGATCGAACTTCACTGTTGCTTACCAATACGATGCGAACGGTGCGCTCAAAGAGGTCTACAACGGCGCTGATCCGAGTCAAGTGTATTGGCAGGCCGAGAGTCAGGCGGCGGCTGGTGGTCTGACCGAGGCATTGCTCGGCAACGGGCTCAGCGTAAACCGGACTTTTGACGCTTCGACGGGGCATTTGCGCACGCTTAAGGTGGACGCAGACGGAAGCGCGGCGGTAGTTTCGCTTGCGTATCAGTACAATCTTCTGGGCCAACTGACCCAGCGGCAAAGCCTCACGGCGGATCTCAGCCAGGAGTTCCACTACGATTCGCTGGGCCGCGTCAAGCGGGCGACGCTGAAGCACAATGGTACGCAGACGC
>CAZKOE010000159.1:0-5875 GCA_964554305.1 uncultured Gammaproteobacteria bacterium
GAGCGTTGATGACGTTGAATGAGGGGGGGAGCGCGCCGATGAGGAAAGCCGAGTCGGCGAGCCACGCGTAGGGTGGGATGCCGGCGGGCGGGTGGAAGGCGAGAAGCAGTATGCCCGCGATCATGGCGGCGGCGCCGACGTACAGCGGCAGACGGTAGCCGAGCCGCCGGAGCGCGAGCGTGGCGAGAATCGAAAACAGAATGGACGCGGCGCCCTGCGCGGTCAGCAGCGTGCCGGAGTTGAGGGCGCTGATACCGTAGCGGTTGATCGCATAGAGCGGAATGAGTGCAACCGCACCGATGGTGAGGCCACCGTAGAGCGCGTTGACGGTGTTGACCGCGCCGAAGCCGCGGCCGTGTATCAGGTGCGGGTCTATGAACGGTTGCGCCGTGCGGCGGATGTGGCGGAAGAAGAGTGTCAGCGCGACGGCGGCGACGACGATCGGAGCCACGAACAGGGGCGACCAGATTTGCGCGCCCTTCTCGCCCATGTAACTCACGGCGAGCATGCCGGCGAGAAGGCCCACCCCGATCAGGCCCATGCCGGCGGCGTCCATTCGTGCGCGCTCGCTCGTTCGGCGCGGCCGATCGCGCGGTACGAAGCGCAAGGCGAGCAGTCCGACCGCGAGGCCGATCGGCACGTTGACGAAGAATACGCCGCGCCAGCTCCAGTAGGTCACGAAGAGCCCGCCGAAAATGGGCCCGATCATGGCGCCGGTCGCGAAGATGCTGCCGAATAGACCCACGGCGCGGTCGCGGGCCTTGCCGAAGTGCTCGACGATGATGCCCGTCGCGGACGGCGTGAATCCGGCGCCGCCCGCGGCCTGGATCACGCGCAAGACGATCAGGAAGTAAATGTTGTTGACCAGCCCGCAGGCGAGCGAGGCGATTGTGAAGACGATCACCGAGGCCAGGAAAATCCTGCGATTGCCGTAGCGCTCGCTCAGCTTGCTGGAAACGGGGAGCATCAGCAGCAGGCCGAACGAATATCCCGTGAGCGTCCAGCCCGCCCAGTTGACCGATGTGTCGAGACCGTGCTGAAGGGCGTGCAGCGCCGTGGCGACGATCGTCGAGTCTATCGTCACCGTCAGGAGCGCAAAGGCGACGATCGCGAAGATCAACGCCCGATGGACCGGCGGGCCACCCCTGGAGCGGTCGTCGGCCGCGTGGATTACAGGCGCTGCCGGGCCGCGTTTCGGCGCCGGCGCCCGGCTCCCCTGGAAGTCGAACACACGGGTCTCTCGGCGCTTACTCGGATTGGCTCTTCTGAAAGGCTTCCCAGCCCCTGCTTTCGACGGCCTCTGTCGTGATTCTGAGATCGATCCGGTCGCCGACCACCGGCACGTGTGCGCCCACGCCGAAGTCCGAGCGGTTGAGCTTTGCCGTGGCATCGAAACCGGCGGCCTGCGCCTTGTACATTTCGTGAAGGCCCAGTTTGTTGACGGTCACGTCGAGGGTGACGGGTTTCGTGACGCCGTGAACCGTCAGGTCGCCCGTAACCTCGAGCTTGCCCGGCGCAGTGCCGCGCTTCACTTGGGTGCTCTTGAAGCGGATATCCGGAAATCTGGCCGCATCGAAGAATTCGGCGCTTTTCAAGTGCTCGTCCTGCTTCGGAACCGCGGTGTGCAGACTCGCGACGGGAATTGTCACTTCGACCGAGGAATCCTCGGGCCGATCGGCATCGTAAACGAGTGTGCCCGCGATCTGGTAGAACATGGCGGCCGGGGTGGAAAAACCGAAGTGGTTCCAGGTCGCGAGGATCTCGGTATGGCCGGGATCCAAGGTGTAACCGACCGCGCCCTTCGGAGTCTCGTGGCCGGCGGACGGGTCCGCCGTTTCGCCGCAAGCTGAACGATGAAACAGATGATGCATTGGACTTCTCCTCGAAAATGCTCGAACGGGACGCCTGCCGCAATCGACGGGGTCCGATTCTTCAAGCGTGTGCGCTTGCCGAAACCGAATCTTGGTGGAAATTTTCTCGGAGGGCTGACAGGCGCGGCGAGGGGATTCCGGTGCGAAGAAAGGTATCGGTTGATGTAGGATTATTTTAGTCCTTTACGGCAGAGGTTTCCTGCGGCGTTTCATCCGAAGGCCGTTTATCCGCGGAGCGTGTTTTCGGCGCTAACATGAGTAGGCACGCCCCATACCGGATTGATTGGCTGACGATCCGGCGGCGTATGAACGACGCAACGTGCGGACGCATGAGGTACAGCGGAAACAATAGCCCTTCATCGCCACGATCGGCGCCGCGGGGTCGGCGGGCCGGTCGCTTGCGGCTTCCCGGCGTGAAACTGTTGCCGCCGTTTGCGCGAAGTCGCCTGCAGGGTTTGGTTTTGGATGTGCTGCGCCGCGAGGGTGCAGCGCCCGATTACGACGCGCCGCTCGGCGATCCCGGGCTGTTCGGAGCGGACAGCGTGACGTGGAAGATCCATGCCGATTTTCCGAGCATGATGGCCGGCGGCCTCGCCGCCCTGATGCTGCAAACCCTGCATCCGCTGGCGCTCGCGGGCGTGTGGGATCACTCGGATTTTCGCCGCGACATGCTCGGCCGGCTGCGCAACACGATCGCCTTCGTTTCCCGCACGACTTACGCGCCGCGAATTCCGGCGGAACGGGCCATCGCGCACATTCGAGCGATTCACCGGCCGGTGACGGGGGTTGCTCCCGACGGGCGCCCGTACAGCGCCGGGGATCCGCATCTTCTGACCTGGGTGCATTGCGCGGAAGTCTGGAGTTTCCTGCGCGGTTATGAAGCGTATTGTGTGCACGTTCCCCGCGCGTTGCAGGATCGCTACCTGGAGGAAATGGCGCGCGTGGCCGAGGCGCTCGGCGCGCGTGAAGTGCCGAAGTCGCTCGCCGCGCTGGAGGCGTACTTCACGACATCCATCCGGAACTCGCCCATGATGCGCGCACGCGCGAGGTGCTCGCGGTATTGAACGCGATCCGGTTGCCGATCCCGCTGGCGGACTTCAGTCGCGGCCTGTTCTTCGGCGCCGCCGCGGCGCTGTTGCCCGGCTGGGCGCTCGATCTGATGGGGAGGCCGCGCCGCGGGCAATTGCGCGATCGCGCGGCCGCGAGCGCCATGAAGTTGATCGCACCGAGTATCCGCGATGCGATGGCAGAGGGCGGGCTTGCCTGGCGCGCCTGCGTCCGCACCGGCGCCGACTACGAAGCACTCTTCCGTTGGCCGCGCGTCGGTTAATTATTTTGTTGACGATCGGGCCGCCGCCCGGACTGTTGGCGAGGTTCCGGATTCCCGTCTTGCAGATGAGCCGTTCGCATACCGGACGGTAGGCAGCAAGGCGGGCCCGGACATCGGCCGTACTTCGGGTTCGATGGCCGGGGCGTGGTCTCAGCCGGCTCCCTCGATCGCGCGGTACAGGGCCGCGCGCGCGAGCAGGCGCGTCGAGTCCAGTGTCGGCAGCGGCGAGTTGTCGTCGCTGATGATCAGCGGGATCTCCGTGCAGCCGAGAACGACGGCATCGCAGCCGCGATCCTTCAAGTGCTGGATGACTTGCCGGAAGTAGTCGACCGTCTCGGCCTTGAACACGCCGTGCACCAGTTCGTCCATGATCAGGCGGCCGATTTCGTCGCGTTCGGAATCCGTCGGGCGAAGGTATTCGAGGCCCAGCGCTTCGAGTTGCTCGGGGTAGACGGTACTTGCGGCCAGCCACCGCGTCCCGGTAATGCCCAGTCGGCGATAGCCCTTTTTGGAGGCCTCTTCGGCCACGACCCGCGCGATATGGAGCCAGGGGAGGCGTGAGGCCGCCGCGACCTGTTCGAAGGCCTGGTGGATCGTGTTGTCGGGGCAGATCAGGAAGTCGGCGCCGGTGGCCGCGAGTTTTTCGGCCGAGTCGAGCATCAATTTCGCGATGCCTGCATAGTCGCCGGTATTCAGGCACGCTACGTATTTCGAGAAAGGGATCGAGTGCAGGGAAACTTCCGGGTGAGCGTAGCGTCCCAGCAGGACTTCTCCCTCGGTGCAGATGGTCGTGTAGCAGAGCGCCGCGCCCTCGGCGGAGCAGGCGACGATACCGATGTGGAGCGGAGTTGCCATTACGAGCCTGGCGGGATCGGGGTAATTGCGTACGACATCGGGCGCCCGAGGGTGGGAAGTGGACGAAGCATATCATTCATCGGAGGGCGGATGTGGCCGGACAGCGACCGCCCTCATTCGCAAAGAGCATCGGCCAATTTGCGCAATAGTCTGCCGCCGTCGCCGCGCCAGGCGCTGCCATGCATGCAGGCGAGGGTCGCCGGTTGTGTTTCCGCCAGCCGTTTGAGAAGCGCAGGGTCTTTCCATCGCCCGGCTGGGGCAACGCGAAGTTTTCTTCCTTTTCCGGTATTCCGGTTATAGGCTTGATGAAAGATCTCCACTCGGGACAGGGCGCGAAGCCCTACAGAACGGTCCACGCACGCGTCGCCGATGCTTCGATGTCGATTTCCGTGTGCAAGCCGTGGGTCATCGTGGAATTTTCCTGTAAAAGTCCGGCGTCCGAATCCGGTTTCCGGCGGTCGAGTGGTTGATCGAAACCGCAGCGGCCTGTCGGGCGGCGGCCGTGACCGGCGGGCCGTGCCGACAGTTGAGTTTGTTACATGGCTTGAAAATAATGGATAAGGGTTGCTGTCGAGGCGCTTAAGGATGTGCGTTCGGGTTTTCTGCCGTCGGTCGGCCTGGTAGGGGACAAATTATGCCGACCGGGCGACGCGAAGCATGGCTTCGAGGCTGCGCTCGACGTCGGCGCCGGTGGTGGCCCAGGAGGACACGCTGATCCGCATCGCGGTTCGGCTCTTCCACGTCGTGCCGCTGCACCAGCAGCCGCCGTCTTTCTGGATGGCGTCGATGACGCGGTGCGTCTTGCCGGCGTCTCCGAATGACACGAGTACCTGGTTGAGAACCACGTCGTTCAAGACCTCGTAGCCTGCGGCGTTCAAACCCTCGGCGAAGCGGCGGGCGTGACGGCAACAGCGTTCGACGAGTTCGGCAATGCCCGCGGCGCCGAGCGTCCGCAGCACGGCATAGACGGGTATCGCCCGCGCGCGCCGGGATTCTTCGGGTGCATACGCTCGCGGATCGCGTTCGCCTGCCGTGTCCTTGATGTAGGACGCGGCGAGCATCATCGCCCGCCGCTGCGCTTCGGGGTGGGCGCAAAACGCGATGCCGCAATCGTAGGGCACGTTCAGCCATTTGTGGCCATCGGTGGATACGGAGTCGGCACACTCGATACCGGCGACCTGGTGGCGCAGCTTCGGGCTTGCGCCGGCCCAGAGGCCGAAGGCGCCGTCCACGTGCAGCCAGGCGCCGCGTGCGGCCGTCTCGCCCGCAATGGCTTCGATCGGGTCGAAGGCGCCGGTATTGACATTGCCGGCCTGGGCGCAGACGATGCAGGGGCCCTCGCTACTCTTCAGAACCTTCGATAGTTCGTCCACGCGCATGCGTCCCTGCGCATCGGTCGGCACCCGGCGGATAAGGTCGGCGCCGAGTCCGAGCATCCGCGCCGCGGTCGCGATCGAATAGTGCGAGTCCTCGCTTGCCGCGACGGTGATGGGTGGTGCGCCGAACAGCCCCCGGGCCTCCGTGTCCCATCCCGCCGCTTGCAGTACCTGATGGCGGGCGGCGGCGAGCGCGGTGAAGTTCGCCATGGCTCCGCCGGTGACGAAGCCCGCACTCCAGGCCGCCGGGATCCCAAGCAGGTCCTGGATCCATTCGGCCGCAATCTGTTCGACGACGGCGGCGAGCGGCGAGAGCACGTAGAGTCCGGCATTCTGATCCCAGCCGGAAACGAGCCAGTCCGCGGCCGTTGCGACCGGGAAACTCGAACCGACCACGAAGCCGAAATAGCGCCCGCCCTGCGTCGCGACCGTGCCCCGTTCGC
>CAZKOE010000160.1:0-5755 GCA_964554305.1 uncultured Gammaproteobacteria bacterium
ATTCCAACCTTCTCCCGCAAGGAGAGAAGAGGCAAGAATAATGGGCCGGCTAAAACCGGGGGATTTACATAGCCCCTGTTGAAGACTCTAAACTCCCGTTCGACTCCGATCCGCTATCGTGCATGGCCGGGAGAAATGGCTCCCGGACGTAACGTGTGAGGAGCATACATACCCGAAGCGGCTACCGCCGATTCATAGCCAAACAGTTGCTCTACAATCCGTTTACAGCCCCCCCTGGGCATCCGTGGCAGAAGTCGAAGCAGCGGTATAGGCACCCGGATCGCCCACACGTCAAACCGCGGTCCATACTTCGGAAGACCTTTCTTCTTGGCCTCACTGGCCGGAACCACAAGTAATCCGTTCGCGCCGAGGCTGGCGGCCTGCTTGTGTAACAAGCATTTCATAATCGGCACTTCCAATCAACACCTGTTGGTACCGCTGTTATGGATATACTAATACCCACGTTAGTAAAGCCTCGCAATTAGGCATAGGCGCAGCTTGGTGTGTGGAAGAAACCGGCGACAATATGCGGAAGCTTCTGCAGTTGACACATGACGCGCAACACGGTGGCTTTGAGTTCGAATTTTGTCTGCGGCGCGGTCTTTGCCACCTGCGCTTTGAGGTGCGCCCAAGCCAACTCGTCAGGGTTGAGCTCCGGGGAATAGGGCGGCAATACGAAAAGCTCGATCTCTCTGGGATGGTCGGCGACGAAGCGCTTGACGAGCTTTGCCCTGTGCGTCGGATGGCCATCGACGATCAGAAAGATTTTGCGATCCACGCCGCTGATCAGCCGCTTGAGGAAATCGCGGAACACGGTGGCGGTGACTGTTCCCTCGACCGTCATGAAACGGAACTGCCCCGCGGCGTTGACCGCCGAGATCAAGTTCAGCCCATAACGCGCCCCGGTAGCCTTCACGACCGGAGTCTTGCCGCGCGGCGCCCAGGTTCTACCCGAATGGTGATCGGAGCGAACGCCCGCCTCATCGGCAAAGAAAATCAGAGCCCGCTCGCGCTTGGCTCGCGCCTTGATCTTAGGATAGACTGTCTCACGCCACTCGGCAACCACCTCAGGGTCCTGTTGCCAAGCGCGATACAGCGGGCGTTGCGCCGTGAAGCCAAGACGCTTCATCAAGCGCCCAACCGAGACCTCGCTCAGCCGCACCCCGAACTCGCAGCGAATCAACTCGCGGATCAGCCCGAGCGTCCACAGCGCGAACTCAAACTTCAACTGCTGCGGGTTTTTCGTGCGAATCAATTTCGAGAGCCGCTGCATCTGCTTCGCCGTGAGCTTCGGTGGGCGCCCCGGCACCGGCTTGGCCTTCAGCGCATCGTTGCCCCCGTAGTGAAACGCCTCAAGCCAACGATAAATCGTGCGACGGTTGATCGCCAATCCCTCGGCAACCGCCTCCGGACTCTCGCCCGCTTCCACGCGCTTGACCGCACTGACGCGCATCGCCTCAAGCATCTCGTGCGAGTACGAGCGCGCGTCTATCGTCTTCTTGCATTTCATGTAGCCAATTATAACTCATGAGACTTTACTTATGCGACTCTTAATATGCCAATGTTACCCGATTCACCGTTGCATTCAATGTGCCGAACTCTTTTGGGAGGCGCATTACCGAACTGCAATTTAACGGTATCCGCAGAACTCAACAAATTTTCGAGTTTCGAGGCACAATTCGCACAACCAGACGCACCTCCAAGGGAGTTCTCGGGCGATGGCACATAAATTGCCTCTGCCTGGAGTGCAGGCCCCGGCTTGGGCATCTCATTGAAACCCGGCCGACTGATCGGAACCAACAGCAGGCCATTGGCGCCAAGGCCGGCAGCCTGTTTGCGAAGTTTCTCGAGCCAATCCAGATTGAATGGGTAGGAAGAAAAATTACCGAGCTTGCTCGCGTCGAGTTTCGCTACCGTTTCATAATGCAATGGCCCGCATTGCGGGAGATACAGCCCAACATCGGCGGAAGCAATCGGCGCCCGCTTCACGCCCGTAATTTGCGGAGGTCTCGGACCCAGCGTGCAGGCGGCAAATACCATAAGCACTGCCGAAAAGCCAAGACAGTAAAGCAATTATTTAATAATCGATGCCCCCGATTAATACCTGTTGGTACCGAGGTTACGGATATATGCCAACTTTGCTTGATTTGGTGCTGCATTTAATATGAGTAGCACTTTTATGTGGAGCGTCACCCAACACGAACAGAGCTGAACCGCTAGGCCCCGCACTCAATAACGCTTCAATTTTCGAGGCACAAATCTTACAATTATTTGCGGTAGCCGCGAGGGTCCTCTCAACCGGTGGGACATAAATCGCTGCCACCCGAAACCCGGGGCCAGTTCTGTGCGTCGGACCAACAGGCGCTCTCGGCTGACTGAGTGGCGTCAACAGCAAGCCATTGGCTCCGAGCTTCGCGGCCTGTTGGCGGAGCTTCTTGATCCAGTTCAGGTTGAACTGGTAGGACGAAAATTTGCCGAGCTTGCTCGCGTCGAGCTTCGCTACCGTTGCATAATGCGCCGGTTCGCATTGCGGAAGATAAAGGCTAACCTCATTGAGGTCAAATGGAGCCCGCACCGCACCCGTTACTTGCGGCGGCTTCGGACCCAGCGTACAGCCGGAAAACAATAAAAGCATCGCAGATAGAGAAACCCAAAATTTCATAATCAACCCTCCCAGTAATCATCCGCTACCTTCATTTTGCATACACGATATGTCTTGGCAAACCACCAACTGACTTGGCCTTACCAGCCCAGACAAAACTTCGTGCCATGAACTGCCGATTGGACTGCGTGTTCCAAGAGCGGCGCCTCTTCCCGTGGTCACGGGAGACGGCGTGAGCACCACGTTGGGCGCCGGAGGCAGGCTTATCGGTTCGCCGCTGTCGTCCAAGGGTCCTCCGTTGGAGGCATGGCCACTGTCATGCATCAGCACCCAGCCGCCACCTCCCGTGTCGGCAAACTGATAAATGGCACTGGAATCGTCCGCAAACAGGACGAGTACCGTTGATCCTTGTTCAGGGGGTGAATTGCCAAAATAATCGGACAAATAAGCGCTGATATCCGGTTGTTGGTTTGATCCAGTATATGTATTGGCCACGGAAGTGGGTATGGAAGCCAACCCTGCATCCGGGAAATTGCGAAGATAGTTTTGTTGCATCTCCGCAACGGTTCCGGTATCCGCTATCGCGTAATCCGTGTAGCAATCCAACTGTCCCAGTCGGTGGCATCCCGGCTTTTTCGAATCATAGTTCCGATGCACGGTAACCTTCCCCAATAATTTGGCCTGGGGATTGAGGATCAAAAAAACGTAGGTACCCGGAATCCCCCTCATGCTCATACAGCCAACTCGCAGCCGTATTGGAAATCGCGCTGACCGAGCTGCAGCCGTCGCAGCGGAGCACGCCTATTCCGTGTACTCCGCTGGCGAAGGCCATGGCGGGAAACAGGGAGGCGAAGAACAGGAGCGCTGCGCTACTCCCTAAGAATTTGAAACGCGACATGGCTAACCCCTCCAATAATGGGTGGATAAGTGGGCCAGTCGCAGAGGGCCGATCGGCTCATCTCCATTTTTACTCCTGGACGGCCTCCCTTGCAAGGGGGGGCACGAGAATCCCGGCACTCGACGGTGAACCGTAGCAGCAGCGGAATCGGTTCAAGAGCTTGCGCCGCCGGAAACGTCGCCACGGCTTCGTTCACCGCCGGCCTCGAGCAAACGAACTTTCCGGAAACGCAAGCGAAGAGCACAACCCCGATTCCGACGGCCTTCCGTCAATTACGGAGCCTCTGAATTATTCGGTATTCCGTCATTCCGGGGCTCCGAAGACCGCGATATCACGGCGGCTCGCAACAGACGCCGCAATCACAACAGATTACGGCGTTGCAACACTTCAGAGTCCAGCCTGGATGAGTCGAGCAGGGCACGCGACAACAACTTATTGCCGGCCCGGCCGACGCCGAAGAGGCGGGCGTCGTAACAACCGCATTCCGATCGCTCGAAGCCGGACACGGATGCACTTGGGGAAGCCGCCCGTGAAGCATCTTCTTCAATTTCGCCACGGATATTTGAGTAGCCATGACTGTAATGCCGAAGGAAGGATTACCGCTTTGGGAATTCTCCGAGTTAATGCTGATGCTGCCCGCTTTTCCAAGGATCAGGCCCATTTTCGGGCTCCCCAAAGACCGCCATTTCGTGCCCTGTTTCTTATATAGCTTCATGATGAGTTTTACACCGCGCTCGCCATTGCGGCCCGTGATTTCATTTGTGAACCTGTAGCGAAGGCGATAGGCTACTGTCGAAGAGCTCATCGTTAACGTCACCGGCGAACCCGCCAGAGCAACGGCGCTCGGAGATGCGATCTCGATACCATTCACCCGAATATGGAAATTGGCCTTGTAGTAACGAGGCGCCGCATAGGCGGTACCGGCAATAAAAGAAATACCCAATATGATCGCCACCAACAACGCGCGTCTTGAGCCGCTATTGATTTTTCGATGCAACATGAATGCATCCTCCATGGATAGGAATTGCAGGAATCGGCCAGCCGCGAGGGCCGATTGGCTCAACTCCTCTTTTACACCTAACCGCACAGCTTTTGCAAGGGGGTATTCAGGAAGGGGCGCGTGATTGCCGGCCACGTCGGCGAGATGGTGGCGAGCGTTGGCAAAGAAAGTTTGTTTGCTCAAACAAAAGCGAAATCGGTTCAAGAGCCTGCGCCGCCGGAAACGTCGCCACGGCTTCGTTCACCGCCGGCCTCGAGCAAACGAACTTTCCGGAAACGCAAGCGAAGAGCACAACCCCGATTCCGACGGCCTTCCGTCAATTACGGAGCCTCTGAATTATTCGGTATTCCGTCATCCTATGCTTGTTTTATCTGGTGTAGACGTATGCTGGGTGGAATGGAAAGGGGCAGAGGCCGCGTGTCTGTCGATAGGTCTGCGAAGGCCGCCCGGAATGAAGGTCGCCCTTTCCAGCCTGACCAAGGAAGCCGGACAGTTTTACTGGGACTTGATCCCGCATTGATGAAGAATGGATGACTATAGTCGAAGCGTTTTTGTGGTCGCGATGAAGGAGAGTGCAATGGTTGTAGGAATGGATGTGAGCAAGGACTGGTTGGACGCCGCGTGGCGCGAGGGCGAGAAGCTGCGCTGGGCGAAGTATGACTATATGGATCAATGGCTCGGCGAGCTTCTGGAGGAGGCGCCGAGCGCTGCGCAGTTTGTCATGGAGGCCACGGGCACCTATCATGCCCGCGCGGCGCTGCGCCTGCTGGAGGCGGGTCGTGCGGTGAGCGTGGTCAACCCGTTGGTGATCAAGCGTTACGGGCAGATGAAGCTCTCGCGGGCGAAGAGTGACCGCGCCGATGCGCAGCTGATCATGCGCTATGGCGAGGAGCACGCCCCGCCCCTGTGGCGGCCGTGCAGCGAGGAAGTCCAGGCGCTGCAGCAGGCCCACGGCTGGCTGGAGGATCTGCCGGTCGAGCGCACCCGCCTGCTCAACCGCCAGCACGCGCACGGTTTGCGCACGCGCCCCGATGTGTTCGTCAAACGCCAGATGAATGCGCGCCTGAAGCGGCTCGATCGCGACACCGAGGATTGCTTGGCGCCCGGCGCCGTCGGTACCGAACATGACCCGGACAGGGGCCATCAGGAGATATTTCAGCGGATACGTGCCAAGCACGCCGGCCCCTGTGCCGACATCTTACGGATCAGAAATGAGAAAGCCCGGCAGATTGCTCAATGTGCGTGAATCATGTCC
>CAZKOE010000161.1:0-5731 GCA_964554305.1 uncultured Gammaproteobacteria bacterium
CGATCTGGACCACCACGCCGTGGACGCTGCCGGCGAATCAGGCCGTCGCCGTGCACCCCGACCTCGATTACTGGCTTGTGGCCGTCGACATTGCGGGGCGGCGCGAGGCGCTGGTGTTGCTCGACGGGCTTGCCGAAGAGGCGTTGACGCGCTACGGCGCGGAGCATCGCGAGGTGCTCGGTGCGGCCCGTGGGAGCGCCCTCGAAGGCCTGAAGCTGCAACATCCCTGGCTCGAGCGCCAGGTGCCGATCCTGCCCGGCGATCACGTGACGGCCGAGGCGGGGACGGGCGCCGTGCATACCGCGCCCGGCCATGGTCCCGACGACTATCGCCTCGGCCTGCGCTTCGGCCTCGATGTCGAAAGCCCCGTCACCGGCGACGGGCGTTTCAGGGCCGATACGCCGCTCGTCGGCGGGCAGACGCTCGATGCGGGCAACAAGACCGTCGTCGCCGAACTCGAACGGCACGGGGCGCTGCTCTCTCACGTGCGCTATCGACACAGCTACCCGCATTGCTGGCGCCATCACCGGCCCGTCATCTATCGCGCCACCTCGCAGTGGTTCATTGACCTTGCCGTGCACGAATTGCGCCGGCGCTCGCTCGAAGCGGTCGAGACGGTCCGATGGACGCCCGCGCATGGCGAAGAGCGCATCCGCGCGATGGTCGCCGGGCGGCCCGACTGGTGCATCTCGCGCCAGCGCATCTGGGGCGTGCCGCTCGCGCTTTTCGTGCATCGCGAAACGGGCCGTGCGCATCCCGACAGCGCGCGGCTGATGGAAGCGGTGGCCGCCAAGGTCGCGGCCGGCGGGCTCGAAGCCTGGGATGAACTGGACCCGGCGGAGCTTCTCGGCGACGAGGCCCGCGATTATGAGAAGGCGCCCGACATTCTCGACGTCTGGCTCGATTCGGGGCTGAGCCATCAGTGTCTGCTCGCCGCCGATCCCGCGCTCGGCGTGCCGGCCGATTTGTATCTCGAAGGTTCCGATCAGCACCGCGGCTGGTTCCAGTCCTCGCTCCTGACCGGCGTCGCGATCACCGGCGCGGCGCCCTACCGCGGTGTGCTCACGCACGGTTTTGCCGTGGATGCCCACGGCCGCAAGATGTCCAAGTCGCGCGGCAATGTCGTCGCGCCGCAGAAAGTGGTGGACTCGCTCGGCGCCGACATTCTGCGCCTGTGGGTCGCGGCGACCGACTACCGGCGCGAGATGGCGGTCTCCGACGAAATCCTGAAACGCACGGCCGATGCCTTCCGGCGCATGCGCAACACCCTGCGTTTCCTGGTTTCGAACCTTTACGATTTCGATCCCGCAAACGATGCCGTGACACCGGCGGACATGCTCGCGCTCGACCGCTGGCTCGTTGCCCGTGCGCGCTCTCTCGGCGAAGAAATCGAGGCGGCGTATGAAAGCTACGATTTTCACGTCATTTATCAGCGCGTGCACAATTTCTGCGTGACCGAACTCGGCGCGCTGTTCCTCGACATCACCAAGGATCGGCTCTACACCATGCCGGCGGCAAGCCCCGGCCGACGTTCGGCGCAGACGGCATTGTGGCTCGTCGCCGAGGCGCTGGTGCGCTGGCTCGCGCCGATTCTCTGTTTTACCGCCGAGGAAGTTTGGAGTTATCTCCCCGGCGAACGCCCGGATTCGGTCATGCTGACCACCTGGCATGGATTGCCGGAGATCAAGGCCGACGATGCGGCGTGGGAGCGGGTCTTCACGGCGCGTGACGCCGTGTTGCGCGCGATCGAGCCGCTGCGCAAGGCGGGAAAGCTCGGTGGTTCGCTTGAAGCCGAAGTGGCTGTGTATGCCGATGGCGAGTGGCTTGCCGCGCTCGAACCGCTCGCCGGCGAATTGCACTTTGTCTGCATCGTCTCGGCGCTGCGCCTGCATCCGCTCGCCGAGCGTCCGGCGAATGCCGGCGACGACGAGACGCCGGGGCTTGCCGTGGTCGTGAGGGCGAGCGAGCACAAACGTTGCGAGCGCTGTTGGCACCGCCGTCCCGACGTCGGCGCGGATGCCGCGCATCCCGGCTTGTGTGCACGCTGCGCCGGCAACGTCGGCGACGCCTGGGAAAAGCGGCGTTGGGCATGAAGACTTTCGTTGCGGGCTTGAGCAAGGTTTGGCGGTTCGTCGTGCCGAGGCATCCGCCGCTGCGTTGGCTGTATCTTTCCGTCGTCGTGATTATCGCCGACCAGGTGGCGAAGCTCGTGGTGTTGTACTACCTGCGCCCCTACGAGCGCGTCGAGCTGTTGCCGGTGCTGAACATCACGCTCCTGTTCAACCGCGGCGCCGCCTTCAGCTTTCTCGCCGGCGCTACGGGTTGGCAGCAATGGTTGTTCGTGGGCCTCGCGGTGGCGTTCTCCATCGCCATCGTCGTCTGGTTGTGCCGGCTGCCGGCGCGCGGCCGCACCGGGCTCGCCGCCGGGCTCGCGCTCATTCTCGCCGGTGCGCTCGGCAACGCGATCGGGCGCGTCTGGCACGCGCACGTGATTGATTTCATCCAGGTGCACTACTCGAACGTGTGGTATTTCCCGGCCTTCAACGTCGCCGATTCGGCGATCACCGTCGGCGCCGTCATCGCCATCGCCGATGCGCTCTTCCGCCGCCGCCCGAGGGGGAATCCAGAGGTGAACCGCGATCCCTGAATCCCTGAATCGCGCTGGAGAAACGGAATTTTCTTGACCGAAGAAGCGGCTTCAGCCACGATAAAAGCGGCAAGGGTTGCTGTGGGAGCGAGCTTGCTCGCGAAAGAATGGCAAGAATCGCGACTGAGGTCGCCCCGCAAAAGGCTACAAGATTCGCATTGCCATTTGTGGGCCGGAGCAATCAGGTGTCGTCTTCCCGCGCCGCCATAACGGTCGGCGTACCGGTTGCATCCAGCGTGATGACCAGCCGCATGGGTTGGCAGCAGATCCGGCAGTCCTCGATGTAATTCTGGTTGCCCGCCGAGCAATCCACGAGGATCGTTATCGTTTCCCCGCAGTAGGGGCAGGCGATATCGACGTCCTCGATCCCGTCCATCGTGTCAGTCCGGCGGCGCCGTGTCTTCGACGTAGAGGAGATCGTTGACCTGTCCGGCGCCGCGCAGGATGAGGCGATCCACGAGCTTGAGGTCGGGCAGCGAGTAGAGCGAAATCGCACCGTCGAGTTTCTCGCTGTGCCGATCCTTTCGCCCCGCGAGTTCGCTGGTTCCGACCCACAGGCTGTCCGGGCCGAAGGCGAGGCCGCGTGTCCAGTCCCCCACCTTCAATATCGGCTGCCGGCTCGCCACCTCGAAGACGCTGCCCGCGTAGGAGATGCAGGCGAACAGCCTGCCGTTCGTGTCGGGTTCCAGATCGTGGGTATGGATAATTTCATCCAACACGATGTGTTCGGCGAGCGCCGAAAGGTCCGGTGTTTCCCCGTCAAGTGATTCATAAAGCCGGGGCAGGGCCAGGCGGAGCAGTTCGGCGGGCTTCACGCCGCGATTGTTCAAACCGATATATAGAAAGCCATCATGCACAAGAATGGCGTTGATGTGGTTGACATCGTCGCGAATGCCACCCACGTTCGCAACGCTGCGCTCGCCGTCGAGCGGTTTGTGAATGACAATGCGGTTTTTCCCGGTATCCGTCAGGAAGGCCCGCCCGTCGTGCCAGGCGATCTGGTGCACGTCGTGGACATCTTTTGTGACCGCGAGCAAGCTGTTGTCCAACGTCTGCGGATCAATCAGGTGAAGCCTGACATGGTCGGCGAGCTTCCCGAGGCGGAACAGGTGGCGTTCGCGCGAGGCGACCAGCACCTGTCTCGTCGGCTCGTGGCGGGCAATGCCGAAGTACCCCCGCGCCTCGGGTTTGAGAGCTCCCGGCGTGTGCCGGTTGCCGAGAATGCGGCGCACGTGCCCGCGGGCGACATCGCAGTGGTAAACGCCGTTGCTGGTGGTGGCAAACAGCATGAAATGAAAGTGCCGTGCTTCGGTTTAATTTATCGAAAAAATATAACACGAGTTTCCGGGCAATGACGCACTCGTCCCTTTTGACGTGCGTGATTGCTTCTCTGTGGTCGGGCGCTTATACTCGGTCGGGATTGAAAAAAGAGGGGGTGACCGAGCCGCTGGCCACCCCCTCCGACCTCGCCCGTAGGCGAAGACCTGTTGCACCCGGCATTACCGTCGCTCGGCGCGCCGCCTGTGGGCGTAGACGCCGACGCAGGCAAGGCCGAGCAGGGCGGCAAGGGCGAGCCAGCCGAGGGCGCCGCCACCGCTGCCACCGCCGTTGTCGGGTGGCGGCGGAGCTTTGACCGTGACCTTCGCGCTGACGCCGTTGTTGGCGGTGTCGGGCTCCTCGCTCGCGGTGCTTGCCTGGGCGTTGATCGTGGTGCTGCCCGCGTAGGCGCCGAAGAGTTGCAGCGTCACGGTAACGGTCTTGCCGGCATCCACCTGGCCCAGGTCACAGGCGACGGCGCCGCCCGAGACGGTGCATTTGCCCTGCGAGGCGCTGGCCGACCGGAGGGAGACCGTGCCGCCGCCGGCCTTGGCGTGGATTTGCACCGCGGAGGCGGGATCGGGGCCGGCGTTGTTGAGTGTCAGCGTGAGCGTGCCGGTGCCGCTCAGCGGGATGGAGGCCTTGTCGGCGCCGAGGGCGAGATCGGCGGTGCCGAGTACCACGCTGGAGAGCGTGAGGCTATTGTCGCCGCCGTCGCTGTCGGGCTCGCGGGCACTGACTTCGAAGTCGCTGGTCAGCTTGCCGGCGCTCACGGCCTTGACGGCCAGGGTTTCGGTCTTCGAGGCGCCGAGTGCGATGGTGCCGAAGTCGCAGGTCACCGTGCCTGGCGCGGGCGCGGAGCCGGCGGCACGCGCCGTGCAGGTGGCATCGCCGCTTGCGGCCTCGTAGCTGACGCCCCGCGGCAGCAGATAGCTCAGCTTGACCCGCGTGGCCGCACCGTGGTTGTCCGCCTGGCGGTTATAGACGGTGAGGGTGTAGGCGACGTTACTGCCCTTGTGCACGGGGTCCGGGCTCACGCTTCCGCTCAGCAAGAGGTTCACCGGCTGCGGATCCCAGGTTACGGTCAGGGGCACGATCTGGTCGGAGTAGGGAGTGTTGCTTTGTACCTTCAGGTAGGCATGCGAAGTCGTGAATTCCTGTTGGCCCGTACCGTCGAAGATGAGCGTCGCGTGGGTTTCGGCGCCCGCTCCGAGCGTCCCCGCCGCCGGTGTCGGCGTAAGCCAGGGAATCGGAGTCGGTTCGCCGCATTGCGCGTAGCCCGGCAGCGTTTCGGCGCTCGCCACCGACAGGTAGCCGGCCCGCGAACCGCCGACCCGGTAGAAGCCGCAGGCGCTGCCGCCGCGAAATACCGCGTAGTTGGAATTGGGCAGGTCGCGCCAGCGGTCCGTCGCCGGATCGTAGGCGAAGCCCGTGTTGGTTAATACCTGGAATCCCGAAATTCCATCCGAGACCAACAGGGATCCGTTGGCGGCCGCGTAAGCCGCGCCCCAGCGATAGGTCGGCATGTCGGGGATGGGCGACCACTTGTTGGTGGCGGGATTGTAGACATAGGCGTCCTTGTACAGAGTATGCAGACCCGAGGTGCCGCCGGCGCAATAAAGTTTGCCGCCGATGCCGCCGCAGGCCAGCCAACCGGCGGGGTGCGGATAGTCCGCCGCCTTGCTCCAGGTGTTGGAGGCGGGATCGTAAACCTGTACATCGGAGGAGTCGCAGCGGTTGGCGCAACCGCCGACGACGTAGAACTTG
>CAZKOE010000162.1:0-5697 GCA_964554305.1 uncultured Gammaproteobacteria bacterium
TTCGATCACTTCGATGTCGCCCTCGCGATCACGGTCATGAAGATGGTGCGTGCCGATCTCGGCGCCTCCGGCGTGATGTTTTCCCTCGACACCGAATCGGGCTTTCGCGACGTAGTGCTCTTGAATGCGGCCTGGGGGCTCGGCGAAAACATCGTCCAGGGCACGATTGATCCCGACGAGTTCTACGTCCACAAGCCGACACTCGAAAAAGGCTTCCGCACGGTGTTGCGGCGCCGACTCGGAAGCAAGCACCTCACGATGGTATATGCCGACGGCGACGATTCGGCGCGGGTAAAAAACGTCGAAACCCCCGAGGAAAAGCGCAACCGCTTCGCGCTCAGCGACGAAGACGTGCTGACGTTGGCGGATTACGCGATCAAGATCGAAAAGCACTACAGCGAGCGGGCGGGCGAGCCCCGCCCGATGGACATGGAATGGGCGAAGGATGGCGAGGATAGCCTGCTCTACATGGTGCAGGCGCGCCCGGAAACGGTCGCCTCGCAAACGCGCGCCGGAATACTTGAAGACTACACGATCAAGGGCGAAAGTGAAGTCATCGTCACCGGCCGCGCCGTGGGCTCCAAGATTGCCTCCGGCCGGGCGCGCGTGGCACGCGACCTCTCGGCGCTGCATGAATTCAAGGCCGGCGAGGTGCTGATCGCCGAGACGACGACGCCCGACTGGGAGCCGGTGATGAAAAACGCCGCAGCCATCGTCACCAATCGCGGCGGGCGGACCTGCCACGCAGCGATCGTCGCGCGCGAATTGGGGATCCCGGCTATCGTCGGCACCTCCGAGGCAACGCATCTGATTGCCGACGGTGCGACTGTCACCGTCTCCTGCGCCGAGGGCGACACGGGCAAGGTCTATGACGGCGAGGTGCCCTTCGCCATCGAACGCACGGATCTCTCCGCCCTGCCCCGTCCGGCGACACGCGTCATGGTAAACCTCGGCAACCCCGCTCTCGCCTTCAAGACCTCGTTCCTGCCTAACGACGGCGTCGGGCTCGCGCGCCTGGAGTTCATCATCAACGAGTCCATCAAGGCGCACCCCATCGCCCTCCTGCACTCCGACCGGGTGGAGGACGATCTGGAGCGCCGGAAGGTCGAACGCCTGCTTGAAGGTTACGCCGACGGGCGCGAGTTTTTCATCCAGCGCCTGTCCGAGGCGGTCGCCACCATTGCCGCGGCGTTTTATCCCCGCTCCGTCACGGTGCGCATGTCGGACTTCAAGAGCAACGAATACGCGGCACTCATCGGCGGTTCGGGTTTCGAGCCCGACGAGGAAAACCCGATGCTCGGCTTTCGCGGCGCCTCGCGCTACGCGCATCCCGACTACGCCGAGGCCTTCGAACTCGAATGCGCAGCCATGAAGCGCGCGCGCGACGAGATGGGGTTCACCAACATCATCCTCATGATTCCTTTCGTGCGCCGCGTCGCCGAGGCCGATGCCGTGCTGAAGTTGATGCGGAAGTTCGGCCTCGAACGTGGCGATAATGACCTGCAGATCTACGCCATGTGCGAGATCCCCAACAATGTCATGCAGGTGGACGAATTCGCCAAGCGCTTCGATGGTTTTTCCATCGGCTCGAACGATCTTACCCAGCTCACGCTCGGCGTGGATCGCGACTCGGAAATCGTCGCCGCCGCCTTCGACGAGCGCGACCCGGGCGTGCGGGAGATGATTCGTCTCGCCGTCGAGGGTTGCCGGCGCAACCACATTCATTCCGGTCTCTGCGGGCAGGCGCCGTCGGATTACCCCGAGATGGCGGAATTTCTCGTCGAACTCAATATAGAATCCATGAGTCTCAATCCCGATACGGTGCTTGCAACGACCGAGCGCGTACTCGAGATCGAGAGAAAACTCGGCCGCGAACCGCGCGCGACCTGACCCGGGGATATGCGATACAGGGGGATGCGGGAGCGGTCGCCCCGGCGCGACGGAACACGGGAAATTCATCGGGGGCGCGACCGCGGCAAAGGCCGCCGCTCCTGCAAAAGCGTTACACTTTACATCGACACTGGACAAAGGACTTGACATGAACCCACTGAAGAAACTGCACGAACTGGGCGAAAGCATCTGGATGGACAATATCCGGCGCAACATGCTCGCAAGCGGCACACTCCAGAAATACATCGAGGAGTTCTCATTGACGGGGCTGACTTCCAACCCCACGATTTTCGAGCATGCCATCGGCGGCGGCGACGACTACGACGCCGGTATCCGCAAGCACCTCGACGACAAGGAGCCCGACGCGGAGGCCATCTTCTTCGAGCTCGCGATCGAGGATCTGCAGCAGGCGGCCGATCTCTTCCGGCCTTTTTTCGACAAGAGCGAGGGCCGCGACGGCTTCGTGTCGCTGGAGCTCGCACCCACGCTTGCCGACGATGCCGAAGGTTCGATCGCCCAGGCGCGCAAGCTCGCGGGGCGCGCCAAGCGGGATAATCTCTTCATCAAGGTGCCGGGCACGGCAGCGGGCGCCAAGGCGATCGAAGAGCTGATCTACGAAGGCATTCCGGTCAATGTCACCCTCCTCTTCTCGCCCGACCAGTACAAGCGCGCCGCCGACGCCTATCTCAAGGGCATCGAGCGCCGCGTTGCCGAGGGCAAGGACCCGAAGGTGCCCTCGGTGGCATCGCTGTTCATTTCGCGCTGGGACAAGGCGAGCGTGGACAAGCTGCCCGAAGAACTCAAGAACAAACTCGGCATCGCGATCGGCCAGCAGACCTGGCGAGCCTGGAACGAGCTCTACGCCTCCGATCGCTGGAAGAAGCTCGAAGCGAAAGGCGCCCAGCCACAACGACTGCTGTGGGCGAGCACCGGGGCCAAGGATCCGAGCCTGCCCGAAGGTTATTACGTCACGGCGCTGACCGCGGCCACGACGATCAATACCATGCCGGAAGCAACCTTGTTCGCCTATGCCAAGGACGGCGAAGTCGGCGAGCCGCTCGCCACCGACGGCGGCGACGCGGATGCCACCATCAAGGCCATCAACGAGGCCGGCGTGGACACCGACCGACTTGCGCACGACCTCCAGGAGGAAGGCAAGCAGAAATTCGACGTGTCCTACAACAAGCTGCTCGCACAGATTGAGAAGAAACTGGCCGAACTGCGCGAGGCGAGCGAGGAGGATCGCGAACGCCTGGGAAAAATTGAGGCCGGCGTCGGCCGGCAGATCGAGGAAATCGCGGGCAATAACATCGTCGAGCGCATCTGGAAGCACGACTACACGGTGTGGAGCGACAAGCCCGACGAGATCACCAACCGCCTGGGCTGGCTCGCCTCGCCACAGGAAATGGAAGACGAAGCCTCGCGCATCAACGCCTTCGTCAAGGGCGTGCGCGAGGATGGCATCACCCACGTGTTGTGGAGCGGCATGGGCGGCTCGAGCCTCTTCCCGCACGTGATGCAGGCGACCTTCAAGGATGCCGACGGGCTCGATATGATCGTGCTCGACAGCAGCAATCCCGTCACCGTCAAACAAGCGGCCAACAGCTTGCCGCTCGACAAGACGTTGTTCGTGTTCGCCTCCAAGTCCGGTGGCACGCTCGAGACGCGCTGTCACCTCGATTATTTCTGGTCGCTCAACGACAATCCCGCGCACTACGCCGTGGTGACCGACAAGGGATCGGAGCTGGGGAAAATCGCCCAGGAACGCGGCTTCCGTCAGGTGTTCTTCAACAATCCCGATCTCGGCGGGCGCTACTCCGCCCTCTCCCACTTCGGCATCGTCGCCGCCGCACTCGTCGGCGTGGACATCGAGGAGCTGCTCGCCCGCGCGGGACAGATGATTGCCGCCTCGATGCCGGATACGCCCGCGGACAGGCATCCGGGTGTGCGCCTCGGCGCCGCCATGGGTTATGCCGCGAAACACGGGCGCGACAAGCTCACGCTGATCCTGCCGCCGGAAATCGCGAGCTTCGGCATGTGGCTGGAGCAGCTCATCGCCGAATCCACCGGCAAGCAGAACGTGGGCATCCTCCCCGTCGCGGGCGAGCCGATCGGCGCGCCCGAAGTGTACGGCGACGACCGGCTCTTCGTGTGCATCGGCAATCATACCGACGTCGGCCTTCTGGAAGGCCAGGGTCATCCGGTCATCCGCCTGCCTTATGTGGATCGCTACAGCATCGGCGCCGAGTGCTTCCGCTGGGAGTTCGCGATCGCCGTCGCCGGCCACGTGCTCGGCATCAACGCCTTCAACCAGCCCAACGTGGAAGCGGCCAAGAAGGCGGCTTCCAAGGTGCTTGACGAAGGTGTGCCGAACCTTCCGGAAACCACGGCCAAGGATGCCCTCGCGGCGGTCAAGCCGGGCGACTACCTCGCAATCCAGGCCTATGTCGCGACGGACTCCGAACATTTCGCCAAGCTGGAACGGGCCCGCGTCGCCCTGCGCGACACGCTGCAAGTCGCGACCACGATCGGCCTCGGCCCACGTTATCTGCACTCGACGGGTCAGTTGCACAAGGGTGGCTACCCGAACGGCGTGTTCTTGCAAATCGTCGGCGACACCAGCCCGGATCTCGACATACCCGGTCGCTCCTACAGCTTCGGCCAGTTGTTCGAAGCCCAGGCCGCTGGCGATTACGTCGCGTTGCAGGATCACGATCGACGCGTCTTCCGGGTCAAGCTCGACGACCTACTCGAAGCCGCCGGCGTGTGAGGGGGAGCGCTCTCGCGTTTTTCGGCTCGTGTAGGCCAGGATAAGCGAAGCGTTCCCGGCTTGGCGCCGGATGCCGGCAACGGCCTCCGGCCTTATGCCAGCCTACAATTCGGATTCCCGTTCGCGGGAGAGACGACATATCGAATCTGTTAAAGGAGAAGCAACATGCAAATCGGAATGATCGGACTCGGGCGCATGGGCGCCAACATGGTGCGCCGCCTGCACAAGGCCGGACATACCGCCGTCGTTTACGACGTCAATGCGGCCGCGGTGAAAGAACTGGCGGGCGAAGGCGCCACGGGCGCGGATTCGCTGAAGGACTTCGTCGCCAAGCTGGACAAGCCCCGCGCCGTGTGGATGATGCTCCCGACCGCCTACGTGGACGAAACCATCGAGCAGCTCCGACCGCTGCTCGACCAGGGCGACATCGTCATTGACGGCGGCAACTCGCACTACAAGGCCGCGATCCGCCAGGCCAAGTCACTTGCGAAGGATGGCATTCGCCTCCTCGATGCCGGCGTTTCCGGCGGCGTGTGGGGACTCGAACGCGGTTACTGCATGATGATCGGCGGCGACCGGGACGCCTGCGAACATCTCGATCCGGTGTTCAAGGCGCTCGCGCCCGGCGCCGGCGCGGCCGAACCCACGCCCGCGCGCGGCAATCGCAAGGGCACGGCGCCCGACGGCTATCTTCGCTGCGGCGAGGCGGGTGCCGGCCACTTCGTCAAGATGGTTCACAACGGCATCGAATATGGCATCATGGCCGCCTTCGCCGAGGGCTTCAACGTCCTTAAGCACGCCAACGCCGGCACCAAGAAATACGACGAGGATGCGGAAACCACGCCGCTCGAAGATCCCGAGAACTTCCTGTATGAGTTCGACCTTCCCGAGATCGCCGAGGTCTGGCGCCGCGGTTCGGTGATTGGCTCCTGGCTCCTGGACCTTACGGCCGATGCGCTCGCGCGCGACGCCGAACTCAAGGGCTTCAGCGGCCGGGTGTCGGATTCCGGCGAGGGCCGCTGGACGATCCAGGCCGC
>CAZKOE010000163.1:0-5676 GCA_964554305.1 uncultured Gammaproteobacteria bacterium
TGCGGGCGAATCGAAGACGCCGGGAACGCTGCGCTTATCCCGGCCTACCAGGAAATGAGGAATG
This sequence comes from uncultured Gammaproteobacteria bacterium, assembly GCA_964554305.1. Classification (GTDB taxonomy): domain Bacteria; phylum Pseudomonadota; class Gammaproteobacteria; order JAKDMP01; family JAKDMP01; genus JAKDMP01. The sequence goes on from CAZKOE010000163.1 coordinate 65, forward strand.
ACATGGAAACTTTCAAGCAACCGAAAATTGACGATTATCGGCGGCTAAATAACCGTGAGGCGAGGTTGATTAACGCGATCAAGAAACACGGCGCCGAGCTTCAGCTCCTGGTCGAAATTTTGCGTGCGAACGAAACGATCGATCAGCGCTGGGTCGCGATTGGGGTGACGGATCTGCAAACGGGATTGATGGCGCTCGTCCGCGCAGTGGCGCAGCCGACGACATTTTGATTCTTGATCGCGGCTGAAGCCGCTCCTACAGGAGAACGAGATGAATGAGATGAAAGATGTTGAGGTGGCAGCGCGGAAGTTCGCCGACGCGCACTCTGCGCTGGTGGGCGAGGTGACCGAGCTGGAGGATGAGATTGTGGAGGCCAAGCGACGCCATGCGGTGAAGCTGCGCCGCGCGGCGAAGCTGACGGCGACCGCGCGGACCGTGCTGGCGCTTGCCATCGAGGATGCTGCGGATTTGTTCGAGAAGCCGAAGACTCGAATTTTGAGCGGCGTCAAATGCGGATTCCGCAAGAAGAAAGGCTCCGTCGAGATGCGCGACGAGGCCGATACGATCGATCGCATCAAGCGCCTGCTGCCCGAGGATCAGGTGCTGCTGTTGATTCGCACCCGGGAGAGCGTGGATAGAAATGCCGCCGCCGATCTGGCCGGCGCGGATCTGAAGCGGCTCGCGATCGAGATTATGGCGGATGCCGACGAAGTGGTGATTCAACCGCCGCACGCGGCGATTGCGCGCGCGGCCGAGGCGTTAATCCGCGATGCCGACAAGCTGGAGCATGCGGCGTGAACCGTAACCGGGAGTTGGCGCGGATCCATTGCCTCGCCAAGGAGATCGGGCTCGATGATACGACATATCGCGACGTGCTGTGGGCTGTGGCGCGGGTGAAATCGGCGGCTGATCTGGATGAATACGGACGCCGAAAATTGATCGCGCATTTGAGTTCGCGGCGTTCGACGCCGAGTAGGCCTCGCCCTCACCCTGGCCCTCTCCCGGGGGGAGAGGGGATAGGAAAGACGAAAGCGCGGGGAGCGTTTGGCAGGCCGCCGAACAGTTTGGCGACGCGGCCGCTACTGAAAAAGATTGAGGCGCAGCTGGGCGATCATTATCCGCAGTGGGAAAAAGCCCAGGCCAATGAGCTGCGCAGGTACCGCAAGGATGTGCTGGAGTTTTGTTCCGATTCCGAGCTTGCCGGCGTCATTGCGGCGCTGTGGAGAGATGCCCATCGTCACCCGGAGAAGAGCCATGCCAACCGAGACTTCCGCACCCGCTGCGCCGAACGTGCCCGACACAAACGTTGATCTCGCAAGCCTGCCCGCGCAGTTGCGCCGGCTGATCCGTGCGATTGGACTCGCCGATACCGAGCGATTGCTTGCAGCGCGCGGCGGCCGCCGCATTTGGCTAACGTACAGGCCCACGGAGGCGGCATGGTTGGCCAGCTTTCTTGGCGAGGCGAAGATGGCGGCGTTGATCGCGGCTTTCCCCGACCATTTGAGCATTGATTTGCCGACCTCGAAGAAGATCGAGGCGAGCCGGCGCAATATGCGGATCCGTCGCGCGTATGCATGCGGGGAGTCGTTGTCGACACTCGCCGAGCGTCATCACGTCACGATGCGCTGGATCCGCAGGATCTGCGCCGATTGATTCAGGGGGAATTAATTCCCCCTGATTTTTTTGGAGACGCCGTCTATAGTTCGCCCCATGAAGCGCGAGACCGCCCCCAAAACCGCCATCGCCATCTGCGTGACCGAACTCGCGGGCGATGCGCCGGCGGAAATCCAGCTTACGCCGGACGGCGATTTTCGCGCTCGCGATGGGCGCCCGACGGATGCGCCGGCCTGGCACATGGATGCCGAGACGGCCGCGCAATTGATCGCCGCGAGCGAGGCGCGGCAAATCCCTTACGTGCTCGACTACGAGCATCAGACGCTCAATGCGGAACGCAACGGTCAGCCGGCGCCCGCCGCCGGCTGGTTCAAGCAACTCATCTATCGGCCCGGTCAGGGCCTCTTTGCCGCGATCGAATGGACCGAGCGCGCGCGCCAGATGATCGCGGCCAAGGAGTATCGCTTCATTTCGCCGGTGCTCGGCTATGCCAAGGGCAGCGGAAAAATTCTTGCGCTGTTTCATGCAGCGCTCACGAACAACCCAGCCATAGACAACCTGCCGGGGCTCGCGGCGCAGGCCGCCGCGACCTTCGGCGCTCATTTCGCCCAAGAGGTAAATCCGATGGATCTACGCAAAGCTGTAATCGTCGCGCTCGCTCTCGAGGAGGACGCGAATGATGACGCCATCACGGGCGCTCTCGATGCGCTCAAATCCCGCGCCGAGACGGCGGAAACGTCGCTCGCCGAACTCAAGGCAATATCGCCGGGTGCCACGCCCGACCCCGCGAAATTCGTGAAAACCGAGGTGGTCGAGGCATTGCGCGCAGAGATCGCAGAGTTGCGCACGAAGCAGATCCACGATGAGGTCGAGGATGTGATCGCCGCCGCGCTCAGCGATGAGCGCGGGCCGCTTCTGCTCGATGCTCAGCTCGATTGGGCGCGCGAGCTTGGCACGAAGGACATCGCCGCCCTGAAAAGTTATCTCGAAACAGCCGCGCCGATTGCGGCGCTGCGCGGACGCCAGACGGCCGGACGGACGCCGCCCGAAACCGGCGCGACGAGCCTCGGCGACGAGCAGCTGGCCGTGCTCACCAATCTCGGCCTCACGGCCGAGCAGATTTCCACCCTGAAGGAGGCCGCGTAATGAGCGCTCTGACCGATGACCGCAATACCCCCATGCGCTCCGGCGAGTTGATTTCCGTGCCGGTGGCATCCGGCAAAAAAATCTATGCCGGCGCGCTCGTCGCGGCGAACTCGACGGGCTATGCCACGCCGGGCGCAAAGGCGACCACGCTCACCTATCTCGGGCGCGCCGAGGAAACCGTGGATAACGGCTCCGGCGATGACGGCGACGTGAGCGTGCTCGTGCGCCGCGGGGTCGCTTTTCAGTTCGCGAACTCGGCGACCGACGCCGTGACGCAGGCGAGCCTCGGCAAGACCTGCTACATCGAGGACGATCAGACGGTCGCAAAGACCAGCGGTTCGTCCACTTTATCCAAGGCCGGCATCGTCATCGGGCTCGATGACGATGGCGTCTGGGTACTCTGAGGGATCAACCATGATTATCAACCAAGCAAATTTGCAGACCTTTTTCACGGGCCTGAAGACGATCTTTCAGGCCGCGTTTACCAGCGCGGACCAGCAGTGGCAGAAGATTGCGACCCGCGTGCCGTCTTCGACCAGCTCCGAAGATTACGGCTGGCTGGGCGCGCTGCCCAAAATGCGCGAGTGGATCGGCGAGCGCGTGGTCGAGAACTTGCGCGCGCATCATTACTCGCTGCGCAACAAGAAGTTCGAGGCCACGGTCGGCGTACCCCGCGATGACCTCGATGATGACCACATCGGGATCTACAACCCGATCACCCAGTCAATGGGTGAGTCGGCGGCCGAGCACCCGGATGAGTTGATCTTCGGTTTGCTCGCCGCAGGCGACTCGACCAAATGCTACGACGGCAAAAACTTCTTCTCCGCCAGCCATCCGGTCGGAAAAAAGACGTTCTCGAATCTGGACAGTTCGGGCTCCGGCGACTACTGGTTCCTGCTCGATGCACGCAAATCCATCAAGCCGCTGCTCCTCCAGGTGCGCCGCGATTACGCATTCCGCTCGATCACCAATCTGGAGGACGAGCGCGTGTTCATGACCGACGAGTTCAAATTCGGCGTGGATGCGCGCGTGAATGCGGGCTTCACCCTGCCGCAGTTGGCCTACGCGAGCAATCAGACGCTCAACAAGACGAACTACGAGGCGGCCGAGAAGGCCATGCGCGGATTCACCAAGGAGAACGGCGCGCCGTTCAATGCGAAGCCCAGCATCATCGTGGTCGGTGCCTCGAACTTGGCTGCCGCGCGCGACCTGTTCGAGAAGCAGATCCTCGACGGCGACACGAACACGCTCTTCCACGTCGTGGCCGTGCTCGAATCGCCCTGGCTCGACTGAGCGTCGTGCAAACCCCATACTCCCCGCGCAGCAATGCGGTCGTAGCGCGAATGCAGTCGGCTACGACCGGGCTCCGTCAAACTGTTCGAGGCGGCTGCATCCGCCTCGTGCCGCTATTGAGATCATGAGCGCGTATATCGCAATTGATGATCTCCAGACCGCGTTCGGCGCGGCGGAAATTCTCGCGCTCACCGATCGGGACGACGACGGTACTCCCGATCCGGACATAGCCGATGATGCCATTAACTCCGCCTGCTCGGAAATGGATGGCTATTTTGTTGGCGGCGGCTATACCGTACCGCTGGCGCCGGTGACGCCGGTCGTCAAGCGCATCGCACTCAATGTCGCCCGTTATTATCTGTACACGGACGCCGCGCCCGACATCGTGACGCAAAACTATCAGGCGGCAGTGAAATGGCTCAAGGACGTCGCCGCGGGCGCCGTGCGACTCGGCACGGATGCCGCCGGCGCAGCGCCGGCCATAGAGGGCCATGAGACGACGATCGTTGCCGCGCCGAATCCTTTCGCGCGACGGTGCGGCGCATGAAACTAGCACTCCTCAAGGATAGGCTTGTGAGCGAGGGATTGTTCGAGAAAATCTCGGGACTCACGCAATTTCTCGCGGCAAGCGAAAGACGCAACTTTCGCCACGATGCGTACCTGATGCCGCTCGCCGCCCAGGTGGGCAAGAACTCATTGATCAATGCCACTTCGCAGGAGGTTATTGAAACCGTCGGCGTCATGTTTTTTGCGCGGGCGATCAATGATCCGACCGGCGATACCGCGCTCGATGCGATCGAGGCCAAGCGTGAGGCGATTAGCGTCGCATTGCTGGGCTGGGCGCCGGACGAAGACCATGCGCCAATGACCTATGCCGGCGGCGAATTGATCCATTCGGATGCCGGCGGCGCGCTGTGGCGCGACGACTGGCGCACGACGAGCTACCGGAGGGCAGCATGAGCGGCGCGGCCGAACGCGGCGTCGGCGGTGCTTACGTGCGCCACCCCGTGACGGGCAAGATTTACGCCGAGGGCTCGGCGGAGGCCGAGAAGATTCTCGCGGGCGAGCTGCACCCGACGCACGCGCGCGCCGCTATCTCGGCGACGAAGACGACGCCCAAGCCGCGGCGCAAACCGCAGCGCAAGCCCAAACGGAGCCACCCATCGTGAGCGCAAAAGCGTTCGGCGCGCTCACTGCGCTCGACTCCTACACCGTGGCGGGCAAGCCGCAGAATATCCTGATCGCGGCCGACGGCTCGGCCGGCTGGATCGTGGATAACGGTGGCGGTCAGGTGATCCCGTTTGCGATCGCCGGCGATGCGGTCACGCTCGGAACGGCAGTCTCGACGCAGGGCGGCGAGCCATACGGGATCGTGCAATACCGCGACCGTATCTACGTCGGCAATACCGACGGTGGCGGCGGAATTTTCAGCGCAAAGATCGGCGCTGCGGGGGCGCTCAGCGATGCCAAGCTCGGGGGCACCGGTTCGATCGCCGTCGGCCTGACGGCTGCGGAATCTCTGCTGATCGCGGGCGACGGCGGCGTCAATGCACTGCGCG
>CAZKOE010000164.1:0-5608 GCA_964554305.1 uncultured Gammaproteobacteria bacterium
CTAACGGCGGCGGGCAGGTGAGTCCGTGTGCGAGGACCGGCACTGCGGTCCCGCTCGGGACGGCAGTCTCGACGCAGGGCGGCGCGCCTTACGGAATCGTGCAATACGGCGACCGGATCTACGTCGGCAATACCGGTGGTGACGGCGGAATATTCAGTGCAAAGATCGGCGCGGCGGGTGCGCTCAGCGATGCCAAGCTCGGGGGCACCGGTTCGGTCGCCGTCGAACTGGCGGCTGCGGAATCTCTGCTGATCGCGGGGGACGGCGACGTTAATGCACTGCGCGTCTATGCGATCGATGACGATGGTGGGCTGACCGAGGCCTCGGGTTCGCCGGCGGCCGTCGGCGAGGCCACGGTGTACGGCGCGGCCTTTCACGCGCGTTCGCGCACCGCCTACGTTTCGACGAATACCTCGACGGCCGCTGGCGGCCACCTGTTCGCCTTTCGCATCGGCGCCGACGGCGCGCCTGCCGCGCTCTCGGCGTTCACCCGCAAGATCGCTTTACCGGGCGGTGCGACGGCCGGTGGCGGCACCTATCTCCGCGTCTATGGCGATTACCTGTATTGCGCCTGCGGCAACGAACCGGACACGCTGACGAGCTATATCCAGGTCTTCCGGCTGGGCGCCGACGGCGCGCCCACCGAGATTACGGCCTCGCCCTATGAAGTCGCGCATAGCCCGCAGAATCTGTGCATTTCCGCCGACGGGCAGCTGTTATATGTGGCGCTGCGCGATGCGGGCAAGATAGCCATGTTCTATCGCGAGGCAGGGGGCGCGCTCACCGCGATTGGCACCGTTGCAAGCGCGAAAGCCCAATGCGTGACGATCGCCCCCGATGGCGCTCATGTGTACGCGGGCGATTACACAGACGGGAAGCTCAGCGTGTTCGCGGTCGAGGCCCATGCAGCCAAGCCCGACGGCGCGGGCGCCTGGACCTTCGACCGGGCAACCAATGCTTACACGCACACCACCGAGCCCACGGCGCCGCCCGTGGTTAGCGAGCCGGCCGCCCCGCCGGTGCTCAATACGACGGCGGGCAAGCTCGCCGTCGTGACCGATCAATCCTGACCGAGGTTCCCATCATGGATGCCCTGCTGACCCGCAAGACCAAGATTCTCGCCAAGCTCGAGACCACCTACGGCACCGATGCCTCCCCGACGGCAGCCGATGACGGCGTGCTCCTGGCCTCGCTGACCCCGACGCCGCTCAAGACCGAGACGGTGGACCGCACGCTGATCCGCTCCTACCTCGGCGCAATGGAGCAGCTCATCACCGGGCAGACCATGACCTTCGAGATCGAGCTGGAAATGGCGGGCTTCGGCTCGGCCGGTCCCGCCGCGCCGACCGCCGGCTACGACGCGCTGCTGCGCGCCTGCGGCCTCTCTCGCACAGTGACCGCCGGCACCAAGGTGGACTACGATCCGGTCAGCTCCGGCTTCGATTCAATCACCATCTACTGGGAGGACGACGGCGTGCTCTACAAGGCCACGGGCTGCCGTGGCACTCTGAGCCTCGACATGAAGGCGCGCGCCGTGCCGACCTACAAGATTACGCTCACCGGCCTCTACGGCGGCCATGCCGACGATACGGTGGGCACGCCCGTTGTGACGGCCTACCAGAAGCCGCGCGCGGTGAACGCCGCGAACACGACCGGGATCAGCATCGGGAGCTTCGATGCGGCGGTGCTCACCGAGTTCAGCTTCGAGGACGGCAACCAGGTCACCTATCACAACTATCCCGGCTCGAGCGAGACGGTGCGTATTACCGATCGCAGCGCTTCGGGCAAGCTCACCGTGCTCGCGAACAAGGTCGCCACCTACGACTGGCTGAGCGCGGTGAAGAACCAGACGCTGCAGAATTTCGCGATCGTGCAGGGACCGGCGACCAATCAGGTCAAGTTCAGCGCGCCGCAAATGCAGCTCACCAACCCCACGCGCGGCGATGCCGATGGCGAGGCCACCGTGAGCTTTGACCTGGTGTTCTTGCCGTCCGCGGGCAACGACGAGTACAAGATCACGGTGCAGTGATGGGCAACCCGCGCATAGACCAGCTCGATCCGCATACCGCGCTTGACGGCGACGACCTGCTGCATCTGTACCAGGACGATGGCGTGGACCGCAAGGCCTCGCTCACCGACCATTTCGCCTGGCTCAAGGCGCAGCCCACCTTCGCGCCCTCGCTCGACCTCGGCACCTTCTACGTGGATGCCAAGGCGGGGAGCGATGCCGCCGACGGGCGCAGTCTCGCTACCGCGCGGAAAACAGTCCAATCCATATTGCACGCTGGATTGTCGCCCGGGCTGAAGATCAGGATTCTGCTCAAAGACGGCCAAACTCACATGCTTGGCGCAAATATCAATTTGGTGAATGCATACGTCGAGATCAATAATGTCAACCCGGATGCGGTGGCTACCACTATCCTGACCTCCGAGTTCACCTCCGATGTCCATGTCAACAGCATATACCTAAACAACACGAGCCTCTTCCTGAACAACATTACCCTGCGTACGGTGGATGGGACGGATCGGTCGGCGTCGCAATACTCGGCGATGATCTTCGCGATCTCGGGCGGCTCCGGGCTGCTCAATTTCGATCCGGCCGCTATCGAACTGGTTGATACGCCCCTGATATTCATGAGCGCGAACGGAGCCGGCCTGCGCATGGGGCTCGCCAATGTGGATATCAGTGTTACACCCGGTGGCGGCGCGACCAACTATCGCTACTTCATCGCGGGCAACGGCTGCTTTACGCTCAATGGCCAGGGCGTGACGCTGGCCGAAGGGCTAACCTGGAAGGGAATCATCAAAGACCTATATTACGGCGCCGATCATTCGCCGAACAACTTCACCCACAACTTGGGGACTGCATTCGATGTCTGATTCTGATGCCGTGTATAACTTCACGCATGGCGGCAAGTCGTACTATCGCTTCACCGAGGCGGCCGCGCTGGCCGCCGGTGTGCCGCAGGCGACGATTGACGCGGCCAAGGTAGCCGCTGCACTGACGCGGCTGGCCGCGCGACGCAAGATCGCCGAGCGCGCGGGCATAACATGGGAGGAGCATCCGGTCGCGACCGACGATAAGAGCCAGGCGAAGCTCGCCGCGGCCTACAATCTGGCGCAGCAGACGGGCTTCACGAGTCTCAAATGGCGTTGCGCCGACGGCAGCTTCATCACGCTCGATGCGGCCGACGTAACCGAGCTCGCCAATGCCGTTGCTGCCCACGTCGAGGCCTGCTTCGACAACGAGGCCGCGTTACGTCCGGCCGTGCAGGCCGACCCCACCGCCGACATCGAAACAGGATGGCCCGCATGAACGAGAGCGACCTCAAGACGATTTTCCCCACGGCAAAGGAGATCACGATCGCAGGCGAAACACTGGCGCTCATGCCGATGCGCTTCGCCGAGTTCGCCGGCGTGCTCGATCACCTGGAGCCGATCGCCGGCGAGATCGCGGGGCTGGTGAACGGCGAGGCCGTGAACTTCATCTCGCTGCTCGCCCGCGGTGGCAAGCACCTGATTCCGATCGCGGCGATCCTCACCGGCAAGCCTGAGGCGTGGGTCGCGGAGCTTCCGCTCGATGAGGCCGCGCGCCTGCTCGGTGCGCTCTTCGAGTTGAACCGTGATTTTTTTTCGACGCGGGTACTCCCGGCGCTCGGCGATCTCGTGGCCGCAAAAAACGCCACGACTGGAGCGCCGGAGACGACGAAGGGCAAAACGAAGCGCGAAGCGGCGAAGCCGGCTGGGGCGGGCTCGTAGCGCTGCTCGTGCGTCACGGCCACGACGCGCGCGCACTCAGCGACTACACGCTCGGCCAGATTCGCCTCTACGCCCGCGAGGCGGCGCGGGCCGAGAAGCGCGATGTATTGAGTCAGGCAATGGCGATCGGCATCGCCTTCGGCGGCGAGAAGGCGACGATGCAGTTTATCGGCGAGAGCGAGGCGTGAGGATGGCGCCGCCCATGCAGTCCCAGATCGCAGCGAGGAAACACAGCCCGAGCAGACACCAGACGATGAGCGCGGCGACGAGGCCCGCGAATCCGAACGCGAGGGGAAAAGTGAAGGCGCAGAGCGCCAAGAGAATGAGATAACGAATCATGGCGCAAGACCTCAAACTCAAACTGGTTATCACGGCCGAGAACGGCCAACTCAAAGCCAGTATACGCGATTCCGAGGGGGCCATTCATCGTTTCGGCGTCAGCGCCGAGCGCGCGGGCGCCGAGGCCGCCGGTGGCTACTCGAAAGCCACACGTGGGGCGCGGAATTTCGAGAGGGCGGTAAAGGAGACCGGCACTGGCGTAACCGCAACGACGACCAAGCTGCGCGCGGGCATGGAATCCATCAGCAAGTCGCTTCAGCGGCTGCAACATCTGGGTGAACTGGCGTTCGGAGTCGACATCCTGCGACGCTTCGTCGAAGGCCTCACCGACATCACCGACGAGGCCAAGCGCATCACCGGACAGATTGGCTTGGTCACCGATTCCGCCAAGGAGCTGGGCTCGGTGCGCGCGCAAATATACAACATCGCCGTGCAAACGCATAACAGTGCCGAGGCACTCGCCTCGCTCTACACCCGCACGGCGCGTTCCGTACATCTCCTACATCTCCAGACGACGAACCAGGAACTACTCGATTTCACCCGTTCGCTCTCCGAGATCCTGGTGCTCTCCCATGCACCGAGCTCGACGGCTCAGAATGCGATTTTCCAGTTGAGCCAGGGCATCGGCGAGAACCGTCTGCAGGGGCAGAATCTTCGGGCCGTCCTCTCCGATATTCCGCTCATTGGCCAGGAGATAGCCAAGGGCCTTGGCGTTGATATGGCGAGCTTTCGCCAGATGGCGACTGAGGGCAAGATCGGCGCGCAGCAGATCATCACCGCGCTCGCCAAGGTTAAGCCCGCAGTGGATGCCGCCTATCAGGGCCTGCCCGTGCGCATCGAGCAGGCCATGACCGATATCCATACCGCTATCGTGCGCGCCTTCGGCGCAATAGATTCCGCTGGCGGGTATACCAAAGCGTTGGCCGCTGCGATGGAGGCGCTCGCGCAGAACATGCAGCCGGTCATTGCCGGCCTGAAAACCATCGGGATGCTCGCCGGCGCGGTCGCGATCGGGCACATTGGCGGCGGCCTCGCCGGCAAAGGCTGGGATAAAGTCAGTCAGGGGGTCATGAATGTCCAGGCCGAGAACGAGGCCGCGCAGGCCAAGGCTGCGGAGACAAAACAAGTGCTCGCGGACGCCGAAGCCAACCGCACCGATGCACAGGCCACGATGGTTGCCGTCCAGGCCGAACAGGACGCGGCGGCGGCGGCGCTCGCCACGGCGCGGGCCAAACGCGCCGAGGCCGAAAGAACGCTTGCCGCCGCGCGCGCGCACCGCGTCGGGCCGGCCGCGATCCGCATGGAGCGGGCGGCCGAGGGAGAACTCCTCGCGGCTCAGCAGGCGGAGACGGCCGCCGTCACACGTCTTGTCGTCGCCGGCCGCCAACGCAATAACGTCGCGCGTGAATTGACCGCGAGCGAGCGCGCGCTTGCCGTGGCGCGGACCGAAGCCGCAGCGGCTGCGCGCGAGGCGAATATCGCCATGCGCACGCTGACCGCCACGGGCCGG
>CAZKOE010000165.1:0-5602 GCA_964554305.1 uncultured Gammaproteobacteria bacterium
GGCGATGACGGCGACACCGATCCCGATTTTGCGCCACATGAGAGCCTCCCTGCGTCAATTTCGATGCTACGTCGAAAATACGCCAATCGCGGGCCGCTGTCAACCGGCCGGTGTAAAATCGGAAGCATTCTGCCACCCAACGGAATATGCCCGAGCCCGCAATCGAGCGTCATCCCCGCGGCGTTTACGCGATAGACACCGATTACGTGCGCCCGCGCCTCGATGCGAGCCATCTGGTCGTGCGCGGCGGGCGCGCGGCCTTCGTGGATTGCGGCAGCAACCATTCGGTACCGCTCCTGCTCGCCGCGCTCGACGAACTCGGGATCGCGCGCGAGGCGGTTGACTACCTGTTTCTGACCCACGTGCACCTCGACCACGCCGGTGGCGCGGGCACGCTGATGCGCGAGCTTCCAAATGCCGCCTGCGTCGTTCACCCACGCGGTGCACCGCATCTCTCCGATCCCGCGAAACTCGAGGCCGGCACGCGCGCGACCTACGGCGATGCGGTGTACGAAAAACTGTACGGCGAACTGGTACCGATTCCGGCGGCGCGGGTGCGCAGCGTGGACGACGGCGAAACGATCACGCTCGACGGCTCGGCGTTTCACTTTCTGCACACGCCGGGGCACGCGCTGCATCATGTCGCGATTCACGACGAGGCGGCGAATGCCGTGTTTACGGGCGACATCTTCGGCATCTCCTATCGCGTGTTCGACAATCCGGCGGGCGCGCCCTTCATCTTCGTGACGACGACGCCGACACAGTTCGATCCGGCGCAGATGCACGTCTCCATAGACCGCGTTGCGGGCCTCGATCCCGAGGCGGTGTATCTCACTCATTACAGCCGGGTGGAAGACGTGCACCGGCTCGCCGACGATTTGCACCGGGACGTGGACGACTTCGTCGCGATCGGCGAAAAGCATTTCGGCGAGCCGGACGCGCGGGAACGTATCCGTCATGCGCTGCACGATCACCTGGCGAAAAGGCTCGAAGCGCACGGCACGCAGATCGAACCCGAAACGCGCGAGACCTGGCTCGAGATGGACGTGAACCTCGATGCCGCCGGCCTCGTCGCCTGGCACGAACGGCGGCTGCGCCGGCGATGAGCGAGCGCTTCCCGGCCTGGCGCGTGCATCGGGCCGGCGATGGCACCGAAGCCCGTTTCGAGGAAATCGCGCGCGATGACCTGACGCGCGGCGAGGTCACAATCCGTGCGGAATACTCGGGCCTCAATTACAAGGATGCCCTCGCGCTTTCGGGTCAGGGGAAAATCATGCGTCGCTTTCCGCTCGTCGCCGGCATTGACGTCGCCGGACGCGTCGAAGCGAGCGAAGACCCGCGCTTCCGGCCCGGCGACGCGGTGTTGGTGACCGGCTCGGGCATCGGCGAGCGAACCGACGGCGGCTTCGCGGGCCTCGTTCGCGTCGCCGGCGAACACGTGATCCCGATACCCGCGGGACTCGATGCGCGCTCGGCGATGCAACTCGGCACCGCCGGCTTTACCGCCGCGCTCGCGATTCACCGCATGGAAACGAACGGGCAGACGCCCGCCGCGGACAAGCCCGTGCTCGTCACCGGCGCGAGCGGCGGCGTCGGCAGCCTCGCCGTCGCCATGCTCGCGCAACTGGGTTACACGGTCGTCGCGATGAGCGCCAAGGTCGGGGCGGGGAGCTGGCTCACGGACCTCGGTGCCGCCGAAGTGCTCGATCCGCGAGCGGCGGACTTCGGCAACAAGCCGCTCGAAAGTGCGCGTTTCGCGGGCGCCGTGGACACCGTCGGCGGTGGGCTGCTCGCGCGGCTCCTGCCCACGGTCGACTGGTGGGGCAACGTCGCTGCCATCGGCAACGCCGGCGGAGCCGGCTTCGAGGCCACGGTCTATCCCTTTATACTGCGCGGTATCAATCTGCTCGGCGTGAACTCGATGGCGACGCCCCGGAAACTGCGCGAAACGCTGTGGCAGCGGCTCGCGACCGACTTGAAACCCGCCGCGCTCGATCGCATCGCCGGGCGCGAAGTCGCCCTCGCGGAAGTCATGGAGCCGGTCGCGGCACTGATGGAAAACCGCGGACCGCTCGGCCGCGCACTCGTCCGTATAACGGGCAGCTAAACCGGGAAAGGCGAGTGTTCCGAGTCATTCGGCGCAGGGCATCGGCCGCGGCCACTGCGCCATGCCGGCCCACAAGATACGCTCAGCCAGGAGTTCTTTGACATGCAGCCGAAAACGCACTCCATAAAAATCGGCAACCTCGCCCGCGAGTTGCCTTTGTTCGAAGTCAGGCCCGGCCTGTCCATCGCCGTGCTGAACATCCTCGGCGACGTCGAGCTGGTGGAGGCCGCTGCGGATGAACTCGCCCCCCGGCTCGCGGAGAAATCGCCCGACGTGATCGTGACACCCGAGGCGAAAAGCATCCCGCTCGCCTACGCCCTCGCCCTGCGCATGGAACTGCCTTACGTCGTGCTCAGGAAGGCCTACAAGTCCTACATGGGTGATGCCCTCAGTGCGACGACCGTTTCCATTACCGCCGGCACGGAACAGACGCTCTACCTCGACGAAAAGGATCGCGCGCTCGTCCAGGGCGCCCGCACCGTGCTGGTGGACGACGTGGTGAGTACCGGCTCGACGCTCAAGGGCGTGCGCGGCCTCATCACGCTCGCCGGCGGCACGCTCGCCGCCGAGGCGGCGATCTGCACCGAAGGCGAGCCGAATGCCTGGCCGGACGTCATTGCGCTGGCTCATCTGCCGCTGTTCACCAGGGCCGCCGATGCCGCAGCTGGATGAGCAATCGGCCGCGTGGCTCGCGGCCCTCGCCCTCGCGGCGCTCGGGCGCGAATACCCGAACCATCTGCAGCATTTCCTGAACGGAGCCGGCGATGCGCAAACGCCGCGCGCCCTGCACCCGGCATTCTACGGCGCGCTCGACTGGCACTCGGCCGTCCATAATCACTGGCTGCTCGCCTGCCTCGCCCGGCGCTTCCCGGATGCGGCGTTCGCGCTCAAGGCCGGAAAACTACTTGCACAAAACCTGACCGATGAAAACATCGCCGGCGAATGCAATTATTTCCGTGCGCCCGGCCGCGAGGGGTTCGAGCGGCCCTACGGTTGGGCCTGGCTGCTCGCGCTCGACGCCGAGCTCGGAGCCTTCCCGCCACAGCGCGCGGCGCTCGCGCCGCTCACGGAACTCGTCGCCGGGCGGATCGGAGCCTGGCTCGCCGCGCTCCCGTGGCCCCTGCGCTCCGGCGAACACGCAAACACGGCCTTCGCGCTCGGCCTGATGTTCGACTGGGCGGCGGCCACCCGGCACGGTGCGGTCGCGACCGCCATCGCCACCGCCGCGAAACGCTTCTATCTTCGCGACTGCGCCGCACCCCTCGCCTTCGAACCGTCCGGGCACGATTTCCTCTCGCCCGTGCTGGCCGAAGCCGACCTCATGGGGCGCATTCTGGAGCCCTCTGCCTTTGCCGACTGGTTCAAGGATTTCCTTCCGACGCTCCGCGAAGGGAGCGATGCCGCCTGGCTACCGGTCGTGGAGAGCCCGGACTCGCTCGATTACAAGCTCGCGCATCTCGTCGGGCTCAACCTGAGCCGTGCCTGGATGCTCGCCGCCATCGCCGCGCGCCTGCCTGCGCGGGATCGCCGCCGCGCTGCGCTTGCGGCCGCCGCCGAAGCCCATGCCGCGGACGGACTCGCCGGCGCGGAACGGAGCGACTACGGGGCGAGCCACTGGGTTCCGACCTTTGCCGTTTATCTCTTGAGGAATACCTGATTTCGGCTACTCAGCGCCGGAGTTGCACCGGGCGGACATCGACCGCCCCGCGGCAGCAGGTCGATCGGAACGGGTCGGTGCAGTCGGAAAAACGCCGCGGCCATGTCCGGCATGACCGCGGCGTCCCATTTTTCTACCTGCTCTGATCGGTCCTTCGATCGATCGGGTCTGTCCTCAACCCCGACCGCCGACCGAACCGTGCATCCCCTGCGTTGAGTGATGCATCGTGTCGCGATGCTTCTGCCAGCGCCGGTGCATTTTGGCGTGCATCTCCGCCATGGCCTTGTTCCAGGTGGCCTTCTGCTCCGAGGAAAGCGTCCCGTACAGGTGATCGGCCGCCTTGGCGAGCGCCTCCGCCTTCTGGGCCCGCTGTTGCGCCCGTTTTGCCATGCCGTCGAAGATTTCGGGGGCGGTGAGGTTTGCCGCTTGCCGTTTCATCTTCGAGTTCATGCTCGGACGCATGTTTTCCGCGGCTTGGGCAAAGCCGTTCCAGGCCGGCTCCTGCGCCGAGGTGATCTTGAGTTGGGCCTTGAGCTTCGCCAGTTGGCTCTGCATGTGCTTGGCGTGCCAGGCGGTTTTGCCCATATGCTGGGAGTTACTGCTGTTGGTAGTCGTTTGGGCAAAGGCCGCACCGGCGCTCGCAAGCGCGAGCACGGCAACGGCTGTCGTGATGGACTTGTACATGAGGGTTACCTCCGTTGAAGTGGACGACGGGACAATTCCCGTCACTGGATTAGATCACCGAAATTTCAATAGTGCCCGCTGCGGCCGGGAATTTTTGTAAGCAACCGAGTAGCCGTCCACGCCTGCAACACTTTGTTACAAATCCGCCGTGCAATCGGCAGACGCCTGCGCTATTGTGGCCTTGTGAACGCCAGCGACCACATCCTGATCGTGGACGACGACCGCGAGATCCGTCGCCTCTTGGGCGATTACCTTGCCCGCAACGGTTTTCGCGTCAGCGCCGCCGCCAACGGCCGCGAGATGCACCGGATGCTCAGGGTCTCGGCGCCGGACCTGATCGTGCTCGATCTCATGCTCCCCGGTACCGACGGGCTGGAGCTGTGCCGCGAGGTGCGGGCCGAACGCGAGACGCCGATCATCATGCTGACCGCCAAGGGAGAGGAGACCGAGCGCGTGATCGGGCTCGAACTCGGCGCCGACGACTACCTTGCCAAGCCGTTCAATCCGCGCGAACTCCTCGCCCGCATCAAGGGCGTGCTGCGGCGCACCCGGGCCTTGCCGCCGAATCTGCGCCCGACCAAGACCGCCGCGACCTTCCGCTTCGCCGGCTGGCGCTACAGGTCCGCGACGCACGAACTCGTCGCCGCCGACGGTGTCGTGGTCCCGCTGTCCGCCGCCGAACGTCGCCTGCTCGAGGTGTTCCTGGAGCACCCGCGGGTCATTCTCAATCGCGACCAGCTCCTCGACCTTACCCGCGGGCGCGACGCGACGCCGTTCGATCGCAGCGTGGACGTGCAGGTGAGCCGCCTGCGCCAGAAATTGCGTGACGACGCCCGCGAACCGACGCTCGTGAAAACGGTGCGCAGCGAAGGTTACCAGTTCGCGGCGGAAGTCGAGCGCGAATGATGCGGTTGCTCCCGCGCTCGCTCTTCGGCCAACTGGTTCTGATCCTCGTCGCCGGCCTGATCATCGCGCTGGTGGTGGCGGCGGCGATCAACCTGCACGAGCGCAGCCACATGATGCAGCACGCCTCGACGCAACGCGCCGTCGAATACCTCGCGACCATAGTCAAGGTCTTCGACAGAATTCCCTCGCGCTCCCAGATCGGCATTACCCGCGTGCTCGGCACCCGGCACTGGCGGGTGGACATCGGC
>CAZKOE010000166.1:0-2675 GCA_964554305.1 uncultured Gammaproteobacteria bacterium
GGACTACGGACTCTGACTCCGTCAACCCAGGTTCGAATCCTGGTCCCCCAGCCAAAATAAAAACAAGCACTTATCCTGTTTACAAGCTATTTTCACAACTCGTATTTCCGTCTCGTGGGACGCTCATGGGACACTCAGGGGTAAAAATGATCATTCCCGCGTTGCCTGCGCTCGAATACAGCAAGTGCCTAAGCCCCCATTAGGAACGGTTGCACTGGTGTGCAACGCAACGCTTGAAATGAAAATTACGGGATAAAAAGAAAAAAAACGGGATTTATCGGTCCATCAATGGGTTACATGGCCGCCGGCGTCGAAGAGTGACGTTTGAAATGACATGTATTTTTTCCCCTATTTTTTGAGAAAAAACATGAAAAAAGGCGGGGGAAGAGGTCAAAAAATAGGTCGAAAAATACCCTAAAAAATCCAGGAAAAAGGTGGGAAATTATGGGGTAAGGTAGCGACGCAGGATTGCGGTGACGGCGTCGGCATCGGAATCTGAGAGGCCAAGGTATGGTCTCGGTGGAATATCGCCCCAGGGGATGGGTGAGCCATTCTTCATCGTGCCGGCATAGCCTCGGGGCATACCGAATTGCATGGCAGCGCCGTATTTCCGACTCGTGCCAATCCGGACGGAGGTCTCGGTCGGTTGATAGTGGATATCGCCGAGCAGATAACCGTGATAGATGAGCACCTTATCCGGATTCTGCGCTCCCTCGCGTGCAATCGTCACCGGTGAGAGCGGCGCCCAGGGGGTGCCGGGCGGACGGCGCCGGTCCTCCTGCCTCGATGCGGGTTTTGGTCTGGCGCGTCACGACTTCGCCGATTTCGCGCATCGCCGGAGTCATGTCGGTGGCGCGGCGCGTAAGGGCATTAAGGGCGGCGATGACGGCTTCGTTCTCGACGTCGATGGTAATTCTGGCACCAGTCATGCTGTAACCTCAGTCCCGGTGTCGAAGTTAGGGCCGCGCCCCATTGATCTTCGACATTTGTCCACCTTGGCCGCGCGAGGTGAGATCACTCATCGCGGGCATAGAGCAGCAACCCCCATCACTGATTGCGCAAATAATTCAGGTTCCGCTCAGCCGGTACGAGCGTGTAACTCATAAGTCCGCCGTCTTGGGCGTCCAGCACAAAAACAATTCCGCGATTATCCATCTCCAAGGTCAAATGCTTTAATGACACGCGCTCTGAGAGCGAATTGACCGGTCGTTCCACGTCTGTAAAATCCGAGCCATGTTTCGTATGGATCTTCAAGAGTTTCAGGCAGTAAAAGCGGGTCCTGTTATTGATCGCGTTTCCGAACACCAAGTTGATTTTCTCCGGACAGCAGTGCAGCCATTCCGGCGAGCGCAGCGCCTTTGTTATGCCGGCGTAGCCGGCGTGGGCAGGCGTCGAAAGCCTCCTTCAAGCCGGCGCAAACCGACTTCGTCACCCAATGTTCGTCGTCCGGCTTGCGCCAGGGAAGCCGTCGCCGATGCTTTATCATTGCGGAATGGGCCGAATCGGATCCGGAAGAAATCCGATCTGCGGCCGGATGCCGTTTTCGAACCGGGTTCGGGACGGTGCCGGTGGAGCCCAAACGATGTGTCGCGGCGCCTGATGAGGAGCGGCGGAGTAGGGGGATGGGCAAAAAAAGGGCCCACCGAAGTGGGCCCAGTACGCGTGTCCGCCGCATCCGCGGCGGGAGGAGGACAGGGTTATTACTTGCCGGATTTTTTGCGGCAATTGGTGGGCACCAAGTCATAGATATCGGCATTGTCAACGTAACAGCTCCATGCGATGCTGCCACCAGTAGTTATTGGTGAGAGATACAGAGTGTGCGTCTCAAGCTTTTTGTTAGCTTCGCACTTGACCTGCCTAGAGCCGGTTTGGGTAGAGCCGACCTTCTGACCATTTGTACAAAACGCTGCTTCAATGATACCTTTTTCGATCGTCACACTTTTGACGTATTTGCCGGCGATGGCATCTGCATCTGGTATGCCTGCTTCATCATTGTTTGCGGGCCACTTATCGTTCATATTGTTGTATTCCACGACTGCAGGTTCTTGAGCCGCCGCCAGTGAGAAGGCGCCGGTGGCTTGGGCGCGGGTCGTGTAGTTGAGGTAGAGCGGGATCGCGATGGCCGCCAGGATGGCGATGATCGCCACCACGATCATCAGTTCGATCAGGGTGAAGCCTTCTTGTTTGTGCTGATTCCTGACTTCGTGCAGCTTGCGTTGAATGTTCATGGACTGAATCCTCCGAAAGGTCCAAAACAAACGGCGGACGATGCGATCGCCGCCTCTCCACCCCTACATGCAGCAAGAATCGTGCCAATTGCGGTTTGCTCCACCTGCCACGGGGCCGTCTCTGTGCCGAAACCCGCGCCGCAGGCGCATTTGTGGGGCAAAATTATTTATGGGTGCGATCGGATTTTGTCCGGGATACCGCCGCCGGTAACGGTGAAAAGCGACAAAATTGTCACTTTTGTCAACAAAGTTGTCGCAAATCGTGACGGGGTCGCCGCTCCTGCCGCTGCCGTAATCGCGGTGAGAGCGGTCGCCCCGACCGCGATTGCGGCGCTTCAGAGGATGTCGGTGGCGTGGTCGGCGAGACGCGAGCGCTCGACGCGTTTCAATGTCACGTGCCCGGAATGCGCCCAGTCCTTGAAGCGGTCCACGACATAGGTGAGGCCG
>CAZKOE010000166.1:2685-5530 GCA_964554305.1 uncultured Gammaproteobacteria bacterium
TTTCGGTGAGGTAGGGCGTGTCGATCTGGGCGATGTTGCCGAGCGCGACGAGCTTGGTGCCGGGCCCGGCGCGGGTGACGAGCGCCTTGATTTGCTTGGCGGTCAGGTTCTGGGCCTCGTCGATGATGATGTAGCGGTTGAGGAAGGTGCGCCCGCGCATGAAGTTGAGCGAGCGGATCTTGATCCGGCTCGCGAGGAGGTCCCGGGTCGCGCCGCGGCCCCAACTGCCGCCCTCGCCGGTGTCGGTGAGCACTTCGAGGTTGTCCATGAGCGCCCCCATCCACGGCGTCATTTTTTCTTCCTCGGTACCGGGTAAAAAACCGATGTCTTCGCCGAGCGGCACGGTGACGCGGGTCATGACGATTTCGTGGTAGCGCTTGTCGTCGAGCGCCTGCGCGAGGCCGGTGGCGAGCGCGAGAAGCGTCTTGCCGGTGCCGGCCTGGCCGAGCAGCGTGACGAAGTCGAGATCGGGGTCCATGAGCAGGTTGAGCGCGTAACTCTGTTCGCGGTTGCGGGCGGTGATGCCCCACACGGCGTGGTGCTCGTTCTGGTAATCCCAGGCGAGTTCGGCCGTGAGGGAATCCTCACCGATGTCGCGCACGAGGAGTTCGAGCCCTTCGCCTGCGT
The DNA here is from genome assembly GCA_964554305.1 of uncultured Gammaproteobacteria bacterium. Classification (GTDB taxonomy): domain Bacteria; phylum Pseudomonadota; class Gammaproteobacteria; order JAKDMP01; family JAKDMP01; genus JAKDMP01. The sequence goes on from CAZKOE010000166.1 coordinate 3,313, forward strand.
CGGTCAGGAACTGGTTGGGCCAGACGGGGAATGGCGGCAGCGGCAGGCGGTACCAGCTGCGCCCGTGCTTGTGCCAGGATTTGACGTCGGCGCCGGCGGCGGCGAGGAAGCCCTCGGGCAGCGCCGCGACGCCGGAGTAGAGGAGGTCGGTGTCTTCGAGCACGCGGTCGTTGTAGTAGTCCTCGACCTTGAGCCCGAGGACGGCGGCCTTGATGCGCAGGTTGATATCCTTGGAGACGAGGGTGACGCGCCCGGCGTGGCGTTCTTCGAGCGCGAGCGTCGCGGCGAGGATCGCATTGTCGGCCGTGTCGGCGGCGAGGTTGCCGTCGTGCGCGGGATGCAGCGGTTCGGTTTGCAGGAACAGCCGCCCGCTCGCGCGCGCGCCGTTTTCCGCCGCGAGTGCGCTGAGCGCGATGCCGGCCTCGATCTCGGCTCGGCCGCGTTCTTGCACCAGTGCATCGAGCAGCCGGCTTGCCTGGCGGACGTTGCGCGCCGCCTCGGTGAGGCCCTTCTTGTTCGCGTCGAGTTCTTCGAGCACGATCATGGGGATGAAGACGTCGTGCTCGGCGAAACCGAACAGCGCCATCGGATCGTGCATCAGCACGTTGGTATCGAGCGCGAGCAGCCGCGTTGCCTGTTTTTCCCCCGCCCCTTGCGGAAGAAGCTCGGGGCGGGGAGGCGCGCCGCCCGGCGGTGCGGGGTTTGCCGGATTCCCCTCGCTCCGGCTCTCTTCGCTCGAGCGGGCCCTGTCTTCCGTTGACGGGGCCGGGCCGGCAGTGCCGTAATCGGTTTTCTTCAAGGCTTCGGGGTCAGTCGAGCTTCTTCGCGGCGGCGAGCATGTCGGCCGCGTGACCCTCGGGCTTGACCTTGCGCCATTCCTCGCGCAGTATACCGGCGGCGTCGAAGAGAAAGGTGCTGCGTTCGATGCCGCGCACCTTCTTGCCGTACATGTTCTTGTCTTTCATGACGCCGAAGGTCTCGCAGAGCTTCTCCTCCGGATCGGCGATCAGCTCGAAGGGAAACTCGAACTTGTTCTTGAAGCGTTCGTGCGCGCCGAGCGTGTCGCGCGAGACGCCGTACACGGCGATGCCGGCGCGCTTGAATTTCGCGTGCAGATCGCGGAACTCCTTGCCTTCGATGGTGCAGCCCGGCGTGTTGTCGCGCGGGTAGAAGTAGAGCACCGTCGTCTTGCCGGCGAGGTCCTTGTCGCTCAGTTTTCCCGCCGTGCTTTCGAGCGAAAAGCGGGGCATTTTCTTGCCAATTTCGACCTTTGCCATGATCCTGTCTCGGGTATCGGATATGGATAATATGCTACTTCATCGGGAAAGTGCCGTCATTGCGACGCACGCCGGCGCGCGAACGCCGAACAGTGCCCGTCATGCCGTCCGGGCCGGCATCCGGTCTGAAATGAATCCCGGCTGGGGGGCGAAGGCGGGTTGCGGCTCAGCCCTTGATGGGCTCGAGGATGGCGTCGAGGTTCATGCCGTCGCAGAAATCCATGAATTCCTCGCGGATGCCGGCAATGTGCATGTCCTGCGGCAGGCCCACGTTGAGCTGCACCATGAACATCGGTGCGGCCGTGTGCGCCGCCGGGTAGCTGCGGGCCGTGAGTTCCATGACGGTGATGTCGCGGCTGGTGAAGAACTCGATCAGCGCCGAGAGAATGCCCGGCTTGTCCGCGCTTGATACGTCCACGGCGTAGGGAATGCGTCGCTCGACGTCGAGCGACGGCTTCACCCGGGTCGAGAAGATTTCGGCCTGGACCTTCTCCGCCAGCCGCGGGATGGCGCGCTCCAGGCGTACGAGGGCATCCCAGCTGCCGTCGGCGAGGAGCATGACGGCCGTGTGGTCTCCGGCCGGGATGGCCCGGGCCTCGACAAGATTGCAGCCCGACTGGGCCGCGTGCTCGGCGAGCTGCCGGAGGGCGCGCTCGCCGCCCCTGGCCAGTGCCGTGAGTGCCAGCTGTTCGTTGCCCGCGTTTTTCAAGGTTCGTTTCCTCCGCTTTTGCGGAGTATTTTAACGGCCTGGAGCGCCGGCAGTCTGCCGGCTGATCGGGATGAGTGGGCAGGGTGTGGAGACCGTGAACCGGCTCGCTTCGCCTCAGGCCTTGAGCGGACGGTACTTGATGCGGTGCGGTTGTTCGGCCGCCTCGCCGAGGCGCCGGTGGCGGTCGGCCTCGTAGTCCGTGTAGTTGCCCTCGAACCACTCGACGCGGCTT
>CAZKOE010000167.1:0-4314 GCA_964554305.1 uncultured Gammaproteobacteria bacterium
CGCCCTGCGCGGCGGGAGCGCCGGGCGCTTCATTGCCGTGAACCTGATCGCCGCGACATTTGCGGTCGTCGGGCTGATCTTCTGGCAGGGTGCGGAAAACCCGCAATTGACCTTGTGGACACTCGCCGCCGCCGCGGCACTCGCCGGCTTGATCGCGGGCGCCGGTTACCTGCTCCTGAAACTGCTCGGCGCGTCGGGTGCGAGCCTGCGTCCCGCTTGGCGCTACGCCATGACGCTTCTCTCTCGCCGGGCGGGCCGGAGTCTCGCCGAGCTCATCGCCTTCGGCCTCGCGCTCACCGTGATTCTGCTTCTGACGGGCGTGCGCCACGACCTCGTTGCAGCCTGGCGCGCGGCACTGCCGGCCAATGCGCCGGATCTGTTCGTCGTCAACATCCAGAACGATCAGCGCGCCGGCGTGGAAAAGCTGCTCGCAAGCCACGGCATCACCGGCGTGCCGCTGTACCCGATGGTGAAGGCGCGGCTTACGGCCGTGAACGGCGTCCCCGCCGCGAAGTGGAAGACCCGACTCGAATCGCCCCACGCGCGCCGCCTCGTGGAACGCGACCAGACGCTCAGCATGCGCCCGAAGATGAGTCCGGGCTCCAAGATCGTTGCCGGGCATTGGTGGACCGCGGGCGACCGCGACAAGCGGATCGTATCCGCCGAGGCGGATTGGGCGCACGATCTGCACGTCGACCTCGGCGACCGGCTGACTTTCTCGGTCGCGGGCCGCAAGCTCACCCTCCGCATTGCAAGCCTGCGCAAGATCAACTGGCGCAGCTTCGAGCCGAACTTCTTCCTCGTCACGCCACCGGGCACGCTTGCGGGCTATCCCACCAACTGGATCACGGCCATCGCGAGCGGCGGCAACGACCGAATCGCGCTCAACCTCGTACGCAAATTTCCGAACCTGACCACGGTGAATGTCACGAGCATCCTCGCGGCGGTGACGGGGCTCCTCCGCCACGCGGCCTTCGCGCTTGCCGCCGTGTTTGCGCTCGCCGTGCTCGCGGCCGTGCTGGTGCTTCTGGCCGCGCTCGAAGCGGGCCGCCGCGAGCGCACCCGCGAGCTTGCCCTGATGCACGTGCTCGGCGCGCGCCGGCGGCTGCTCGCGACCCTGCTGGCCACCGAGTTCGTCACCTTGGGCGCGATCGCGGGTGTCGTTGCCGGCCTCGTCGCGGCCGGTGCCGGTTACGCGCTTGCGCGCTGGCTGTTCGACATCCCCGCCTGGTTCGACGGCTGGCTGGTGCTCGCCGGGGCGCTCGCCGGCGCCCTCGGCATCGGCGGCATCGGCCTCGCCGCCACCCTCGGCCTCGCCCGCAAGCCACCTCGCATCGCCCTTCGCCGCGGCCTCTGAGCCCAGTTAATGCGCAGTTAAAAGTTTCTTCAATTCTTCTTCCGCCTTTTTGTAACCCAATGCCGCGGATTTGCGCAACCACTTCACCGCTACGGCCTGGTTCCGTGGGATCGTGACCCCCGGTGCCGACACGCCGTGCTCATAGAAAAGCCCAAGATAATAAGTGCCTTCCTCGTTGCCTGCTGCCGCGGCTTGCCGAATCAGTTTGACTGCGGCGGAATAATTCCGAGCAACACCCTTTCCTGAAAGATAGAGCCCAGCCAATAATACCTTCGCCCAGTCATTCCCGGCCTCGGCAGCGGTTTTATACAGCGCCGCAGCTTTTGCATAGTCCTGTGCAACTCCACGGCCTTTTGCGTATAACAAACCGAGATTGGCATAAGCCATGGAATCACCGCCAACCTCTATGGCTTTCTCGTCCCAGAGAGCTGCCAGCTTCGAATTCTGCGCAACTCCGTGACCGTTGTCATACATCTCCCCGACGTTTGTGAAGCCTTCGGCATCTCCGGCCTTCCCCGCGGCCTTGTACAGACTCATCGCCTTTTTGGCGTTCTTCGGCACCCCGTTCCCGTATTCGTACAAAAGCCCCAGGTCGTTCACGCCACTCGGACTACCGGCTTTTGCCGCCTTCTCGTACCACTCGGCGGCCTTCCTATAATCCTGTGCAACCCCATGGCCATTCTTGTAGAGATCCCCAATGTTGTCCAGCGCCAGGGGATCGCCTTTGGCGGCCGCGCGATACAGTTGCATGGCCTTTTGATAATCCTGCGCGACCCCGTGGCCTTTTTCATAGAGCACTCCCAAATTGTTTGCAGCGAGATAATCGCCCTTCGACCACCCCATTTCCAAGTATTTTTTCGCGAGACCATAATTGCGTTTCACGCCATCGCCCTGCATGTACATCGTTCCAAGATTCGTTGCCGCGAAGCCGTGTCCCTGATTGGCTGCCTTGGTCAGCCAGTGAGCGGCTGTTGCGCCGTCCCGAGGAACCCCGGTCCCATCGTCGTAGGCCAAGCCCAACCAGTATTCGGCGTCTGCATAGCCCTGTTCCGCAGCCTTGCGGTACCACTTGTCGGCCTCAGCATAGCTCTTGGTCACGACTTTCCCCTCGCGATAGGCGTTCCCGAGTTTGGTTTGCGCAACGGGATCGCCCTTTCGAGCCCCAGAGTAAAGGGCTCCCAGCGGAACATTCCCGGGCTGCATGGCACAGCCGCTGAAACCCGCGGCCAAAACCAAGGTGATCAGTAGAGTGAGAACTTGCAACATTTTCATGACTCCTCCCGATGGCACAAAAAGTACTTTTTTAATCCGCCCAGCCGTACATGTCAAGCCAGCGCGTACCGATGTACCGATCTGACAAACAAGCAAAGGCTTGCCCGGAAATTGATATTGGCGCCCCCCCACGGGGTGGAGTATCAGCGCAAGAATGGCTCATCTCGCGCCGGCGCCGAGACGCCACCCGTCAAGCATTCGGGGCCGGCGCTCTGTTCGGGTAGGCTAGTCTGTTCGATTATCACGGCGCTTCCGGAGCGAGGCCATGACGGGACTGATTCCACAGGAGTTCATTGACGATCTGCTTGCGTTCGCACAAACGCTTCGCCCGCTGCTCGAAGAAATCTGAATCCGTTGCCCCGCTCGTGCGCAATGGCGGAGAGCCGCCTCAATCCGCATTGTCCGCGTGTCGTGCGCGCTTGCGGTGGCGCTTGATGCGAGCGCGCAGCCAGGGCACGCCCGCCGCGACGGCGCCGATGCCGGCGAGAATCCAGGTCGGATTCTCGGGCGAGTCTTGGCAGCCCGGGCCGCAGCCACCTAAGCCACAGATGGCCGCAAAGGCCGGGGTGGCCACAAGACTCAGGCCGACGACGGCCAGGCCACCGATCATTGTCATCATCAAGATTCGTTTCATCATCGCTTTCACCTCCTTTCATCACTCCATTCGGGAGCGCCCGCCCGTGGCCGGTGCGCCCGCGTTGCGGGCTTCGCCACCGGCATCAGGGGCCGACGACCACCGAGGCCGGGCCGCTACCGGCGGCTACGCAGTTGCTGACGCTCGTCACGTTGTTGCAGGCACTCCCCGTCACCGGGCTCAGGACGCCGCCCGCGCCGATCGTGTACACGGAAACATCGTTGCCGCCCTGGTTCGCGACATAGACGTAGTGGCCCGTCGAATCCACCGTGACCGAGCGCGGGAAGTCACCGGCGGCCACGCAGTTGGCGACACTTATCCCGTCGCAGGCTCTCCCCGCCACCGGGCTCAGGGCGCCGTTCGGGCCGATCGTGTACATGGAAACATTGTCGCCGATCCGGTTCGCGACATAGGCGTAGCGCCCCGTCGGGTCCACCGTGACCGAGAACGGGCCGGAACCGGCGGCCACTGTGCTGATCTCAGTGAGTTTGCCGCCCGCGCCGATCGTGAACATGGAAACATTGTCGTCGCCACCGTTCGCGACATAGACGTAGTGCCCCGTCGGGTCCACCGTGACCGAGAACGGACCGGAGCCGACGACCACGCAGTTGGCGGCGCTCGTCCCGTCGCAGTTGCTCCCCGCTACCGGGTTCAAGGCGCCGCCCGTGCCGATCGTGAACATGGAAACATCGTTGCCGTCGCTGTTCGCGACATAGACGTAGCGCCCCGTCGGGTCTACCGTCACCGAGGTCGGGTGGAAGCCGGCGGCCACGCAATTGGAAACGCTCGTCACGCCGGCGCAGGCGCTCCCCATCACCGGGTTCAGGGTGCCGTCCGCGCCGATCGCGTACATGGATACATCGCTGCCGAGGTAATTGGCAACATAGACGTAGCGGCCCGTCGGGTCCGCCGCGATCGAGGCCGATTTGTAGCCGGCAGCGGCCACCGTGCCGGTCGGTGCGAGCGTGCCGCCCGCGCCGACAATGTACATCGAGACCATGTAGTCGTTGAAGTTCGCGACATAGGCGTAGCGCCCGCTCGGATCCACCGC
>CAZKOE010000167.1:4414-5474 GCA_964554305.1 uncultured Gammaproteobacteria bacterium
ACGTAGCGCCCCGTCGGATCCGTCGCAACCCCGCGCGCGCTCAAGCCGGCGGCAAAGGGCGAACCCGAAACCTGTGTGAGCGCACCGCCGGCGCCGATCGTGTACGCCGAGACGTTGTTGTCGTTCCCGTTCACGACATAGACGTAGCGCCCCGTCCCATCTACCGCGACCGATTCCGGGAAGCTGCCCGCGGGAACACAGTTATGCGGATCGTCAGTCGATCCGCAGGCGCCGGCGGTTACCGGCGTCAACACCCCGTTGCTCTGATCGATCGTGTACGCCGAGACGTTGTCGCCGGTGTAATTCGTAACATAGAGATAGCGCCCCATCGGGTCCACCGCGATCGAATTCGGGTCGTCGCCCCCTATAGCAGAGGAATTGATAAGCGTGAGCTTTCCGCCCGCCCCGATCTTCCATGCGATGATGCGAGATGGGGAACATCCAAGCTGGCCGCAAGCGCCGTAGTTCGCGATATAGAGGTAGGCCCCCGTCGGGTCCACCGCAACCGCGCGCGGGTTTGCGCCCGTGGTATAGGGCGAACCCGAAACCTGTGTGAGCGCCCCGCCCGTCCCAATCGTGTACGCCGAGACGGTTCTGTTGCCCTGATTCACGACATAGACGTAGCGACCCGTCGAATCGACCGCGACCGAGAGCGGATTACTGCCCGTGGGAAAGGGCGAGCCCGCGACCGCCGTGAGCGCCCCGCCCGCCCTGATCCTGTATGCCGAGACGCTGTCGCTGCTCTGGTTTACGACATAGGCGTAGCGACCCGTCGGATCCACCGCGACCGAGATTGGCTCAGTACCCGCGGCAAAGGGGCTCCCCGCCATTTGATTCAGACTCCCGTTCGCGATGCCGAGGCGGAAGGCGGAGACATCGTTGCCATTTTGGTTCGCGGTGTAGGCGTGATGGCCGCCGGCCACCGTCCAGAAGCCCGCGGCGAAGCTCGCCGGCGCCGCCGCCAGCGTGGGCGCGAACACGGGCGAGGCCGGCGCAAGGGCGTAGAGCGCCCGGCCCTTGGCGTTTACCGCCGGCATCCGCGCCGTGAGCCAGGCCGCCA
>CAZKOE010000168.1:0-5423 GCA_964554305.1 uncultured Gammaproteobacteria bacterium
CGCGGCGCCTCGATGCGTACCGATGACCAACCGGCGCGAATGCGCTCGATCCAGCGGTTGATCTCTCCCGCCGCCGCCGCATTCCCGCCCGCCCGCCGGACAAAGCGTGCGGCCAGCGGCCGGTAGTAGCCGGCCACATACTCGCGCAGCATCCGGTTGGAGGAATAGATCGGCGTGAGCGAAGCCATGCTGGCGCGAATGCGCTCGATCCAGCGGCGCGGTACACCCGCGGCATCACGGGTATAAAACTCCGGCACCACCGCTTCCTCGAGCAGGGTGTAAAGCGCTTCGGCCTCGCGCGCGTCCGCCGCCGCGACGTCGCCCTCGCCGCCGCCGTCGGCAAGCAGCCAGCCAACGTCCCCGCTCCAGGCTTCCGCCCACCAGCCGTCGCCCTCGGAAAGATTGAGTCCGCCGTTCACGAGCACCTTCATGCCGCTCGTGCCGCTCGCCTCCCAAGGCTGACGCGGCGTGTTGAGCCAGACGTCGACGCCCTGCACCAACTCCGCGGCGATCGCCATGTCGTAGTCCTCGATGAAAACGACCCGGCCATGCACGTCTTCGCGGGCGATGAAGTCCTGCCAGCGCCGGATCATCCACTTGCCGGTCTCGTCGCGCGGATGCGCCTTGCCGGCGATGACGATCTGCACCGGCCTCTCGGCACTGTTCAGCAGACGCAGAAGCCGATCGGGGTCCTGCAACAGGAGCAGCGGGCGCTTGTAGGCGGTAAAGCGGCGCGCGAAACAGAGCGTGAGCGCATCCGCCGAGAGCATCGGCGCTTCCAGGCCGGGGCCGACCCGTTCCTGGGCGCGCCGGCGGCGGCTCTGCTCGATGCGCGGGGCGAGATAATTCACCAGCCGCGTACGGGCCTCCGTGCGCATCCGCCAAATGGCCTCGTCCCCGACGCTCCCCATCTTTTCGGCGAGGCCCGCGAGGTTGTCGCGCCAGCGGTTTTCGCCGCAGGCCCCGGTCCACAGCCGGTCGGCCGCCGGCGAATCCCAACTCGGTACATGCACACCGTTGGTGACCGCTCCGACCGGCACCTCGGACAACGGGATACCGCCGAACAAGGGCGCAAACAGGCGCCTGCTGACCCGCGCGTGGACGCGGCTCACCCCGTTCACGCCGCCGCAACTGCGTACCGCGAGTGCCGCCATATTGAAGCTTCCCCGGTGCTCGCCGCCGGGATCGGCACCGAGTTCGAGAATGCGCTCGAGCGCGACGCCGAAACCCCGTGCATAAGGTGCGAGGTAGGCCGATATCAGGGCCGCCGGGAAACGGTCGAAGGCCGCGTCTACCGGCGTGTGTGTCGTGAACAAGGTCCCCGCGCGCACGGCCGTGAGTGCCGTTTCGAAGTCGGTGTCGTGGCGCGAGGCGAAGGCCGCCGCATGGGCCAGCGCCGCAAAGGCGGCATGCCCCTCGTTGAGGTGGCAAAGATTGACCTGCGCGCCGAGGCCGAGCGTCTCCAGTAGCCGCCAGCCGCCGATGCCGAGGATGATCTCCTGCATCAGCCGGTTTTCCTGGTCCCCGCCGTAAAGCTCGCCCGTGATGCCACGGTCGGCCGGCGCGTTGCCCGGATCGTTGCTGTCGAGCAGGTAGAGCTTGACCCGGCCCACCCAGGCCTGCCAAGCGCGGAGCGCAAGCATCCGCCCCGGCAGAGGAAGGCGCAAATGCACCCATTCACCGCTCGCATCGCGCAGCGGCGCGAGCGGAAGCGTGGCCGGGTCGTTGTAGGGGAAATATTCGAGTTGATCGCCGGCCGAGGAAATCGCCTGGCGGAAATAACCGCGCTGATAAAGCAGACCCACCCCGACCATCGGCACGCCGAGATCGCTCGCCGTCTTAAGCATGTCACCCGCGAGCACGCCCAAACCGCCGGAATAGATCGGCAGCGCCTCGCCGATTCCGAACTCCATGCTGAAGTAGGCGGCCAGCGAGAAGGCGGAGGCCGGCTCGGCGTCGAACCAGGTGCGGCGAGCAAGCTCGCGCCGGCGCGCGGCCAGCAGGCGCTCCAGCCGGGCGACGAACTCGGGATCGAGCGCGAGCGCCTCCAGACGGCGGCGCGAGACGGCCTGCAGGATCAGCCAGGGATTTTCCGTGCGCTCCCACAACGCGGGATCGATTTCACTCCAGAGTTCGTGCGCGGCGTGGTTCCAGCTCCAGGCAAGGTCGAGCGCGAGCTCGGCGAGGCCGCGCAACGGCGCGGGTAGCGGCCGCGGAGCACGGACCGGCACCTCACCAGGCGGCTGCGCAAACCCCGGCTCCTCGTCGCTTGACGCGGACGAGGTGGAAGCGGGCATGGGCGAAGACATGGAGGAAGAGGCCATTACCAAGCGGCATTTTAGCCGAGCCCTGGTCACGACGGGCGCAAGTGCCCCGCGCCAAGCGCGGTTCGCTCGGACGGATTCCCGCGCCCTCGGCGCGTTATAGTGGTGCGGACCCCATCCCGGATGCCTCCCATGCGCCCGCTGATCCTCGCCCTGGCCTTTCTCGCCCCGCTCGCATTCGCCGCGGCACCGTCGTCGCAGCCGCCCGCGGCGGGCGGCTCGTCCGCACAAATGCGGGCGTTGTTCGCGAAGGCCTGGAGCGAAACCCATCACGGCAAGCCGGATGCCGATACCACCGGCTACAAGAAACTCTGGGGCGACCCGAGCCTCGCTCACGCCAGGCAACAACTCGCCGACGAAAAGGCCAATCTCGCGGCACTGGGAAAGATCGACATCGCCAGCCTCTCGCCGAGCGATCAGTTGAGCTACCGTCTGTTCGAATACCAATTGAAGGACGCCATCGCGGGCGCGGCCTTCCCCGACCGGGCCCAGGGATTGATTACCCAGCTCTGGGGGCCGCAACTGGCGAGCAGCCAATTCAGGCATGCGCATTACGCCAAGGCCGCGGGCTACGAGATCCTGATTCACAAGCTCGAGGCACTGGGCCCCTATCTCGCCGCCTTCACTGGGCGACTGAAACAGGCGATGGCGAAAGGCATCACCCAGCCGCGCGTCGTGATGAAGCGCGTGCCGGCCGAAATCGCCGCGAACATCTCCAAAGATCCCACGAAAAGCCCGTTCTACGCGCCGTTCGAGAACATGCCGAATTCGATCCCGACCGCCGAGCAGGCGAAATTGCGCAAGCAGGCGAAAGCGGCGATCGCGCAGGTCGTCACGCCGGCCTACGAAAAATTCCTCGCCTTCTTCAAGCACGATTACCTGCCGCACGCCCGCACCGACATCGGCGTGGCGAGCCTGCCGGACGGCAAGGCCTACTACGCTTATCTCGTGCGCCACTACACCACGACCGACATGAGGCCGGCCGAAGTGCATCAACTCGGGCTGAAGCTGGTAAAGCAAATCCACGGCGAGATGGAAGCCCTGTTCAAGAAGATCGGATTCAAGGGCAGCTACAAGGATTTCCTGCACTACCTGCGCACCAATCCGAAGTTCTACTACACGAATCCCGACGCCCTGCTGGAGGCTTATCGCGCGGCAACCAAGCGCGTCGATCCGCTCCTGACCGAGGTGCTCAGCACCTGGCTGCTGCCGCGCGTACCCTACGGCGTGCGCCCGATCCCGGCCGCACTGGCGCCGAACACCTACCCCGCCTACTCCGAGCCGCCGCCCGACGACGGCAGCCGCGCGGGCTACGTCGGCGTGAACCTGTACAAGCCCGAAACCCGCCCGAAGTACGCGATCCAGGTCTTGATGTGCCATGAAGGCCGCCCCGGCCACCAGTTGCAGATTCCGATCGCGGATGAACTTGACAACCTGCCGAAGTTCCGCCGCTTCGCCTACTACAACGCCTTCGGCGAAGGCTGGGCGCTGTACGCAGAAACGTTGTGCGATAAACCGATGGGCCTGTACGACAACCCGTACTCCAAGTTCGGTTTTCTCAATTACCAGATGTGGCGCGCCGTGCGCCTCGTCGTGGACACCGGCATCCACGAATACGGCTGGAGCCGCGAGAAGGCCGTCAAGTACATGCAGGACAACACGGCACTCGCCGACCAGAACATCTCGACCGAGGTGGATCGCTACATCGTCTGGCCGGGCCAGGCGCTCTCCTACATGATCGGCGAGCGCACGATCCTTTCCCTGCGCAAAGAAGCCAAGGCCAGGCTCGGCGACAAATATACCCTGCAGGACTTCGACGACGTCGTCCTCGGCGAGGGAAGCCTCCCGATGACCGTGTTGAAGTCCGTCGTGAATCGCTGGATCGCGCGGACGCTGGCCGGCACGCCCGCCGACCAGTTGCCTTACGCGAGCAAACCGCGTAGTCTGGAGAATGCGATGAATACAGACGACTCCGCATCGCCCGCAAAAAGCACCGGCGCAAAACCGGTCACGGGGCTTCGATCCGGCGGCGGGCCAGGCGCGAGCGGCACCCCCCCCGCGACCTTCGGATTCGACCGCGCGAGCCTCGTGAATCCCACCACGCTCAAGGTCTGGTACGGCCAGGCCTACGCACCCTGCTACGGGAGCCTCGGCAAGGTCGAAGTCGAACAGGGCCGGAAGGCCGTGACGATCACCCTGCACCGGATTCCTCCGCCGCCCCACGAGCAACCGATGATGTGCTCCCATATGATTATGCTCAAGCCGGTCGAGATCCATCTCGACGCGCCGCTTGGCAATCGCAAGGTCGTCGACGGCGCCAGCGGCCACGTCGTCACCCTGAGCAAAAACGATTTGCCCGGCTAGCGACGCCGCGGAAAGCCGCGGGCGTCGCCCCGACGAACTCGCTCCCGCGATCACCGCCTCCGCCCGCACCTCGCGCGGTTCGTATGCGCTTATACTGCTCACTCGCCACACCCGCGGAGCACCCATGAAATGCATCGTGCCGATACTGGCAATCGCGGCCGCTCTGGGCATTGCCGGCTGCGCCGAACAACCCGCCCCCGCGCCGGCAAGCCATGCCGCCGCGGCAGCCGCCACCCGCGCAACGGCGGCATCCACCGTCAAGGCGGCCACCGTGTCCACGGTCGGCGATCCGTTCCACTGGCTGGAAAACGTGCACGGCAAACGCGCGCTCGCCTGGGTCGACAAGGAAAACGCCCGCACCAAGGCCATGAAATTCGCGAGCGGCAGGGAATTCGACCACCTGCGCCAACAACTGCTCCGGGTGATGAATTCGAAGGCGCGTATTCCCTATGTAGCGAAAATGGGCCCCTACTACTACAACTTCTGGCGGGACAAGGCCCACCCGCGCGGCATCTGGCGCCGCACGACGCTCACGTCGTACGAGACGGCCCATCCCAAATGGGAAACGGTACTCGATATCGACGCTCTGGGGAAAAAGGATGGCCACAAGTGGGTGTGGAAGGGCGCGCAATGTCTCAGGCCCGCTTACGAATACTGCCTGATTTCGCTCTCTCCGCGCGGCGGCGACGCGGTGGTGGTGCGCGAATTCGACCTCGAGACGAAATCCTTCGTCAA
>CAZKOE010000169.1:0-5398 GCA_964554305.1 uncultured Gammaproteobacteria bacterium
GATCACGAGGCCGATACCGATGCCGATGCCCGCATCCTTGACCAGCGCGAGCACGGCCCCGCCAACAGAGACATGCCCCGCGCTCGCCGCACCGCCGAGCACGATTCCCAGGAAAACAAAGGTAATCACCGACCCGGTGGCATCGTTGAACCCGGATTCGCTCACTACGAATTGCGCGACACGGTCGCGTACGTGCACCTGGCGGAATACCGGCACCAGCGTCGCCGGGTCGGTCGCCCCCATCGCGGCACCCATGAGCAGGGCCACCATCACCGGGATGCCGAGAATCCAGTGCGCCGCAAACCCGCTGATGAAGGCGGTGATCAAAACGCCGATGGTGACGATGATCGCAAGCGAGAGCCACATCCCGCCAAGCACCTTCACCCGGAGTTCGGCACCGCCGTCGAAAAGAATGTAGCTCGCGGTGAAGATGATGATTGCCCAGGACAGCGAGGAAGTCGCCGGAATGTTGAGGACCCCGGCAACTTCCGGGCCGAGAACGATGCCCGCGACCAGGAACAGGACGATGTCGGGCACCCGCAAGCGCTTGGCGACAAACCCGAGCACCGACCCCACGGCGAGAATGATGGCGATCGCGAGCAGGATGTGCTCGGCGTGGATTTCGGCGAGATTTTCCATGCGGACTCCCGGAGTCGGATCGATTGCGGCTGCCGGCGGCCGGTAGTGTCAGGCCTGAAACGTACGCGCGGGCGAAGGAGCCGCTTACAATGCGTTCGAATCGAACCCGCTTTCGATTCAGTTTCCCGAATCAGCGGCGATTTTATCCCACAGGCAGAACCCGCTCCGCGCGCGAATGGCGGCGAGACGGGCCGCGTGCGCCGCGCGTTCGGCCTCGCTCACGAAGACGGCGGGCAGCGGCGCATGCGCCCCCACACGCGCCGCCGCAACGTGTTCGAGTTCCGCCCCGGAGCGCTCGCTCTCCAGCCCCAGCGTAACCTGGCCGCCGGTCAGCGCCAGCCAGACCTCGGCCAGAAGCTGCGCGTCGAGGAGCGCCCCATGGTATTCGCGCCCGCGATTATCCACGCCGTGACGCTTGCACAGCGCATCCAGGCTGTTCGCCTGGCCCGGGTAGCGCGAACGTGCCAGCACAAGCGTATCGCAGACCTCGGCCCAATCGGCAATCGACCCATGTGCGGGGTCGAGCCGCGCGTATTCGGCGTCCAGAAAACCGACATCGAAAGGCGCGTTGTGGATGATAAGCGTCGCACCGGTAATAAATTCCCTGAGTTCAGCGGCAATTTCAGCGAAACGCGGCTTGTCGGCAAGATCCGCGTCGCCGATGCCGTGCACGGCCTGAGCGCCCGCTTCGACCGAGCGTTCCGGGTTGACGTAGTGATGCAGGGTGTGGCCCGTGTAACGCCGATCGGCAAGCTCCACGCAGCCCACCTCGATGATGCGATGCTCGACTGCACTCAGTCCCGTCGTTTCGGTGTCCAGTACGACTTGCCTCATCGGGCAGTACCCGTCGTTTGCGCCCGCGCGAGCTTTTCCGCCTCGGCGCGGGCCAGCGCGTCGGCGCGCTCATTGCCGACAACCCCGGCATGCCCGCGCACCCACTCCCAGCGAACGCGGTGCGGCGCGGCGGCCGCGGCCAGCTCCTGCCACAGGGATCGATTTTCGACCGGCTTGCGCGCCGCCGTGCGCCAGCCGTTCGTGCGCCAGCGGGCGACCCATTCGGTCATGCCCTGCATCACGTAACGCGAGTCCGTGTACACAACCACCTCGCAGGGGCGCTTGAGCGCCTTCAGGCCGGCAATGGCGGCGGCGAGTTCCATGCGGTTGTTGGTGGTAGCCGCATCGCCGCCCGAGAGTTCACGGCGGTGGTCTCCGCTCGTGAGAATCGCCGCCCAACCGCCCGGTCCCGGATTGCCGAGACAAGCGCCATCAGTGTAAATTTCAACTGGTTTGACCATGTTCCTGCAGTACCTTGCGCCTGCGGGCAAGGCAATCTTTCCATGCCGGCTTGATCATGCGCAGGCCGGCGACCCGCTTGACGGCCGTAGCCGCGCAGGAAGCATAACCCAGGGGCAAACAGGCACGGGGCTTGCCATGTCGGCGGCGCGGCGAGAATTCCGCACCGCCGCGCCATTCAAGGCCTGCCGCTTCCACCAGCCGGCACAGTTGCCGGCGGCCGAGAAAGCCCCGACGCCCCGCGCCAAGCGCGAATATCTCGGCAAGCGTCGCCGGCCGGTGGCGGAAGACGACAACCAGCCGCCCCTCGCCGCGCAGAATTCGCGCCGCCTCGGCGAGCACCGCCGCGGGAGCCGGCGCATTATCGAGCACGTGGATCAGAAGCACGAGATCCACCGCCGATTCGTCCAGGGGCAACGCCTCGGGGTGACAGTGCGCCACGACCCCGGCGCACGGGGCGCCAATCCGCAGCACATCGGCATAATGCCCCGGGGTAATCCAGTCAAATCGGGTTTCACCGAGCTGCACGGCCAACGCACCCGAAAACCCGGCCAGCGCGGCACGCACCTTCCTGGCCTCGCGCGCATGCCGCACCCGGCCCACACGATGACGTCCCGCACGGGCGATAGAAGGACGATCCGTCATACTCAAGGCAATTGTAATCCAGCATTCGGCGGTACTTTGCCGTTAAGCTAAAGCATAAGGCACTCGAACTCGGACAGCATGCCGGATGTCCTCAGGATCGAACCGCTGGCGGCACTTCGCGACAACTACATCTGGGCGCTGGCAAGCGCTACCGTGGCGGCCGTCGTGGATCCGGGAGAAACGGCGCCCGTCGAACGCTGGCTCGCCGGCGGAGACCGGCAACTCGAGGCGATTCTCGTCACCCACCATCACCCCGACCACACCGGCGGCGTTGCAGCGCTCAAGGCGCGCCACGGCGCCCGAGTCTACGGTCCCGGCGGCGAGCGGATTCCCGCCGTGGATTTTCCGCTGGCCGAAGGCGCTGAAATCGAGCCGATAACAGGCGGACCCCGGTTCCGGGTAATGGAGATTGCAGGCCACACCAGCGGCCACATCGCCTACTACAGTAATGCCGGCCAAGGGCTCCTGTTCTGCGGTGACACCCTCTTCTCGGCCGGTTGCGGACGCCTGTTCGAGGGCACACCAGGGCAGATGTTCAAAGCCCTTTCGCGGCTCGCGGCGCTCCCGGGCGAAACGGCCGTTTACGCCGGCCACGAATACACCGTGGCCAACCTGCGCTTCGCCCGCCACGTGCTTCCCGATGATCGCGAACTTGAAGAAGCCTTGACAACTGCGCTTGAAACAAGAAAAAATGGTAAGGTAACGTTGCCTTCGAGCATTGCCCGGGAGCGCGCGATCAATTTGTTCCTGCGCACGGAGGAAGCAGCAGTGCGGACCGCGGTCGAGCAAGAGGACGGCGGCGCGCTTGGAAACCCGGTGGATGTGTTCGACGCACTTCGCCGCTGGAAAGACCGTTTTCGCGGAGACTAGGCCAATGTCCAAGCTCAAGATGCTGATGGGTATCCTTGCGCTTGCGGCGCTTTCGGGCTGCGCGGCCATGGGCCCGTCGCCGAGCGTCGCCGGCAACAACTCGTCGCAGGCTCCTGCCGCCGGAACCGTCCCGGCCGTGAGCGCGGCCGGCACCGGGGGCGATACCCGCGAGGCCCTGCCACTACCAGTCGCCGAAGCCCCCGCGCCGGGCACGGCCAGCTGGCGCGATCTCACCGTCGCGGGCACGGCACCGGTCGCGAACCTCTGGGTGCGGATCAGCCGGGGCTGCAAGCTCCCCGACGGGGGCCGGCACCACCGGCGAGTAGAGCGTCAGATCGAACTCTACACCGGCATTACAGGCTACATGAAACGCACGGCGGAACGGGCCAAACCCTACCTCTACTACATTGTCCAGCAGCTGCAAAAGCGCGGCATGCCACTCGATCTCGCCCTGCTTCCGATCGTGGAATCGGCCTACAACCCGTTCGCCTACTCTTCCAGTCGCGCCTCCGGACTGTGGCAGTTCATCTCCTCGACCGGGCGGCTCTACGGCCTGAAGCAGAACTGGTGGTACAACGGCCGACGCGACGTCGCGGCCTCCACAAACGCCGCGCTCAACTACCTCGAAGACCTTTACCACCGCTTCAACGACAACTGGCTGCTCGCTCTCGCGGCCTACAATTCGGGCGGCATCACGGTGGAAAACGCCATCGAGCGCAATCGCCGCCGCGGCGAGCCGACCGACTTCTGGCACCTGCATCTGCCGCGCCAGACCCGCGCCTACGTGCCCAAACTCCTCGCCGTACGCGATATCGTCGCCGCCCCCCAGAAGTATGGAATCCAGTTGCCGTTCATTCCCA
The DNA here is from genome assembly GCA_964554305.1 of uncultured Gammaproteobacteria bacterium. Lineage (GTDB taxonomy): Bacteria > Pseudomonadota > Gammaproteobacteria > JAKDMP01 > JAKDMP01 > JAKDMP01. The sequence continues at coordinate 4,308 of CAZKOE010000169.1, forward strand.
ATACGCCCTACCTCGCGCGCATCGAACTCCATGGCCAGATCGACCTCGCCGTCGCGGCCAAGATGGCGGGACTCACCGTCAAGCAGATGTATCTCCTGAACCCCGGCTACAGCCGCTGGGCGACCCCGCCCGACGAGCCGCAGTACCTGTTCGTCCCCGCGGACGAGAAACAGGACTTCCTCGCCAAGCTCGACAGCATGAAAAAGACCCTGATGGCGCGCTGGATCAAGCATCGGGTGCAGCGGGGTGAAACCCTCTCCGGAATCGCCGCGCACTACAACACCAGCGTCGCGGTCCTGCGCCATCGCAACGGCATTCACGGGAGTCTCATCCGTATTGGCGAAACTCTGAGCATCCCCTCTCCAAGTGCAAGCGTCGTCCGCTATGTGGCCCCCGGCGCGGAGGCACACGCGGATGCGGACGATGGCTGGCACCCGCCGGCACCGGAGCACAGGCGTATCGTGCGCGTGCACCGCGGCGATACCCTGTGGGGGATCGCACAACGATACAACGTGTCGGTGGCAAGTCTCGCGCGCTGGAACCACATGTCCCGGCATGCCACCTTGCGGGTCGGCCAGACGCTGCACGTCTACGGCGGCTCGAGTGGGCGTCACTTCACGGGCAAGCAAAATCCCAACCCCACCATCGTGAGTGTGCGGCACGGCGATACGCTGTGGGCGATCGCCCACGACCATGGCGTCAGCGTGGCCCGCCTCGCCGACTGGAACGGCATCTCCACGCACGCTACCCTGCGGGTTGGCGAGAAGCTCAAAGTCTGGCCCGGCAGCGGTTCCCGGGGTGGCAACGATCACCGCCGTATTCACTACACCGTGCACAGCGGCGATTCGCTGTGGTCCATAGCCGATCACTTCAACGTGTCGCTCGCCAAGCTTGCCGACTGGAATTCACTCTCCACCAAGAGCATCCTTCATCCGGGCCAGACACTGACCCTGTTCGTGGACAACGGCGGCTGACAAGCCGCCGATTTCTCTTTCCATCGGGAGCCTGCAATGGGGTTTCTGGCCGACAAACGCGTACTCATCGTCGGCCTGGCGAGCAAACGCTCGATCGCCTGGGGCATCGCCCAGTCC
>CAZKOE010000170.1:0-5395 GCA_964554305.1 uncultured Gammaproteobacteria bacterium
GCGGACTTTTGAGCCCCATCGGCGGACGGTAAAGCGGTGCTCGGCTTTGGCCGGCGGCGGCGATCGCTTCGGCTCCGCGTTCGATTTCCCGCTGGTGGAATCTTGTGCCGCGCAGGTTCTGAAGGCGCGAATGCCGCCAAGAGTGGTTGCCGAGTTCGTGGCCTTCGGCGAGGATGCACCGGGCAAGTTTGGGCTGTGCGTTGAGCTTTTCGCCGATTACGAAAAAGGTTGCGTGTGCGCCATATCGAGCGAGTGCCTCGAGAACGCGCGGCGTCGTTTCGGGATCCGGGCCGTCGTCGAAGCTCAACGCGACCCGGTTGCCGCTGCGCGGCCCGTGGGTGATGACGGGATAAAAAAGTCCCGCGCGCGGATGTGCCACGCCGAAGGCGAGCACCGCCGCGATCACTACGATCGGGACACCGAGGCTCCAGCCCGAAAATCCGAAAATGCTCACCGCGGCGCCGATGATCGCCGCAGAGATTGCGGCGATGAGCAGCGGGTGAGCGCATGGGTATCGCAGGCAACGCAAGGTTCGTTCTGCAAGGCCCTGTACTTGCGGAGCGTCCGATGTTTCGCGAACAGGTTGTGCCGCCGCCGTCGGCTTCGAATCAAATCGGGCAGTACGTTGTGGCATGGGATATTTTCGCTGACGGCAGAAGCAGGCAAATCGCCTTCCCTGTATAGTACCAACATTGCTTCGCGCCATTTGCGGGAGCCAGACGAGTCGGTGTAATATCCGACGGAACGCAAGCCGAAAGGAGATTACGATGCGTGGAGCGAAACTTCTGGTAACGGGTGCCGTCTTGTGGGCGGGGATCGCCTGCGCGGCGCAGGCTCCGGCACAAACGGGAACTGTCACCCTGACTCAGGTACTTGGCTATCCGTATCCGAGCGCGCTCGCGGCCGCGCCCGAGGATGGTGCCATTGCCTGGGTGCTCGATGAGCGCGGGGTGCGCAACGTCTGGATGGCTCGCAAGCCCGACTTCAAGCCGCGGCAACTGACGCATTTCAAGAAAGACGACGGCCAGGAACTCACCAATCTCGTCTTCTCGCCCGATGGTCAGTATCTGGTGTTCGTGCGCGGCGGCGATCACGATGAGAACTGGCCCGCGCCGCATCATTACGCGCCAGATCCGAACTCGAATCCCGAACAGCGGTATCGAGAGGTTTATGCGATCGCGCTCGCCGGCGACAAGGTGGTGGATTTGGGCCATGGCGACACACCGGCGATTTCGGCCGACGGCGATCGCGTGGCCTTCATCCATCCCGCCGAGGGCAGCGTGTGGTGGGCGCCGATAGACGGGAGCGCCAAGCCAGAACGCCTGTTCTTCGACAAGGGCAAGGCCGGCGACCTCCAATGGTCGCCGGACGGGAAGACGCTCGCCTATGTTTCCGACCGCGGCGATCACAGTTTCATCGCCCTGTATCGCGGCGAGAACGAACCGATTCTTTACCTCGCGCCGAGCACACATCGCGACTTTTATCCGTGCTGGTCGCCGGATGGCAGCCGTATTGCCTTCGTGCGCATGGACGGGCGGGGTGGCGCGCCGCATCCGCTACTCAAGGTGCATCCGCGGCCTTGGGCGATCTGGGTGGCCGATGCCACGACCGGCAAAGCGCACGCGGTGTGGACGAGCCCGCAGACGCTGGAAGGCTCGTATCCCGACACCGCGGGCGGCGCCAATCTGCATTGGGGCAAAGGCGGGCGCATCCTCTTTCTTGCCGACCTCGACGGCTGGCCGCATCTTTACTCCGTGTTCGCCGCCGGAGGGGGCAAACCGCTGCTTCTAACGCCCGGCGACTTCATGGTCGAGGACGTGAGCATGAGCCCGGATCATGCCTGGATCGTGTATAACGCCAACACCGGCACAACCCCGGGCGACCTGGATCGCCGGCATTTGTACGCGGTGTCGGTGGCGAAGGCTGCGCCGCGGTCGCTGACCTCGGGCACGCATAGCGGTTGGAGTCCGGTTCTGCCCGACAACGCCACGGTCGCGTTTATTCGCGCCGGGGCGAAAACGCCGGCGCTTGTTTCCATCGTGCCCTTGGCCGGCGGCAAGCCGCGCGCGCTCGATGCCGATCAGGTTCCGGACGATTTTCCCACGAATCTGCTGGTCGTGCCGAAGAGCGTGCACTTCGAGTCGTCCGACGGCTGGACGATTTACGGACAGTTGTTCGAGCCGCACGGCGGCGCGCCGGTGCATCCCGCCGTCATCTTTGTGCACGGCGGCCCGCCGCGGCAGATGCTGCTCGGTTGGCACTACATGGGCTATTACTCCAACAGCTATGCCGTCAATCAATATCTCGCCAATCACGGGTTCATCGTGTTGTCGGTGAACTATCGGCTTGGCATCGGCCACGGCTACAAGTTTCATCATCCGAAACACTGGGGGCCGACGGGCGCTTCCGAATACCAGGACGTTCTCGCCGGCGCGCACTACCTGCAAACGTTGCCCAACGTGAACCCGAAGGCGATCGGCATCTGGGGCGGTTCCTACGGCGGGTATCTCACGGCGCTCGCGCTCGCGCGCAACTCCGACGTGTTCAAGGCCGGCGTGGACATGCACGGTGTACACGACTGGTCCGCCTTGTTGCTGCACTCCGGCTGGCTAAGCACGAGGCGTGTTCGCTACCAGCAACAGGACTGGAACGCAATCCTCAAGCTGGCCTGGGAATCCTCTCCGGATGCGAGTATCGCCACGTGGAAATCACCGGTGCTTCTGATCCAGGGCGACGATGATCGTAACGTGCCGTTTCATCAGATGGTGGATCTCGTGCAGCGGCTGAAGAAGGCCGGCGTACCGTATCGGGAAATCGTGTTCCCGAACGAAATCCACGGCTTCCTGCGCTACCGTGACTGGTTGCGCGCCGACCGTGCCACCGCCGCCTTTCTCGGCGAACACCTGATGCAGTACTGACGGCTTGGCGCGATCTGCAATGGATTCGATAACTTACGCTTAATCAGCGGGTTAAGCGTGGAATAGGCGATCGCTGCCTTATGTCAAAATCACCATCCGACCGCTTGCCCGCGCAAATCCCGGGAAGAGCCGTTGACATCCTGAGGTTTGTAGTGCAAACTAGTTGGTAGATATTCAATCGGAATACGGAATGACGATGGATACGGCATTGGATTGCGACCGCGATCTTCTGGGTGAAGTCGAGGCGCTGACCCGCGCCTATTCGCGCTACTCGCGCAGCGCCGGAGGACTGGGATCCGTCTTCGGCGGCCTGTTGACTTTGACGTCCTATTTTCTCGGCGCATTGCTCCCGCTGACGCCGGCGCTGCGGATCGGGCTGGTCGCCATCCCTTTCGCGTGGCTGCTTGCAAAGGGCTGGTTGATTCACCGTTACTACCAGCGCTTCGGGCGTGTCGAGGAGCGGCCGACGCCGGAGCAACGCCGGTCGCACCGTCTTGTACTGGCCTTCTCGATCGTGATCACGCTCGCGATCGTCGCCTCGGTGCTTGCCGGTCATTGGCCGCGGCCGTGGACTTTGCCACCGGAAGAGATCGCCTATATCGTGCTGGTCCTCATGATTCCCGTCGCGGCGTGGCGGTGGCTCAGAAGCTCGCTTGACTTCATTGTCGGCGTGTTTCTGCTCTGCCAGGCCGCCATTGCCAGCGTGGGGCTGAGTTACCCCCTAGTTGGTACAACGCAGGGTTACGAGGCGATGATGATGTCGCTGATCGCCCTGATATTCCCGCTGGCGGCCTTGGCGATGATTGTCACCGGTATCGGTGAGCACCGCCGTTTTTTGCGGCTGCGAACGCGCCTCGAAGAACTGCGCGCTTTCTCGGCGGTCGAGTGATGTATCGAGCGGTCAGCCCGAATGCGGTGCTCGGCCTCGATCGGCTGATCCACGAACCGGCGAGACTTTTGATTTTGACCGTGCTTGCGAACGCCGGGGAGGTCGAATTCAGCTTTCTCGAAAAAATGAGCGGACTGAGCAAAGGCAATCTGTCGAGCCACATGAGTAAACTGGAAGCAGCGGGCCTGATTCGGATCAAAAAGCGTTTTCGCGCCCGCCGGCCGCTCACCGAATTGAGGATTACCGCGAAGGGGCGCAAGGCCCTGGAGGAATACCGTCGGCAACTGGTCGTTGTGATGCGTGCGTTGCCACCTGATTGAAACACTTGATTAAAAGAGGAGATGATGAAATGAGAATCCGGTTTTGTTTCCCCCAAGTGATGGCGGGGGCCGTGGCGGTGATGCTGCCGCTGTCGAGTCTCGCGGCCGGCGCGGCACCCACAACCAGCACGCCAGTCACGACAACCAGGGGCGCTGTAGCAACGGTTGCTGCCACTGCGGCGGCGCCGGCTTCGTCGCTGCTGCCGGCACGGGTGATGCGGGCGGCAAACGCGCGCGTGGCTGCCGGCGAATACCCGATGCTCGTCATCGGTGTGGTGGATGGAGACAAGAGCAAACTCTACGGTTTCAACGCGCAAGGCGATCCGGTGCCGAACGCGGATACCGTGTTTGAAATCGGCTCGGTCACCAAGACCTTTACCGGCCTCGCGCTGGCCGAAGCGATCAAGGCGGGCAAGGTCTCGCTCGACGAACCGGTGGCAAAGCTTTTGCCGAAGTTCAAGATTCCGTCGCGCAACGGCAAACTGATCACGCTTGGCAACCTCGCCGATCAGCATTCGGGTTTGCCGCGTCTGCCGACCAATTTCAAACCCGCCCATCCGGATAATCCCTATGCCGGATACGACGCGAAGAAACTCAAGCGCTTTCTTGCCAACTACGCGTTGCCGCGCGATCCGGGGAGCGCCTACGAGTATTCCAACCTGGGTTTCGGTCTGCTCGGCTACGCGCTCGCCAACCAGGCCGGCACGAGCTATGGCGCGCTGATCGAAAAGAGTATTCTGAAACCTCTCCACATGAAACTCTGTGGCGTGGACATGAGCCCGGCCTTGCATGCGCACTTGGCCGCCGGGCACAGCGCCACCGGGAAGGCGACGCCGAACTGGGACTTCGCCGCGCTCGCGGGCGCGGGCGGAATCAAGTGCAATGCCACCGCCATGTTGCGCTATCTCAAGGCCAACATGGGCGTGATGAAGACACCCCTGTATCCCGCGATGCGGCTTGCGCAGAAGCCGCGCGCCGCCGCCGGTCCGGGCGCAAACCGGGTCGGTTTGGGCTGGCTGACCCTCGATGCGGGCGGCAAGAAGGTGATTTGGCACAACGGCATGACCGGCGGTTACGCGAGCTTCATCGGGTTTACCGCCGACGACAAACGCGGCGTCTTCGTGGTGACGAACATCCAGAAGTCGGTGGACGATCTCGGCCTGGCCGTTCTCAGCAGGAACGCGAAACTCGCGCCGGTACAAACCACGATCCACATGAACCCGTCCGCGCTCGACGCCTATGTCGGTTATTACGAATTTACGCCGCAT
>CAZKOE010000171.1:0-5365 GCA_964554305.1 uncultured Gammaproteobacteria bacterium
GCCGGCCTTCCCCACGATGGTGCACGCCAGCGCCACGCAGAGGAAAGCCTTTGCGGCGCGAATCGAACAGCAGATGGCGGATATGACCAAACAACAATTTCAGAAAAGCATCGCGCGTTACATAAAAACCATCGGCATGATTGACCCGAAACAGGCTGCTCGTTACGGCGCCCTCAATGCTCGCAGCAATCCGCAGGCCACCGCGAAATACATGGCGGAAGACGTGAGCAGTGACTTCCGGCCCGACCTCAAGCACATCACGGTGCCGCTGCTCGAAATCTCGCCTTACTACAAACCCGACTACGAGAAATTCGCCAAGAGCAGAAAATCGGCCGTGATAACCGAAGCGGAAAAGGCAGCCTGGTACCAGAAATTGCTCGCCGGCGCGCCACAGGCGAGGGTCGTATCCATTTCGCCTGCGCGCCACTTTGCAATGCTCGACCAACCGCAGCAGTTTCGCGCCATCCTCACCGCCTTCCTCGTCGCCCTGCCGACACAGTAAACCGAGTCTCGCATCGCCACCCGCCCTGAAACCAGATCAAGTCCGTCCAATTCGGTGGTTTCAGGCAGTTTCGGGTGCAATTCGTCCCAGCAAACGTATTCCCCGAAACAACCATTCCCAAAAGTCTCTCTTTATGGGCGTTGTGCTAAGCCTTCTTCAGGTCATACATCAAGATTCGAGATCAGACATCAAGGTTACACGTCGCTTTGATACCCAATTTGCGTTAGGGGCCAAGATGAGCCATGGAAACGGGAAAGAAGAGAGGCGTTGAAGTGTTCCTTGGTGGGCCGCCGTTTGCGCGTATGCTTACTTCATCGCGTTCATCGTCATGATCGGGGCAGGGGTTGCGTATCACTGGCATTGGCTCAGCCTGGCCTTTGCGTTCGCCACGGCTGCGTACCTAATTACGGTTTCTTGCGGCTTGAGTGCAAATGACGGTAGCCGCCGGCGTTCCCCCTGAAGCCGTCGAGCGGATGCGTGTGACATACAACAAGGATGTTGCAATCTTGAGCACCGAGGAAGTTGAATCCATCATTGGATCCGGCGGGTTCGAGGGAGTTGTCAATTTTTTCAGTCCGACCTCTTTCACGCGTGGTCTTCTCGACGTGTGTAAGGCAGCTCCCCCCAACAAGCCATTCCAACCAACTGTCATCCCGCTACGCGGGCCGCCTGCGACCGGATCCCGGCATCGGGCAACCAGCGCCAAACTCAACGCAGGGTGACAATTTCTTCGGCCGTGGTGGGGTGAATGGCGATGGTTTCGTCGAAGTCGCGCTTGGTGGCGCCCACGCGGATGGCGACGGCAAAGCCCTGAGTAAGTTCATCGGCGCCGTCACCAATGACATGCAGACCAATGACGTGCTCGTCGGATCCGTGCACGATCAACTTCACGGCGGCCTTCTGTTCGTGCGGCACGAGTGCGGATGAAAGCGGCGTGAACTCGCTCGTGTACGTCTTGACTTCATCACCGTAGAGTTCTCTCGCCTGCGTTTCGGTCAAACCCACCGCGCCGACGGGCGGATGGCTGAACACGACGGACGGAATCCACCTGGGATCGATGGGACGCGGCGACTTGCCGCCGAAGAGACGGTCGGCGAGGCGGCGCCCGGCGGCAATCGCGACCGGCGTCAGGGCATGCGCGCGGCCCGTCACATCGCCCACGGCGTAGACATGCTCGGCGTTCGTCTCGGCCAGATCGTTTACCTTCACGGCGCCTCCCGCGTCCAGTTCGACGCCGGGCGCCGGGAGGTTGAGATCTTCGATGTACGGGATGCGCCCGATGGCCGCGAGGACGGCATCGTAGCTGCCCGCTTCGCCGTTTGATCCGGTCACGCGGAATCCGTCGCCATCCCGCGCCACGGCCGTCGCCTCACCCGCATACAGGCGGATGCCGGCCTGCTCGAGGGCCTCCGTCAGGCGATCGCCGATGAACGGATCGAAATGCGCCAGAGGCTTGCGCCCCGCGAGATACATTTCGACTCGACTTCCAAGCGCCGCAAAGACACCGGCCAGCTCGGTACCGATGTAGCCGCCGCCGATCACGGCGACGCGTTCGGGCCGTGCGTCGAGCTTGAAGAAGTCATCCGAATTGAGCACGAGATCTCCGCCCGGCACGGCGAGCCTGCGGCTGCGCGCACCCGTGGCGATGAGGACGTGCTCGGCCGCGAGCCGGCGGCCACCGGCAGCCGCGACTGTGTGCGCATTTTCGAACGCGGCCGTCTCACGGATCAGCGTGACATGGTTTTTATCGAGTCCCTCGGCATAGCGGCCGTTGAGCCACTCGATGTAGCGGTCGCGGGCGCGGCGAAGCTTGCCGAAATCGTGCTCGAACGCGAGCGGCGCAAAACCGTAGCCCTCGGCGTTTTGAATGGCCTCCGCCGTGCGCGCGGCAAGCCAGGAGAGCTTTTTCGGCACGCAGCCGCGATTCACGCAAGTGCCGCCGAGGCGGTCCGGCTCGCACAGCGCCACTCTGGCACCGTAAGAACCGGCGCGGTTGGCCGCGGCAATGCCGCCGCTGCCGCCGCCGATCACGACCAAATCGAATTTTTCTTCCATCATCTCGCTCTCCATACCTTCGCGACGCGCAAGCCGCGCCGGCTCACGCGTGAACACTCCATAGGCTAAAGCCGGTGGCTTCCCGTTACGGCTGAAAGCCGGATCGCTCGGCCATGCGGCCGACTCTTCATCCCCTCTCCCCTCGCGGGAGAAGGGGCAAGAATAATGGGCCGGCTAAAACCGGGGGATTTACATAGCCCCCATCGAAGATTTTAAAATGCCGGCTTTACCTGAAATTTCAATCGATGAGTTCGATCAGGATACCCGAGGATATCTCCCAAACCGTGGCAAGGGCACTCGCCGAAGATGTCGGCCCGGGCGATCTGACGGCCGCGCTGCTCGCAGCGAATGCCCGAGCCGAAGCACGCATCATCGCGCGCGAATCCGGCATTCTCGCGGGCGTGCCCTGGGCGAACGAAGTCTTCCGCGCCGTCGATCCCGGCGTGAAATTGAACTGGCGCAAACGCGACGGCGATGCGCTCGCACCCGACGAGACGCTGTGCGAATTGTCGGGTTCCGCGCGCGGCATCCTGACCGCCGAACGCACGGCGCTCAACTTCCTGCAGACGTTGTCCGGCACGGCGTCGGCGGCACACCGCTACGCCGAGGCAATCGCCGGCACGGGCGCCACCGTGATCGACACCCGCAAGACGCTGCCGGGCCTGAGGAGCGCGCAGAAGTATGCCGTGGCCGTCGGCGGCGGCGGCAATCACCGCATGGGGCTCTACGATTTCATCCTCATCAAGGAGAACCACATTACCGCGGCCGGCGGCGTAACGGCGGCGCTCGCAGCGGCGCGCGCACAGAACGCCGGGGTGCCGATCGAGGTCGAAGTCGAAACACTCGCGCAACTTGAAGAAGCGCTCGGCGCGAGCGCCGAAAGAATCCTCCTCGACAACTTCGACCTCGACGGGTTGCGCGAAGCCGTGCGTATCACGGCCGGACGCGCAAAACTCGAAGCCTCGGGCAACGTGGAATTCGATGGCTTGCGCGCCGTTGCCAAAACCGGCGTGGACCTCATTTCCATCGGCGCCCTGACCAAACACGTCCGCGCACTCGATCTCTCGTTGCGCTTCGAATCCACCGCTTTCGGACGGGGGAAAGCGAGCGCGGCAAATTCACGAGACTGACATTCCAGATAGAGCCTATCGTCTCTTTGGCGCTGACGATCGGCGGCCGGGTGATGACGGACTCCTACCACGGCAGACCCTGGTTTGCACCGGGCTGGCGCCGGAATCGGCAAGCCGATGCCCAGCCTCCCGATAACCTGCAAACGTGACAGGAGCGCCGGCAGCCTGCCGGCATGGTCAGTCGCGAAAGACCGGCGGGGTGCCGGCACCCCATTGCAGTTCACGGCAGCAAAAGGTAACTCACGATAATGAAAAGAACAGGTGACCGGATCGCGAGCAAGCTCGCTCTCACGGCCGGCCGTTATGATCGGCGCATGAACGGAACGGCATTCACAACCGATATTCCGGCGCGGCTCGATCGGCTGCGCTGGTCGCGCTTTCATACCCTGCTGATCTCTGCGCTCGGCACGAGCTGGATCGTGGACGGCCTCGAGGTCACGCTCGTCGGCTCGCTCGCCAGCGTGCTGACGCTGCCAACGACGCTCGGGTTGAGCGCGGACCAGGTCGGATTGGCCGCAAGCATCTACGTCGCCGGCGCGGTGACCGGCGCGATTTTTTTCGGCGGCTATGCCGATCGGCACGGCCGGCGCAAACTGTTCTTCATTACGCTCGGGCTCTACGCCGCAGCAACAATCGCCTCCGGCTTCGCACCGAACTTTTACGTCTTCGCCGCCTTGCGCTTCCTCACCGGTGCGGGCATCGGCGGCGAATACGCCGCCGTCAACTCGGCGATTCAGGAATTCATGCCGGCGCGGCTGCGCGGGCGCATTGACCTCGGGGTAAACGGCAGCTACTGGGTTGGCGCCGCCATCGCCGCCGCGGGGACGCTCGTCCTGCTCGATCCGGCATTCATTCCAACCGACTGGGGGTGGCGGATCGCGTTCATGATCGGAGGAATCCTCGGTTTTGCCATTCTCCTTTTGCGCCGCCATATCCCCGAAAGCCCGCGCTGGCTCCTGCTGCATCGCCGAACCGCAGAGGCCGAACGCATCATCGAGCGTATCGAAACCCAGGCTCGCGTGATGCCGCAAAGCGCTCCGCCCGCAAAGATCGCTCTCGACCCATCGGGACACATCGGCTGGTTCGCGGTCCTCGGCGTGGTCCTCAAGCACTATCCGCGCCGCGTCGTACTCGGCTTGAGCCTGATGACCGCGCAAGCCTTTCTCTACAACGCGCTTTTTTTCACGTACGCCTTGGTGCTCACACGCTTCTACGGTACCGGCGAAGCACGCGTGGGATTGTTCATGCTCCCCTTCGCCGCCGGCAATTTCCTCGGTCCGCTCCTGCTCGGCCCGCTGTTCGACCGGATCGGACGGCGCGTGATGATCGCCACGACCTACGGGTTGACAGGCATCCTGATTATCGGGACGGGGCTGCTCTTTCAGGCCGACGTCCTCGATGCAACGACGCAAACGCTCGCCTGGAGTGTCGTGTTTTTCTTCGCCTCGGCGGCGGCGAGTTCAGCCTACCTCACGGTGGGCGAAAGCTTTCCGCTCGAAATACGCGCGAGCGCGATCGGCTGGTTCTATGCCGTCGGCACCGCGCTCGGCGGGATCGCCGGGCCCGCCCTGTTCGGCTACCTCATCGCCTCGGGCGAGCGCAGCGATGTGTTCGCGGGCTATGTCCTCGGCGGCGCGCTCATGATGTCGGCGATCGGCACCGTCGGCGAATGGCTGAT
>CAZKOE010000172.1:0-5339 GCA_964554305.1 uncultured Gammaproteobacteria bacterium
CTTACGATCACAACAGCGACGTGTATGTGGTGCCGGCCGGCGGCGGCCAGCCCGAACGCCTGACCTGGCACCCTGGGCCGGATGTCGTCATCGGTTGGACGCCGGACGGCAAGGCCGTGCTGTTCCGCTCGCATCGTCACAGCTACTCCGATCCCGACCAGCTTTACACGGTGCCGATTAGCGGAGGATTCCCGCAGGAGCTGCCGCTCTCGATGGCCGAGCAGGGCAGTTATTCCCCCGACGGATCGCACCTGGCCTACGTGCCCAATTTGCAGTGGGAACCGTTCTGGAAGTACTACAAGGGCGGGCAGCACACGCATGTCTGGATCGCGCGTCTTTCCGATTCGCACACGATCCGGATTCCCAACGAAAACGCCAACGAAAGCGACCCGATGTGGATCGGAAACAAGGTTTACTTTCTCTCCGATCGCGACGGGCCGATCACGCTGTTCGATTACGATCTGAAGAGCAAGAAGGTCACGAAGCTGATTGACAACAAGGGCTTCGACATCACTTCCGCCTCGGCGGGGCCGGGCGGGATCGTCTACTCCCAGTTCGGGCAGTTGCACATCTACGATTTCGCGACGGGCAAGGCGCATGTCGTGCCGGTGACGGTGAAGGGCGATCTGCCCCAGCGCCGCCCGCGCTACGTGAAGGTCGCGAAGCAGATCATGGCGGCCGGCATTTCGCCGACGGGCGTGCGAGCCGTGTTCAGTGCCCACGGCGACATCCTCACCGTTCCGACGAAGCACGGGAGCATCGTCAACATCACCCACAGTCCGGGCGTGATGGATCGCGATCCGGCCTGGTCGCCGGACGGTAAATCCATCGCCTACTTTTCCGATCGCGACGGCGAGTACGACCTCTATATTCGCCCGCAGAACGGCATCGGGCCGGTGAAAAAGGTCAAGCTCGGCCAGAACGACGCCTTCTACTACGACCTGACCTGGTCGCCGGACGGCCAGAAGCTCCTGTTCAGCGACCAGAAGGATCAACTCTGGCTGGTGAATCTTTCTTCCGGCAACCCCCATCCCGTCAAGGTTGCGACCAACAGCTTCTCCAGCGGCTTCGATGCGAGTTGGTCGCCGGACAGCCGCTGGATCGCCTTCACGGAGATGTTGCCGAACTCTCTGAACGGCGTCTTCATCTATTCGCTTGCGGACGGCAAGACACATCAGTTGACCGAGGGTGCGAGCGACGCCGGTTCGCCGGTCTTCGATGCGAACGGCAAGTATCTATACTTTCTCGCCAGTACCAACGCCGGCTTGTCCGTTGGCGGCGGGGTAGGGGATCTATCTTCCCTCGAGCATCCGATTACCTACCATGTCTATGCGGTCACCTTGCAGGCGAATACCACTTCGCCGGTGGCGCCGACGAGCGGCTTCGAGCCCGTGAAGGCCAATGCGCCGAACAAGAGCGGGAGCGCGGCGAAAGGCAAGGGCAAGTCGCACGGCAAGCAGCCGCCCGCGGTGAAGATTGATTTCACGGGCGTTGACTCGCGCATACTGCCGCTGCCGATCGCGCCCGCGGACTACCAGGGCCTTGCGGCGGGGAAGAGCGGGACGCTGTACCTTGCGAAGGCGCCGCTGGTGATCACGCCCGCGGTGTTCGGCCCGAACGGTCCGAGCTTCAGCATCGAGCGCTTCACACTCAAGGACAAGAAAACGAAGCCCGTGATTCAGGGCATCACGAATTTCTTTTTATCGGCGAACCGCACAAAGATGCTCTATGAACAAGGACCCAACTGGTTCATCGCCGACGCCCAGCCTCATGCCAAGCCGACGCAGTTGCAAATCGGCGGCATGCGCGTGCATGTCGTGCCGAGCGAACAGTGGGCGGAAATGTACCGTGATGCCTGGCGGATCGAACGCGCCTTCTTTTACAATCCGCTTTTCGACGGCCTGAACATCGATGCCGCGGAAAAGGAATTCGCGAACTATCTGCCCGGTATCGCAAGCCGCGACGGACTCTCCTTCCTGTTCCGCGAGATGCTGAGCTACCTTTCGGTCGGACACATGTTCATCGCCGGCGGCTACATGCCGAAGGCGAGCGAGGTCAGGGTGGGGCTGCTCGGAGCGAACTACAAGGTGGAGCATGGCCACTATCGCATCACCCGCATCTTCACGGCCGGCAAGTGGAATCCGCGGCTCTACGCGCCGCTCGCCCAACCGGGGCTCAAGGTCAAAACCGGCGACTACCTGTTGGCCGTCAACGGGCAGCCGATCAGCGGCAAGGAAAGTATCTACAAGGCGTTCGTGAATCTCGCCGGCAAGACGGTGACGCTGACGGTGGGGCCGAATCCGGGCATGAACGGCAGCCACGACATCCTCGTGAAGACGATACCGAGCGAGCGGCGGCTGCGCAATGCGGCCTGGATTGCGCACAACAAGGAAACGGTGAACAAGCTTTCCGACGGCAAGCTTGCCTACATCTATCTGCCGGACACCGAATGGGGCGGCCTCACCAATTTCAACCGTTACTTTTTCTCGCAGACGGACAAGCAGGGCGCGATCATCGACGAGCGCTTCAACCACGGCGGCCTACTCTCGGACTACATGATCCAGTACTTGACGCGCAAACCGATGGGGTTGCTGGTCGTGCGCTGGGGCAAGCGCAAGACGGCGACGGCGCCCTCGAAGATCATCCCCGGCCCCAAGGTGATGGTCATCAACCAGTTCTCCGGATCGGGCGGCGACGCGCTGCCGTGGTACTTCAAGATGGCGAAGGTGGGCACGATGGTCGGCGAGCGCACCTGGGGCGGTCTGGTCGGCATCGGCGGCTACCCGCAACTCATGGACGGCGGTACCGTGACGGCGCCGCGCGTCGCCGTCGAGGGCCTGGACGGTACCTTCCCGGTGGAAAATCACGGCATCGCGCCCGACGTCGAGGTCTGGCAGAATCCGGAGCTGGTGCGCCAGGGCCATGATCCGCAGCTTGAAGCGGCGGTGAAAATCGCACTGAAGCAGCTCGAGGCCAATCCGCCGCCGACCTACAAACGCCCGCCGTGGCGCAACTACCATCCGCAGCTGCCGCCGTTGCCAAAATCGGCTACCGGCGGCGAGTAGACTTTCCCGGCCCTTCGCCTGCAAGGGGATCGAGGCGGTATTCGACAAAATGTTCCCCTTGCCGCCGTTAGGCGGCAAGGGGAAGCCTCGGCGGGAAACTTTTTCTTCGCGGGCAGACGTTACGGCATGAGGACGAGTTTCCCGAGAACGTGTCCGGCTTGAGTATCGGCATGAGCGCGTGCTGCATCGGCCAGCGGGTAAGTTGCGCCGACGACCGGCTTCAGTTGTCCGGATTCGAAAGAGGACAGGAATCGCGCCGCGAACCGCTGCGTGATGGCGGCACGGCGCCAGGTTGGCAGGGAGCGCATGGTGAAGGCGCGAATCACGAGCCGGCGGCCGAGGAGGGCGCCGAGATCGAGCGATACCCGGCGGCCCGCGAGCAGACCGATCAGCACGAGACGGCCGCCCCGGCACAGTAATTCGAGATTTTCGCCGAAGAATTCGCCGCCGAGAAACTCCAGAACCAGTTCCGTGCCCCCGGGGCCGACCGCTTCACGCGCGCCGGTGCCCCGATCCTCGAAGGCGACGGCGGCGCCCAACGCCTTCAATGACCCGAGCCGCCCGGGATCACGGCTTCCCGCGATCACGCGCGCTCTGGCGAGGGCGGCGAGTTGTACGGCCGCCAGGCCGACGCCCGAACTGGCGGCGCGGATCAATACACTTTCACCCGCTTCCAGCGCCCCTTCCAGGAACAAGGCGCGATAGGCCGTCAGGAAGGCTTCCGGTATGGCTGAGGCCGTGACCGGATCCATGCCTTCGGGGATCCGCATCGCCGTCGCTTCCGGCGCGCAGAGATACTCAGCATAGGCGCCGCCGGTCACGAGACCCATCACACGATCGCCGGCCGCAAACTGTCGGGTTCGCGGCCCCGTTGCCACGACTTCACCGGCGTACTCGAGTCCGGGCACATCGGCGACGGCGCCTGGTGGAGGTGGATAATTGCCGGCGCGCTGGAGCAGATCGGCGCGGTTGACGCCCGCCCCGGAGACGCGCACGAGTAGCTCATCACCGGCGGGCGACGGCGTTTCGCGTTCCTCGACCCTGAGGACTTCGGGACCGCCGAACCGGCTTATGGCGACGACGTTCATGAATGGTTACTCATCCTTTCTGCAACGTGAAGCGACGATTATCCCGCGGACGTAAAGCCGAGTCGGTCGCTGTTGCAATTCCTGCAAGGAAATAGTAGCCGAAGCCGCTGCCGGATGGGGTGATTGCGCTGAATCGGGTAAGCGTTTTGTCAATGGCTCGGGCAAGCAAGCGAGACGGCGGCCGGCGGATCCGATAATTCGTCGTGACCGTGTTTCGTCATTCGGCGTATTATGGTTGGTAACGAAATGATGATTTGAATTCGTTAATCTGGAGGCAAAGTTATGGCAGACAGTACCCGAGCTGCGGAACGTACCGAAACCAGCGAAGCGCAAATCGCGGTCCACTGGAAGGAAGAACAGTATATCCGACCCTCGAAGAAATTCGTCGATCAGGCGAACGTCAACGATCCCGACATTCGCAAGCGCTTCAGTGAGGAAAACTATCCCGATTGCTTCCGGGAATACGCGGACATGCTGACCTGGTACGAGCCCTACGGGCAGGTGCTCGATACCGGCAATCCGCCGTTCTGGAAATGGTTCACGGGCGGGAAGCTGAACGCCTGCTACAACTGCGTGGATCGGCATCTCGATCGGTACCGTAACAAGGCGGCCCTCATTTTTGTCGCCGAGCCGGAAGAAGAGCCGGTCTACGCGATGACCTATCAGGAGTTGTACGTCCGCGTGAACGAAATGGCGATCCTCCTGCATGATTACTGCGGACTCGAGGCCGGCGACCGCGTGACCCTGCACATGCCGATGACACTCGATCTGCCGGTTACGATGCTCGCCTGCGCACGTCTGGGCGTCATCCATTCCCAGGTGTTCGGCGGGTTCTCTGGTCAGTCCTGCGGTTCGCGCATGCAGGATTCGGGCAGCAGCATTCTCATTACCGCAGACGCGTACTGGCGTTCGGGCAAACTGATCGATCACAAGCAGAAGGCCGACATCGCCGTAAAAACCGCCGAAGAGGCCGGTCAGCATGTAGACAAGGTCCTCGTCTGGCAGCGCTATCCGGGCAAATACAGCTCGCCCACGCCCATGGTCGAAGGGCGGGACTTTTTCGTCAACGACCTGTTGAAGGGTTACGCGGGCAAGCGCGTGGATCCCGTGCATCGTGACGCCGAGGATCCGCTGTTCCTGATGTATTCCAGCGGTACGACCGGCAAGCCCAAGGGCTGCCAGCATC
>CAZKOE010000173.1:0-5285 GCA_964554305.1 uncultured Gammaproteobacteria bacterium
CACCTCTTTTTCGCGCGGTGCACCTGGCTCGGGCGTGAGCGAGACGCGGATGGTGTCGCCGATGCCCTCGGCGAGCAGCACGGAGAGCCCGGCGGCCGACGCCGCGATGCCCTTCACGCCCAAGCCGGCCTCGGTCAGGCCGACGTGGAGCGGATAATCGCAACGCGCGGCGAGCGCGCGATAGACGCGGATCAGGTCCTGCACGCGGCTCATCTTGCAGGAGAGGATGATCTTGTCGTGCGCGAGGCCGATGTCCTCGGCGCGGGCGGCGCTGCGCAGGGCCGACTCCACCATCGCGTCGAACAGGACTTCGTCCGCGTCTTTCGGGGCCGCGCTTTGCGCGTTCTCGTCCATCAACTGCGTGAGCAAGTCCTGATCGAGACTCCCCCAGTTGACGCCGATCCGCACGGGCTTGTCGTGTTCGACGGCGATCTCGATGATGGTGGTGAACTGCGGGTCGCGCTTGGAGCCGCGCCCGACGTTGCCGGGGTTCACGCGCAGCTTGTCGAGCGCATCGGCGCATTCCGGGTGCGCCGTGAGCAGCCGGTGGCCATTGAAGTGGAAGTCGCCGATGAGCGGGACGAATACACCCTGCCGCGCGAGCCCCTTGCGAATGGCGGGCACGGCGGCGGCGGCGGCATCGGTGTTGACCGTCATGCGCACGAGTTCGGAGCCCGCGCGCGCGAGCGTGGCCACCTGCTCCACGGTCGCCGCGACGTCGGCCGTGTCGGTGTTGGTCATGGACTGCACAGCGACGGGCGCGCCGCCGCCGATCGTGATGTTGCCCACGCGCACGCCGACCGAGGCGCGGCGTGGCTTGAGCGGGCCGGTTTCGCGCCCGGCCGGCGGGGTAAAGCTATCCATACCCCTTATGATATACGGTTGTTGTGTTCCATACGAGAGCCGGGACACTTCCTTTTTCCGTTGACCGAGGGATTGCCGAGATGGAGCGCAAAACTCCGCTGTATGACGCGCACGTCGCCGCCGGCGGGCGCATGACGCCCTTCGCCGGCTGGACGATGCCACTTTCCTACGGCTCGGAACTCGCCGAGCACCGCGCGGTGCGCGAGGACACGGGCATCTTCGACGTCTCGCACATGGGCGTGGTGGACTTCGAGGGCGCGCGCACGCGGGACTTCCTGCAGCGGCTGTACGCGAACGACATCGGGCAGGCGGCGCCCGGTGCCGCACAATACGGCGTCATGCTCAACCCGGAAGGCGGCATCAAGGACGACCTCATTACCTATTGTCTCGGCCCCGAGCGCTATCGCACGGTGGTCAACGCCGGCACCCGCGCAAGCGATATCGCCTGGATGCGCGAGCAGGCCGGCGAATTCGGCGTCACCGTCAAGGAGCGCGGCGATCTCGCGATGATCGCCGTGCAGGGGCCGCGGGCGCGCGAGCGCGCCGCCGCGCTGCTCCCCGAGGCGCTCAAGGGCGGCGCGCTGGAACTCAAGCCCTTTACCGCCTGTGAACGCGGCGACTGGCTCGTCGCGCGCACCGGCTACACCGGCGAGGACGGCTGGGAGATCATGCTCCCGAACGATCGCGCGCCGGCACTGTGGCAACGGCTCGTCGAGGCGGGCGCCACGCCCTGCGGCCTTGCGGCCCGCGATTCGCTCCGGCTCGAGGCGGGCCTGAACCTCTACGGGAACGACATGGACGAGACGACGACGCCCTGGGAATCGAACCTCGGCTGGACGGTCGCGCTCGATCCCGCCGGGCGCGAGTTCATCGGGCGCGAGGCGATCGAGCAGGCGCGCGAGGCGCCCGACGGCAAGCGGCTCGTCGGCCTTGTACTCAAGGATCGCGGCGTGATCCGTCACGGCCAGACGGTGAAAACCGCCGCCGGCGCGGGCGTCGTGACGAGCGGCGGCTTCGGGCCCAGCATCGAACGCTCGATCGCGCTCGCGCGCGTGCCCGCCGGCGCCGCCGGCGATGCCGAAGCGCAGGTGCTGATCCGCAATCGCGAGCTCGCGGCGGCGATCGTCAAACCCCCTTTCGTGCGCCGCGGGAAAATCCGCGTCGCACTCGACTGACCAAGGAGAATCCCATGAGCGACATACCCGAGGATCGGAAATATACCGAAACGCACGAGTGGCTCCGCGAACTGGACGACGGCACGATCGAGCTCGGCGTTACCGACCACGCCCAGGCGGCGCTCGGCGATCTGGTGTACGTGGAACTGCCCGAGGCGGGCGGCGAACTCGCTACCGGCGAAGGCTGCGCCGTGCTCGAATCCACCAAGGCCGCCTCCGACGTCTACAGCCCGGTGGATGGCGAGGTTGCCGCCGTCAACGAGGCGTTGAACGACCGGCCCGAACTCGTCAACCAGGATCCCTGGGGCGAGGGCTGGCTCCTGCGCATCCGCGCGACGGACGGCCTGCCGGAGACCCTGATGGACGCCGAGGCCTACGCCAAACTGATCGAATCGGAAGGCTGAGGAAGCAGAACCGTGCCCTTCATTCCGCATACCGGAGAAGACGTTCGCGAGATGCTCACCGCCGTCGGCGCAAAGAGCGTCGCGGCGCTTTTCGGCGACATTCCCGAGACCCTGCGCATCGAGCGCCTCGAAGGCGTGCCGGCGGGCCTCGGCGAACTCGAGATCACGCGGCTCATGCGCGAACGCGCGGCAGGCGATGGTGCGGCACTGTCCTTTCTCGGGGCCGGTGCCTATGAACATCACATTCCCGCCGCCGTGTGGGAGGTTGCAACCCGCGGCGAGTTCTACAGCGCCTACACGCCCTACCAGGCCGAAGCGAGCCAGGGCACGCTGCAGCTGATCTACGAATTTCAGTCCATGATGTGCGCCCTGACCGGGCTCGACATCGCCAACGCCTCGCTCTACGACGGCGCGAGCGCGCTCGCCGAGGCGGCGCTCATGGCGATCCGCATCCAGCGCAAGGACAAGACGCGGCGCATCCTGATTCCCGCCGCGCTCAACCCACGCTACAAGGCCGTGCTCGAAACCATTTGCGCGCCGCAGGAAATTACCTTTCATGAGATCGCCTGGAACGGGAAAAGCGGGCGGCTCGACGAACGAGCGCTCGCCGGAGCACCCGAGGCCGCGGCGCTCGTCCTCGCACAACCCAATTTTCTCGGCATCATCGAGGACGCGGAGCGGATCGCGCGCTTCGCCCGCGAGCGCGGCCTGCTTTTGATCGGCAACGTCAACCCGACTTCGCTCGCCTTGCTCAAGCCGCCTGGCCAATGGGGCGAGGCGGGCGCCGACATCGTCTGCGGCGAGGGCCAGCCGCTCGGCGTACCGCTGTCCTCCGGCGGCCCGTACTTCGGCTTCATGACCTGCCGCAAGGAACACGCGCGCCAGATGCCGGGGCGCATCGTCGGGCGCACCGTCGATGCCGCGGGCAACGAGGGTTTCGTGCTGACGCTGCAGGCGCGCGAACAGCACATCCGGCGCTCGCGGGCAACCTCGAACATCTGCACCAACCAGGGCCTCGCCGTGACGGCGGCGACGATCTACATGACGCTTCTCGGCCCCGAGGGGCTGCGCCGCGTCGCGGCGGCGAGTCACGCCGCGACCCGCGATCTCGTCGCGCGTTGCCAATCGTTGGGTGTCCGCCCGCGTTTCGACGCGCCCTTCTATCACGAGGCCACGCTCGCACTCGGGCGCAACGCCGGCGACACGCTCGTGCGGATGTTCGCCGCCGACGGCGTTCTCGGCGGCTACGACCTCGGTCGCCTCGCGCCGGAACTCGCCGACACGCTCCTCGTTTGCGCGACCGAGACCAAGAACGCCGATGATCTCGCACGCTACGCCGCGGCACTCGCCGGCGCCCTCGAAGAGCCGGCCCGCGCCGAGGCCTGAACGATGCAATGCATAAAAATCATCATGTGGGAGCGAGCTTGGTCGCGATCAATTCGACCCGTCGGGAAATCGCGAGCAAGCTCGCTCCCACAACAGTACTCGAAACAGGAGAAAGACCATGGCTGACATCACCTTGCAGGGCAATCCCATTCACACCAGCGGCGAGTTGCCGAAGACCGGCGCCGCCACACCCGACTTCAAACTCACGAAGGGCGATCTCGCCGACGTCTCGCTCGGCGACTTCGCGGGGAAGAAGAAACTGTTCAACATCGTGCCGAGCCTCGACACGCCGGTCTGCGCACTTTCGACGAAGAAATTCAACGACTACGCCAAGGATCACGCGGACGCGGTCATGCTCGTCGTCTCGGCCGATCTCCCCTTCGCGCAACAGCGCTTCTGCGGCAACGAGGGCATCGAGAATGTCGTGCCGCTCGCGATGTTCCGCGACCAGAAGTTCGCCACCGACTACGGCGTGCTGATTACCGACGGGCCGATGGCGGGGCTCACCGCGCGCGCCATCGTCGTCACCGACGCGGCGGGAACCGTGCGCTACACCGAGCTCGTGCCCGAGATCGCGCAGGAGCCCGACTACGAAGCGGCCCTGAAAGCGCTCGACGCCTGCTGACAAGATGCTGATCTTCGAGCATTCCCGGCCCGGGCGACGCGCCTTCGCGCAGGCGCCGACGGATGAGTACGCGACGGACGACCTGCCGCGCGAACTCCTGCGCGGCGAGGCGCCGGCATTGCCGGAGGTGTCCGAGCTCGACGCCGTGCGCCATTACACGCGGCTGTCGCAAAAGAACTTCTCGATAGACACGCACTTCTATCCGCTCGGCTCCTGCACGATGAAATACAACCCGCGCGCCTCGAATGCGCTCGCGATGCTGCCGGGCTTCCTCGACCGCCATCCGCTCGCGCCGGACGCGACGGGCCAGGGTGCGCTCGCCTGCCTCTACGAACTGCAGGAAATGCTCAAGGCGATCTCCGGGATGCCCGCGGTTTCGCTCGCGCCGATGGCGGGGGCGCAGGGCGAATTCACCGGCGTCGCGATGATCCGCGCCTGGCACCGCACGCGCGGCGACAACGAACGCAACGAAATCATCGTTCCCGATGCCGCGCACGGCACCAACCCCGCGACGGCCGCCATGTGCGGCTTCAAGGTGCGCGAAATCAAGACCGCACGCGACGGCGACGTGGACATGGCGAGCCTCGATGCCGTGCTCGGTCCGAAGACGGCCGGCATCATGCTGACCAATCCCTCGACGCTCGGCGTGTTCGAGCGGCGGATCGGCGAGATCGCGGAAAAGGTGCACGCCGCCGGCGGGCTCCTGTACTACGACGGCGCGAACATGAACGCGATCCTCGGCAAGGTGCGCCCCGGCGACATGGGTTTCGACGTGATGCACTTCAACCTGCACAAGACCTTCTCCACGCCGCACGGCGGCGGCGGGCCGGG
>CAZKOE010000174.1:0-5268 GCA_964554305.1 uncultured Gammaproteobacteria bacterium
ACGATCCCCTCGGCGATGATGTCACAGCGCACGTTGCCGCCGAAGATGTTGACGAGGATCGCCTTGACCTTCTTGTTCGACAGTATCAGGCGGAAGGCGGCGGTCACCCGCTCCGCCGTCGCCCCGCCGCCGACGTCGAGAAAATTCGCGGGCTCGCCGCCCGTAAGCTTGATGAGATCCATCGTCGCCATCGCGAGCCCGGCGCCGTTCACCATGCAGGCGATGTTGCCCTCGAGCGAGACGTAGTTCAGACCGTGCTCGCCCGCTTCGGCCTCGGCGGGATCTTCCTGCGCCGGATCGCGCATGTCGGCGAGATCGGGATGGCGGAAGAGCGCGTTGTCGTCGAGATTGAGCTTCGCATCGAGTGCGAGCAGTTCGCCCGCCTCGGTGACGATCAGGGGATTGATTTCGACGAGGCTCGCATCAAGCGTCGTCGCGAGTTCGTAGAGCCCGTGCGCGAACTTCACGAAGGCCTTGATCTGGCCGCCTTCGAGCCCCAGCGCGAAGGCGAGCCGGCGCGCCTCGAAGCCCGAAAAACCGGCAGCCGGCGACACGCCGACCGTGACGATCTTCTCGGGGGTTTCGCGCGCCACCGTCTCGATGTCCATGCCGCCCGCGGCCGAGGCGATGAAGGCGAGGCGCTCGTGCGCGCGGTCCACGAGAAGGCTCAAATACAGTTCGCGCGCGATTTGCGAGCCGCGCTCGACCCAGACGCGCTCGATCGGAAGCCCTTCCGCACCGGTCTGGTGCGTCTTGAGGTGCGTGCCGATCATCGCCTCGGCGGCCTGTGCGGCTTCGCCGGGCGAGTGCACCAGCTTCACGCCGCCCGCCTTGCCGCGCCCGCCGGCGTGGACCTGCGCCTTGACGACCCAGAGTCCGCCGCCCAACTCCTGCGCCGCCGCTTCGGCCTCGCCGCCGCTTGCGGCCACCCGACCCTCGGGAACCGGGATGCCGAAGCGGGCAAAAAGCGCCTTCGATTGATACTCGTGTAAATTCATTGCTGTAAAGTGCCTTTCATGGGAACGGGAAAAACCGCGGTCGTCGTCGGCAAAGAGCGCCTATTTTGGCGCATCGGGCCGATTTTCGCAAAACGGACGCCCACTTCGGAGCGCCACCGCGGGCGCGGCGGCGTGCGCTGGCGGCTGCTCGAACTCCTCAACATCTACCGCATTCTGATCGCCGCGGCCACGATCATCGTCGCCGTTACGCCGCCGATCGCGCACGAGCTTCGGGTTGCCTCCCCGCATACCGTCCTGGTCGCCGGCATCGTCTATCTCGCCTTCGGCCTCATCGCGATCCGCACGTTGGCGCGCGAGCACCCGAGCCTCTGGGTCCAGTCCCAATTCGAGCCGATTGCGGACCTCCTGGCCGGGGCGATCATCGTGCAGGCGACGGGTGCCAACCTCGGCATCCTCGCCGCGCTGCTCGTGCCGCCCGCCGCCGTTTCCGCCGCCGCGGCCAAAAACCGCGCTCGCTCGGTTTTCTTCTCCGCCCTTGCCGCCCTCACCGTCATCGCCGCCGCCCTCGGCAGCCAACTATCCCTCTCGCTCCCGATCGCGATCTACACCGAGGCGGGCCTGTTCGGACTCGGGATTTTCGCCATCGCCCTGATCTCGAACACGCTCGCGGTGACCCTGCTCGACAAGGAAAGTCTCGCGCTCACGCGCGGCAGGGCCCTGCGCCAGCTCAACGCCGTGAACCGCCAGATCGTCGCGCAACTCGCGACCGGGGTCATCGTCACCGACGCGGCGGGCGGAATCGTGCGCGCCAACCCGGCCGCCCGCAAGCTGCTCGACCCCGCCGGGCGCACGGCCGCGATTCGCC
Organism: uncultured Gammaproteobacteria bacterium; assembly: GCA_964554305.1. Classification (GTDB taxonomy): domain Bacteria; phylum Pseudomonadota; class Gammaproteobacteria; order JAKDMP01; family JAKDMP01; genus JAKDMP01. The sequence goes on from CAZKOE010000174.1 coordinate 1,825, forward strand.
TGGCCGCGGCCGGAACGGGGCGCGAAGGCCACCAGTTGCACCTCGCCAACGGCGAGACGCGGCTCCTCAGTACCCAACCGCTCGGCGCGGGCGCCAAAAACGGACGGCTGATCTTCATCGAGGACGTCCGGGCCGCCAACGAACAGGCGCAGGCGCTCAAGCTCGCCGCGCTCGGCCGTCTCGCGGCGGGCATGGCCCACCAGATTCGCAATCCGCTCTCCGCCATCCTGCAGGCCAACCAGATGCTCGTGGAAACCCGGGGCCTCGACGAGCGCACACGCAATCTCGTCGGCATCATTTCGCGCCAGGGTGAGCGACTGAACGCCATGGTGGAAGACATCCTGGAGCTTTCCCGGCCCGGCAGTGTACGGGCCCAGGCGCTCGACCTCGCCGTCTGGCTCGACGGCTTCCTCGCCGACTACCGGGAACGTCAACCGCGGCAGGCGCACCTGCTCAAGGTCGCACTCGACGATGCCCGTATCGAAACGCACTTCGAACTCGGACATCTCGACCATATCGTCGGCAATCTCCTCGACAACGCCTTCCACTACGCCGATACCCCCGCCGGGGTGGAACTGGCGGCGGGAAAACGCGGTGGCCGCGCATTCCTGGAAGTCCGCGACCGCGGCCCCGGGCTCGACGAGCCGGAGCGTATCTTCGAGCCGTTTTTCACCACACGTTCGTCAGGCACGGGCCTCGGGCTCTACATCGCCCGCGAACTCGCCAACGCGAACTACGCCACACTCACGGCGGAAAACCGGGCCGGCGGCGGTAGCTGTTTCCGCCTGCAGTTCGCTCGCGAAAGCGCGTGGCTGAAATGAATCGCCGGCGCGTCCTCATCGCGGATGACGAGGCGGATCTGCGCGAACTGCTCGCGCTCACGCTCGGCGAGGCGGGTCTCGAACCCGTGACCGAGCCGGATCTCGCCGGCGCTCGGCGGCGCATCGCCAGCGAGACCGTCCATCTCGTCCTGACCGACATGCGCCTGCCCGACGGCGACGGGCTTGACTTCGTCGCCTGGATGCAGACCCGGGCTCCAGGAGTTCCCGTCGCCGTCATCACGGCGCACGGCAACGTCGAAACCGCCGTCGCCGCACTCAAGGCCGGCGCCTTCGACTTCATTTCCAAGCCACTCGATCTCCCCCGCCTGCGCCAGGTCGTTGCGAGCGCCCTGCGACTCGACGCGGAAAACCCTCTCGCCGATGCCGCGAAGCCGCTCCTCGGCGAAGCGCCGGCCATCGCCGAGTTGCGCGGTCTCATCGCGCGCGTCGGGCGCAGTCAGGCTCCGGTCCTGATTACCGGCGAATCGGGCACCGGCAAGGAACTCGTGGCCCGCCTCGTGCACGCGGCCAGCGCGCGGGCCAAGGGCCCTTTCATCCCCGTGAACTGCGGCGCGATCCCGAGCGAACTGATGGAAAGCGAACTCTTCGGCCACCGGCGCGGGAGCTTCACGGGCGCCGTTGCCGATCGCGAGGGGCTGATCCGCGGTGCCGAAGGCGGTACCTTGTTCCTCGACGAAATCGCCGAACTGCCGCCGGCGATGCAGGTGAAACTGCTCCGCGTCATCCAGGACAGGCGAGTGCGGGCCGTGGGCACCAACGAAGAGGTCCCCGTGGACGTCCGCTTCGTGTCCGCCACCCACCGCGATCTGGGGGCGCGAGTCGCCGAAGGGCTGTTCCGGGAAGATCTCTTCTACCGGATAGACGTGATCGGCCTGCATCTGCCGCCACTGCGCGAGCGCCGCGAAGACATTCCCCTCCTCGCCCGGCATCTGCTCGAACGGATGTGCAGCAGGGCCGGCACGCCGCCCGTCAAGCTCGGCACTGACGCGCTCGCCGCCCTTTCGACGCACCGCTTCCCCGGGAATGTCCGCGAACTCGAAAACGTGCTCGAACGCGCGCTTGCCTTCGCAAACGGCAATACCATCCACGCCGGCGACATCCGTTTGCGCCACCCCGCGCCGAACTCCGACACCGGGGTGCAAGAGGCAGACGCGACGCTGCCCGACCGCATCGATCGAGTATGCCGCCAGGCCATCGTCGAGGCCCTGCACGAAACCCGCGGCAATTGCAGCGAGGCCGCGCGACGCCTCGGCATGAGCGCGCGCCAACTCCGCTACCGGATTGCAAAACTCGGCATCGAGCCCTGACCCGCCGAACACCTGCACGCCGCTACCAAGACGTGGTACAAAGGGGTAAGGTTTCATCTGCTGGCGCCGGCGTACAAGGAGGATTACATCATGTTCCAGCCCCGCCTCTGGATAGCCGTCCTCGCCGCGGGCGCCGCCTTGGGACTTGCCGCCACGGCCCAGGCCGGGGGTTTCCAATTGAACGAAGCCAGCGCCCAAAGCCTCGCCCGAGCCAACGCCGGCGCGGCCTCGGCCAACAAGGACGCCTCGGCCAATTACTTCAATCCGGCGCTTCTCGCTTTCGTGAAAAGCCCGCAATTCATCGTCGGCGCCACCAACTACATCATCCGCGGCGAATTCTCCAAGACCCGCGCCACCGATGCCGCCGGCCAGCCGCTTTCCGGCGGCAACGGCGGCGACATGGGCGATCACAACCGCCTCGGTTCGGGCGTCTCGCCGATTCTCTCCTTCGTCATGCCGATCACCGATCGCAGCAGCTTCGGCGTCGCCCTGGAGACGCCGTTCGGGCTGAATACCGGCTACGCCGGAGACTCGGTGCTGCGCTACCAGGCGCAGTACAGTTCGCTGCAGGTCTATACCATCAATCCGAATTTCGCCTACCACGTCGGCGATCATTTCTCGGTCGGTGTGGGGCTGGACATCGCCAAGGGCAGCGCCAAGCTCACAAACCAGATCGACTACGGCGCCGTGTGCTACGCCGAAGAGGGCCCGATCGTCTGCAACGGCCTGGGACTCACACCGCAATCGCACGACGGTTTCTTCCAAATCCAGGGCGACGACTGGGCCTACGGCTGGAACGTCGGCATCGCCTGGCAATACAAGGGCACCACGATCGGCCTGGCCTACCGCAGCCGCTTGTTCTTCGACCTTGCGGGCGACGCCATCTACAAGAACGTGCCGGCGTTATTCCAGCCTTCCGGTGCGTTCCGGAACACGGGCGCGCACGCGCAGCTGGTCACGCCCGATACCATCAACCTCTCGGCCACGCAACAATTCGGAAGCGCCTGGCGCGTCTCGGCCAGCCTGCGCTACACGCGCTGGGAGACTTTTCACAACCTGACCCTGACCTACGACAACCCCGCTCAGCCACCAAGCACCCAGATATTCAACTACCGCAACACCTGGTTCGCCGCCGTCGGCGCAGACTGGAAACTGAACCCGAGCTGGACGCTGCATGGCGGCGTCGCCTGGGATCAATCGCCCGTGCGCGACGCCTACCGCGACCCGCGCCTGCCCGACGCCGACCGACGCTGGCTCGCGCTCGGCGCCACCTGGCACATCAACCCGAAGAGCAG
>CAZKOE010000175.1:0-5250 GCA_964554305.1 uncultured Gammaproteobacteria bacterium
TGCGGCAATTGCAGGCGGCAACCCGGGCATCTGAAGAAGAGGCCACCTCCGCTGAAACGGAATCACCCGAATCCCTATCCACCGCTCCCAAGTAGAGACGAGCTGCTGTCCGGGGGAAATTAACGTTGTTTTCGGGAAACGCGGTAATAGGGCCTGTTTTCACCATAGATCGGCAAATGAGACTCGAATTTAAAATCACCGTCGCTCCCGCGGAGGTGCGATCCCAGTCAGGAAATGCATCCCGCCCGCAAGGCGGGATTTGCGTTCAAACCAGGTTTCCGTCTTCGCGGGAATGACGAGGTTGTTTTTCCCGGTCTACGCTTGTTTTTGCGAGAGTGCAAGGGTCGGGAGGATGCCAGCGCTCCTTGCGTGAGGGTTACCCCGGTTGCGAATGAATCGGTTGCGGCATTTTGCGGTGGCGTTCCCGGCGTATTTGTCGACAACGACCTTCGGTCTTACGCCGGCCTGCGGCTTCTTTCATGGCTCAGTACATGCCGGTCTGGAGTTTGGCTTCGTCGGACATCATCTCCGGGCCCCAGGGGGGGTCGAAGACGAGTTCGGCTTTGATTTCTCCGCAGGTGGGAATCATTGCAAGCTTTGTGCGCACGTCGTCGAGGAGAATGTCGCCCATGCCGCAGCCGGGCGCCGTGAGCGAAAGATCGACGGAGACGTCGCGTTTGCCGTCTTCGCGGGTTTCGATGTCGCATTTGTAGATGAGGCCAAGGTCCACGATGTTGATCGGAATTTCCGGGTCGAAGCAGGTTTTGAGTTGCGACCAGGCGAGTTCCTTGAACTCTTCGTCGCTCGGGTTTTCGGGCATGGCGTCACCGCCCTCCACGTCGAGTCCCAGGGCGCCGGCGTCTTTCGCGTCGACGCGCACCAGGTTGCCGCCGATGTACACGGTGACGCTCCCACCCATGGCCTGCGTAACCTGCACCTCGGTGCCTTCGGGAATCACGACCTCGGTTCCCGCCGGCACGAGAACGCCGGGGCAATCGCTTACTGCCGTGACGACCTGCTTGACTCCTCCATACATGATGTTTACTCCGTGGTAATCGGTTCGTGTTCGCCGGCGAGCGCCGATTGCAGAGTATGCCAGGCGAGCGTCGCGCATTTGATGCGCGATGGATAGGCGCGCACGCCTTCGAGGGCAGCCAGTTTGCCGAGTGCTTCCTCGTCGGGTGTGGAATCGCGTTCCGTGAGCAGTGTGTGCATCTGTTCGAACAGATCCCGGGCTTCGGCGATGGTTTTGCCCTTTAGCGCTTCGGTCATGAGCGAGGCCGAGGCGATCGAGATGGCGCAGCCGTTGCCCCTGAAACGCAGGTTGGCGATCCGCTCGCCGTCAAGTACGAGATAAATGGTCAGCCGGTCACCGCACAGCGGATTGTAGCCGTCGGCTTCGCGGCGCGGCGGATCGAGTTCGCCGAAATTGCGCGGGCTCTTGTTGTGGTCAATGATGACGTCGCGATAGAGGGCGGCGAGCTCGGAATCCATCATCGGACAAATACCTCCCGGGCTTCGACGAGGGCGGAAACGAGGCAGTCCACGTCCTCTGTCGTGTTGTAAAGGCCGAAGGAGGCGCGCGCCGTCGCAGGAATGCCGAAGTGCTCCATCACCGGCATGGCGCAGTGATGGCCCGTGCGCACGGCGACGCCGGCGTGGTCGAGGAGGGTGCCGAGATCGTGCGGGTGCACGCCTTCAACTGTGAAGGAGATCGCGCCCACACGCGCTTCGGGTTCGCCGACGAGTTTCAGTCCCGGGATGTTCTGCAGGCGTTGCACCGCGTAATCGAGTACCGGTTCCTCCAGGGCGGCGAGCCGGTCCATGCCGAGCCGTTCGAGGTATTCGATGGAGGCGGCGAGGCCGAGTGCTCCGGCGACGTTGGGCGTGCCGGCTTCGAAGCGATGGGGCGGGTCGGCGTACAGCGTTTCCGCGAAGCGCACGGCACGGATCATGTCGCCGCCGCCTTGCCAGGGCGCCATGTCGGCGGCGATTTCATCGCGGATGTAAAGCGCGCCAATGCCCATCGGCGCGTACATCTTGTGTCCGGAGAAGGCATAGAAGTCGCAGCCGATGTCGCCGACGTTGACGGGCAGATGGCCAACCGCCTGCGCCCCGTCAACGAGCACGCGCGCGCCGGCCTTGCGGGCGAGTCGCGACATTTCCGCGACCGGATTGAGCGTGCCGAGCGCATTGGAGACGTGGCCGATGGCGGCGATGCGCGTGCGTTCGTTGAGCCGCTCCGCGAAGCCTTCGAGCGGCACATCGCCTCGCTCGTCAATGGGCGCCACAACGAGTTTCGCGCCGGTGCGCTGCGCGAGAAGCTGCCAGGGGACGATGTTGGAATGGTGTTCCAGTTCCGTCACGAGGATTTCGTCGCCCGCACCGACGTGCTCGGGGCCCCAGGCGTTGGCGACGAGGTTAATGGCCTCGGTGGTGCCGCGAGTGAAAACGATTTCCTCGTTGCGCCCGGCGCCAATGAAACGCGCAATGCATTCGCGGGCGTCTTCGTAGCGCGCGGTCGCGCGCTCCGAGAGCGTGTGCACACCGCGGTGCACGTTGGCGTTGTCGTGCAGGTAATAGGCCGTCTCCGCCTCGATGACCGAAGCGGGCTTCTGCGTCGTGGCCGCATTGTCGAGGTACACCAGGCGTTTGCCGTGCACCTTCTGGGCCAGGGCCGGGAAGTCGGTGCGCAGTCGTGCCGCGTCCAGCATCGTGACATTGGAGGCCGTAGGAGCGTGGGTCATTCGTTCATCTCCGCCGGGGCTTGCATGTGGTCGGCTAACAATCGCAGCAATGACTGGTGCAGTGCCGTGTTTTCGATGCCTTCCAGGACGGTGCGCGCGAAGCCGAAAGCGATCATGCGCCGCGCCGCCGCGGCATCGACGCCTCGGCTTTGCAGGTAGAACAGGGCGTCCTCGTCGATGGCGCCGGTGGCGGCGCCATGGTTGCAGACGACATCGTCGGCGTAGATTTCGAGCTGCGGTCGGGTATCCGCCTCGGCCCCGGAGGAAAGCAACAGGTTGGCCGATTCCTGCAATGAGTCTGCCTTCTGCGCGCCGGGTCGCACGACGACGCGGCCGCTGTAAACGCTGCGACTGCGATTGTCCACGATGCCGCGGAAGAACTGGCGGCTGCGCGTGTGCAGGGCATCGTGTTCGATCACGACGTCGCTGTCGGCATGGCGGCGTCCGGCGGTGATCGCAAGCCCGCGCAGTGAGGCGCTGGCGCGCTCGCCCGCAAGGTGGACGTGGTAGCTCTCGCGTGCGAGCCCGGCGCCCAGATCCAGCGTGAGGCAGCGGTACTCGGCGCCGGCGGCAACTTCGACGGCGCTGTAGCCGAGCAGATTCATGCCGGGGTCGGCATCGTTGATGCGGACGTGAAGCAATCGCGCGCCCGCGTCGAGGGCAATCTCGGCCACGCGCGAGCGCAAGGCCTCTTCGGCACCGCCGGTGTGTCTTTCGATCAGTACGAGGCGGCTTTCCGCACCGAGACGCAAGGCGAGGCGCGCGTGCTGCGCATGACCTGCCGTTTGCGAGCCGGCTGCCCAAGTCAGTTCGAGCGGCCGTTCGGGCGCAGCGCCGGCAGCGAGATCGGCCCAAAGACCATGGTCGAAGAGTGCCGTGTTCAGCGCGACGACCGGTTCGGTTTCCGGGGCGACGTGCCCGAGGAGCCTCGCAAGTTCCAGCGGTGCCGGGTTGATGCAGTCCTTGAGTACCCGCACCCAGTCGAGGTCTGCCGACGCAACTCGATAACCGTTTACCCAGGCGTAACGCGCTCCCAGCGGTTCAGGCAGATCGAGCGGGGTTGCAGGCTTTTCTGCACGCGGCCAATCCTTTCTGCCCAGGCGCGTGAGCGCGCTGTACTTGTAGGATTCGTGACGCCGGCCTGGCCAGCCCTGTTTCTGAAAGGCGTCACGTGCCTGGCCGCGCAGCGCGGCGAAGTCGTCGTTTGCGACTTCCGGCAGGTTGCCTTCTTCGGTGGCGGGCTTGCTCATGCCGTCTCCGCGCGCAGCCAGTCGTAGCCGCGCTCTTCCAGGGTGCGTGCGAGCGAGGCGTCGCCCGAGCGCACGATACGCCCATTCATCAGCACGTGCACGACATCGGGTTCGATGTAATCGAGAAGACGTTGGTAATGCGTGACCAGAACGAAGGAGCGTTCCGGCGCGCGCAGGCTGTTTACGCCGTCGGCGACGACCTTGAGGGCGTCAATGTCGAGCCCGGAGTCGGTTTCGTCGAGCAAGGCCAGGGTCGGCTCGAAGACGAGCATTTGCAGGATCTCGTTGCGCTTTTTCTCGCCGCCCGAAAAGCCTTCGTTCACGCCACGATTGAGGAAGGAATCATCGAGGCCGAGCTGTTTGAGTTTGGCGCGCGCGATCTTGAGAAATTCGTAGGCATCGAGTTCGGGCTCGCCGCGACTCTTGCGCACGGCATTGAGCCCCGCCTTCAAGAGGTAAACATTGTTGACGCCCGGAATTTCCACTGGATACTGCAGCGCGAGAAAAAGACCGGCGCAGGCGCGCTCTTCGGGTTCCAAGGCGAGTAGATCCCGGCCTTGAAAATCGGCTCCACCGCCCGTTACTTCGTAGCCGGGGCGGCCGGCGAGAATATGCGAGAGGGTGGACTTGCCCGAGCCGTTCGGGCCCATGATCGCGTGTACCTCGCCGGGATTGACGATGAGGTCCACGCCACGCAGGATGGTCTTGCCTTCGACGCCGGCGTGCAGGTTTTCGACTTTGAGCAAAGGTTCAGTCATTATCCGATGGCTCCTTCAAGTGTGACTTCGAGCAGGCGGCCGGCCTCGACCGCGAATTCCATGGGGAGTTTCTGGAACACCGTCTTGCAGAAACCGTTCACGACCAGGTTCACGGCGTCTTCCTCCGACAGGCCGCGGCTGCGGAGATAAAACAGTTGGTCTTCGCCGATCTTCGACGTCGTGGCCTCGTGTTCGACGCGCGCCGTGTGGTTCTTGGTGACGATGTAGGGGAAGGTGTGCGCGCCGCAGCGATCACTCATCAGCAGCGAATCGCACTGTGTGTAATTGCGTGCGTTGTCGGCGTTCGCGCCCACGTGTACGAGGCCGCGATAGGAGTTTTCGGCCTGGCCGGCAGAGATGCCCTTCGAGATGATGGTGCTCTTCGTGTTCTTGCCGATGTGCGTCATCTTGGTGCCGGTGTCGGCCTGTTGCATGTGGCTGGTGACGGCGACCGAGAAGAACTCGCCGACCGAGTTGTCGCCGCGCAGAAGTACG
>CAZKOE010000176.1:0-5154 GCA_964554305.1 uncultured Gammaproteobacteria bacterium
ACTACAACGCGCGCCTCTACGATCCGAAGCTCGGGCGGTTCCTCTCCACCGATCCCATGATCGCCCACCCCGGCTCCACGCAGAGTATCAATCCCTACTCGTATGTCGAGAACAATCCCTTAAATCGTACTGATCCAACGGGGATGGCGGATTGTTCCACCGATCCATCACTCTGCACCACCAAACTTGCCGATGCGCAAAAGGTGACTGTCAACAGCAATGGCTCCGTCAGCGTGACGATGAAGGACGGCAGCACACAGACCAGCGGCGCGGGGATGATGAGCTCGACCGAAGTCGCGCAGTTTGCGGCAGGTGCTGCGGCGAGGTTCGGCCCACAAACCGTGAACTACGGCAACCTGTCAAAGATGATCACGGGGCTTAAGCCAAAAGACGCCTCGGATCATACGAAGATTTCGTCGCAAACGAAGGCGGCGAACATGGCGGGGCTCAGCGCCTGCGTTTACAGCACGAGTTGTAACGAGATGGGCAATTATCATCGAACGGAGAGCTATTCGGATTCCGCATCCGGCTACAAAGCCGCTTTGTTCCAGAACGGGGGTTCATACGCGCTGGCATTTGCGGGAACGGATACCCACAGTTTTCTTGGAATCTCCATCCCTGACCTGAACGACTTAAGGGCGAGTGTTCGCCAAATGATGGGACTCCGATCTAAGCAATTCGATGAAGCGGTAGGAACAACGAGGGGAGTTTTAGCGATGTTGGGCGGTAACGCTCAAAATTTAACCCTGACGGGGCACTCCTTAGGCGGAGCACTGGCAGATGTTGGCGCGTTATCCCAGGGAATAAGTGCCATTACGTTCGGCGCCGAATGGCTGAGCCAAGGGACGATCGGTCGTTATGGAACTTACTATTCCCAAGCCAGCAGCCTCATCACATCTTATTACACCGCTCACGACGGCATAAGAAGTTTTGAAACGAGGATGGACTATTCTGGCGTCATGAGCGTCCGACCTGTGGGAACGATCGTGAACCTGCCTGGTGGAAATCATCATGTAGACAGTTATTGCGCGCAACTAGGTGTGTACAGTTGCCCTTGATCGGAGGTGCAATGGTTAAGACATTCATAGCCCTATGTTTCTCCGCAATTTTCTTCGTCATGGTCGTAGCGAGCACGGCAATGTCGCAGACGTATGACGCCGGCACGGGAGAGCAACCCGACAAGCCAATACTCTTGATGAAGCCTGCGGAGTTGTTCGCCAACCAGCAACTTCGGCAACTTGCTATTGCCGCCCAACACGGCAACGTGAAAAAAATTGACGCTTTAATTGCCCAGGGCGTGAACGTCAACGGCAAGGGAAAGTATGGGATAACGCCCTTGTTCTCAGCTTGGCAGGCCCGGAACATTGCGGGCTTCCAGGAGTTGCTTAATCACGGTGCAAATCCTAACAACGTTTGGACAGTCGGCGATACCTTGATGGATCTTCTCGCCGGTTCAGACGATCCCAATTTCCTTAAACTTGCACTGGAGCATGGAGGCGACCCGAACCTTATGGAGCCTGAAACGGGCCGTACACCGCTTCTCGCATCAGTCATTTTTACTAATGGAAGAGGGAATATTCCCCTTCTGATAGAAGCCGGCGCTGGCCTTGACTACCAGACTCCCCACATGGAAGAAACGGCCATGATGATAGCCGCGGGATTGGGGCAATTCAAAATCGTTCATGAGCTTCTTGAGGCGGGCGCCGACTATCGTGTAAAAAATAGCAGAGGATGGGACATTCGCCATGTCATCACCAACTTTAATGCGCACAATATGCGGCCTGCCGAGTCTCGGGCACGTGAGTGCGTCATATCGTTTCTGAAAAAGCATCATTTCTGGGTGAGAATTGCGCCGCCTGCGGACTTCCGGGTCAGCACCTTCTCGGTTCGACCGGGTGAGTTTTACACATTGAGTTGGACCGCCGTGCCGGGAGCGAAAACCTATGATCTTTGGCTTAATGGAAAGATCAAGCGTACCGGCATCACCGACACCCAAATTAGGCTGCAGGCATCCGCCGCGGAGGCTAACAGCAGCGGGAATCTCGGTTGGCGCGTACGCGCCTGTGATGACAAAGGCTGTAGCGCTTGGACTAGGGCCATGGCGATTTCAGTCGTTGAAGGTCCGCTGTAACGCCACCAGACGATCCCTCGACCAATCAATCTCCGCAACCTCTTCCTCAGCCGCCTTTAGCTTGCCTGTTTGAGGACGCCGTCGAGCATTTCGGAAACGACGCGTTGTTTTGCGCGAGGAAGTTGGCTCAGGCGTTCTAACTGCTGCTGTAACTTGGGCGGCGGGCCGCGTTTACCGGGTTTAGGGGTTTCGCCGACCAATTCTTCCAGCGATACACCCAAGAGTCGAGCCACGTTCGGCAGTGCCGACACTTGGACACGCCGTGTGCCCTTCTCGTAGGCATTAATCGTTGACTGCGCGACCCCGAGCGCGTCGGCGAGTTGCATCTGGGTAAGGCCCTGCGACTTACGCAGTTCTTCAATGCGCCTGCCAAGCGCGACGAAGAAAGCGCGATCCTGCTTACTAACCCTTGCATATTTCACGCAAGGCGGCCACCCAATTCACTTCATGGCGGCCGGGTAATTCACGCAAGGCGGCCGGGTGAAGGGAGACGGTGGACATTGTGATGAATTCGCTCTGATCTGTCAATCGTTCAGAGCGGGTTGGGGTGGGATGGTTTTGCGTTTTCGCATGGATTCTCCTTTCAGATTGAGCCGGTAGGCGTTGTGGACGAGCCGATCGAGGATGGCATCGGCGAGTGTGGGTTCATTGAGGTAGGCGCGCCATTCGTCCACGGGCAACTGGCTGGTGACGAGCGTGGCTTTTCGGTCGTAGCGGTCGTCGAGGATTTCGAGCAGGTCGCGCTTGATGGGATCGGCGAGCGGGGTGAGTCCGAAGTCATCGAGCACCAGGAGGTCGGCGCGGGCGAGTTGTTTGAGCAAGCTCGCGCGTTTTTGCAAGGCCCGCGCGCGCACGAGTGCCTCGACGAGGCGCGCGAGGCGGAAGCAGCGCACCGAGTAGTCGGCGCGACAGGCGGCGTGTGCGAGGGCGCTGGCGAGATAGCTTTTGCCGACGCCGCAGGGGCCGGTGATGAGTACGTTCAGGTGTTGAGCGATCCAGGCCAGATCGCTGACCTGGGCGAGGCGGGCCCGGTCGAGTCCGCGTGGGGTGCGGGTATCGAGGTCCTCCAGGCTTGCAGGTTGGGGGAGCTTGGCCCAGCGCAGGCGCTGAGCGAGGCGGGCCGAGGCGCGTGCGGCGGCCTCGTGTTGCACGAGCAGCCCGAGGCGTTCCTCGAAGCTGAGGCGGGCGCTGTCGGGCGCACCGGCTTGCTGTTCGAGGCCGGCGGCGAGGCCGTTGAGCTTCAACTGTTTCAATTGCTGGATCAGGGGTTCGATGAGCATGTCACTCTCCTTTGAGGGGGGTGGATTTACTGATGGATTTACTGGAAGTAGTCGGCGCCGCGCAGGTTCGGGTGCGTGGGGAGCGCGGCGGTCTCGACGCGGGGTGTGCTCGTCGTCTGCCTGATCAGGGTGCGCACGACGCGGTAGCTGTAGCTGTAGCTGTAGCTGTGCAAGGCGAGTGCGTGCACACAGGCGGCTTCGAGTTCGGCGGCGCTGAAGTCCTGGGCCAGACGCAAGATGGCCTGCGCGCTGCGCAGTGTCTCCTCGTGGTGGCGTTTGTGGCGCGCCTGCGCGCGCACGATTTCGGCGGTGGCCGGGCCGATCGCGCCTGCCCGCGCAACGAGCAGCGCCGGGTCCGCTTCGAGCATGGTGCGGTGGGCAGGGGGGCGATGCGCGGGCAAAGTCAGACAGGCGCCCGCGCCCTGCGCCCGCGGATGGGCCGCCACCAGGCGACCGCGGTGGAAGACCTCCACGGTGGTGGCCGTGAGACGCACCTCCACCGCTTGACGGCTGAGCGCATAGGGCACCGAGTAGTAGGCGCGTTCCACCTCGACGTGATAGTCCGCACCCACCCGCGCCTTGCGCCACGCGGCATAGGCATAGGGTCGCGCCGGCAGCGCCTTGAGCGCCGGGCGCTCCAGGGCCTCGAAGCGCGAACGCCGGCAACCGGCGAGCTTTTTGAAGGGTCGCTCGTTCAACTCCGCGAGCAGGCTGGCAATGGCGGCATTCGCCTCGGCGAGGCTGAAGAACGTACGGTGGCGCAGCCGCGCGAGGATCCAGCGCTCGACGATCAACACGGCGCCCTCGACCTTGGCCTTGTCGCGGGGCTTGCGTACCCGCGCGGGGAGAATCGCCACGCCATAGTGTTCGGCAAAGTCCTGGTAGGCGGGGTTCAAGTCCGGCTCATAGCGATGCGCACGCACCACGGCGCTCTTCAAATTGTCGGGCACGATCGCCCCCGGGGCGCCGCCGAAAAACTCCAACGCCCGTACATGACTGGCCAGCCAATCGGCAACGGCCTGCGTCCAGGTGGCCTTGGCAAAGGTGTAGTTGGAGCAGCCGAGCACGGCGACAAAAATCTGTGCCGCGCGTATCGCGCCGGTGTGCCGATCGGTGATCGCCACCGTCGCGCCGGCGTAATCCACGAAGAGCCTCTCGCCCGGCACGTGCACCCGGCGCAGAACGATATCCTGGTCGGCGAGCCAGCGCCGGTAATGCTCGCAGAAGGCGGTGTATTGCAATCCGGCGGGCTGCGCGGCCTTGTACTCCTGCCACAAGAGCCAGCGCGTCACCCCTTTGCGCGCGAGCTCCGCGTGAACCTGGGCGAAATCGGGCAGCGGATACGTCGCCGGGCGCGCGGGCGCCGGATACAGCCGGGCTTGAAGTTCGGCTTCGTCAAGCCCCGCCGGCAGCGGCCAGGCGAGCCCGCCCGCCGCGGCGCGGCGCAAACACTCGCCGACAGCCGAGCGCGACACCCCGATGCTCGCCGCAATCTGGCGCCGGCTCAGCCCGTGCTCGTGATACAGCCTCAAAATCTCTCGAATCTTGCGCATGGACAACCTCTGCTGTGCCATCCCCGGCCTCTCCTGTCAGGAAAAAGGCCCGAGGATAGCGGGTCGTCCCCCTCACCCGGCTTACCCCGTCAAGGGTGGCCGTCATAGCGTGAAATCGGTGGCCACCATGCGCTGAAATGGGTGGCCGGCATGACGTGAAATCAGTGGCCGCCATGGCGTGAATTACGCA
>CAZKOE010000177.1:0-5074 GCA_964554305.1 uncultured Gammaproteobacteria bacterium
ATGGCCTCAGCACCGTTTATGTTTATGACGAACGGGGCAATCTCGTAAAGAGTCTCGAGGGCTTCAGCCTGTATGGCGTTTTCCTGAGCATTCAGGCCAATAATCTGAAAGTCAACCCATCGCTCGGGATCGGCTACCTTCCTGGTGCCACTCAGCAGCAACTCACGCCGTTCCGATACATGAACGTTGCACCGGTGGCAAGCGACGGAACGCTGACTACCGACGAAAACAAGCCCGCGAGCGGTGTGCTCGAGGCCAGCAGTTCCGGTGGAAGCCCATTGACCTTCAGGATCGTAGATCAGCCGCAACACGGCAGCGTGGCGCTGAACGATGCGGCAACGGGTGCCTACACCTACACGCCGGCAAAGGACTACTACGGGGATGACAGCTTCACCTTCAAGGCGACCGATGGCACGGCAGACTCCAATACGGCCACGATCAAGATCACGGTCAACAACACGAACCATCCGCCGGTGGCGAGCGATGGAAGCCTCACGACCGACGAGAACACCGCCGCGGGCGGAACCCTGAAGGCGAGCGATCCGGACGGCGACCCGCTGACGTTCAGCATCGTCGGCCAGCCCCAACACGGAGCCGTCACATTGGATGACGCGACGACCGGCGCCTATACCTACACACCGGCAGCCGGCTACAGCGGCAGCGATTCGTTCACGTTCAAGGCCAACGACGGGCAGGAGGATTCCAACGCGGCCACGATCAGCGTTACCGTGAATGCGGTCACGCCGCCTCCGCCGCCACCGCCGCCTTCGAACGGAGGGGGCGGCGGCACCTTGGGCTGGCTTGCGCTGGCAGCGTTGCTGGGGCTGGCAATATCCATAGCGGTGAAACGGCGCCGACGCAGCCAATCGGCAGGTTAATACCGCATGTAAAAGGGCGGTATGGCGGGGGTGACCAGCGGCTCGGTCACTCCCGCCTTTTTCTTGGACAGGGCAGGGCAGTAGCCACGGGAGCGAACGTTTCGACCAAGGCTCAACCGTTAGAATATTGCGGTCTCTGGGGCATCCGGACCGGGAATGCGATGAAAATCTGGCTGGCGGTTGCGATCGGAGGCGCGCTCGGAGCCGTACTGCGCTTTGCCGTCTCGCGGGGCGCGGCCAGCGCGTTCGGCACGGGTTTTCCTTGGGGCACGTTGATCGTGAACGCGGCGGGCGCCTTTGCGATCGGTTTTCTTGCCGCCTGGTTCGCCAGCCGCTTCGCCATCGCGCCGGCCCTGCGGGCCTTGGTATTGACCGGCGTCTTGGGGGCGCTGACGACGTTTTCCACCTTCTCGCTGGAAACCCTGGAGCTGGCACAGACCGCGGTCTTCGGCAGGATGACCGCCAATATCGTCGCCAATCTCGGGCTGAGCCTGGCGTTGGTATGGACGGGCTACGCACTGGGGGCCCGGGTATGAACTTCTGTCGTGTGTACCCAGCCCGACATCCCCGATGCCTCCTGCAATCTGCCGCCCGCGATCGAGTTCTACGGCGTGCCGGAACGCATCGACAAGGCGCTCTCGAGCCTGCGGGATACCAGGCCGGGATACGGAATGACCGGATTCGCTAACATGTGGATGGGTGAAGAGCGATGATCGATCCTGTTTTGCTGCGCCGCGAATTCGATGCGGTGGCCACAAATCTCGCGCGGCGAGGCTTCGTACTCGATCGTTCGCGTTTCGATGAACTGGAGGGCGAGCGCAAACGCCTGCAGACCGCCCTGGAATCCTCGCGCGCCGAGCGCAACCGTCTGTCGAAGGAAATCGGCCTCGCCAAGTCGCGGGGTGCAAGTGCCGGCGACCGACTCGCCGAGGCCGCGGAGATCGCGCGCAGGGAAGCGGCTCTGAAAACCGAATTTTCGGCCGTGGAAGAAGCGCTCGACCGCTTCCTCATGACATTGCCGAACCTGCTCGACGACTCAGTACCGGACGGGGGAGACGAAAACGACAACGTCGAGCTTCGCCGCGTCGGCGAACCGCCCCGTTTCGATTTCGAGCCGCGCGACCACATCGCTCTCGGCGAAACCTTCGGCGCGATGGACTACGCGGTGGCGGCAAAGCTTGCCGGTGCGCGTTTCGTAGTCCTGCGCGGCGAGCTCGCGCGCCTGCACCGGGCGCTTGCTCAGTTCATGCTCGACTTTCATCGTGAGCATCACGGCTACGAAGAAGTGTACGTCCCCTACATCGCAAACGCGGAGACGCTGACCGGTACGGGACAATTGCCGAAATTCGGCGAGGATCTGTTTCGTCTCGACGGCGAGCGGCCCTGGTACCTGGTGCCGACGGGCGAAGTGCCGCTCGCCAATCTCGTCCGCGAAACGATTCTGGAAGCAACGACGTTGCCCGTGAAGGTCATGGCGGCAACGCCGTGCTTTCGCTCCGAGGCGGGCGCGGCCGGCAAGGACACGCGCGGCATGATCCGCCAGCATCAGTTCGAAAAGGTGGAACTCGTGCAAATCGTGCGCCCGGACCAATCCGCCACGGCGCTCGACACCCTGACCGGCGAGGCCGAAGCGGTACTGCGTGCACTCGAACTACCCTACCGGGTAGTGGCGCTGTGCGCGGGCGACATCGGTTTCGGCGCCGCCAAAACCTACGACCTCGAAGTTTGGCTGCCGGGGCAGGGCACCTACCGGGAAATCTCCTCGTGCAGCAACTGCGCCGACTTCCAGGCCCGACGGATGCGGGCGCGCTTCCGCGACCCCGATACCGGCAAGCCGCGCCTCGTACACAGCCTGAACGGTTCCGGGGTCGCCGTCGGGCGTTGCCTCGTCGCGGTGATGGAAAACGGTCAGCGGGCGGACGGTTCGATCCGCGTGCCGGAGGTCTTGCGGCCTTATCTTGGCGGACTCGAAGTCATCGGGAAGAAGGCTTGATGGAATTTGCAGTCGCCGGCAGCGGCAGTCGCGGCAACGCCACGGTTGTGCGGGCCGGCGGCACGACCGTAATGGTGGACTGCGGTTTCACATTCAGTGAAATCAAGCGCCGACTCGAACGCTTGAAGCTTGCGGTTGACGATCTCGACGCTTTGCTTGTGACGCATGAACATGGCGATCATATCTCCGGCGTCGGGCGCCTTGCGGCACGGGCCGGCGTTCCGGTTTACTCCAGCGCGGGGACGGCGCGGGCGGCGGAGCAACGGCGGCAATTCGAGGGTGCGAAGATCTTCGACAGCCATGCATCGTTTGCGATCGGCGACCTCGAGATCACCCCGCTCATCGTGCCGCACGATGCGGCCGAACCCACGCAGTTTCTGTTGAGCGACGGTGCCCGGCGTCTGGCGATCATGACCGATATCGGGCATGCCACGCCCTTCGTCATCGATTCCCTGGCCAACCTCGACGGCCTGATTGTCGAGAGCAATCACGACGCCGGCATGCTCGCCAGCGGCCCGTATCCCGAAACCCTGAAACGCCGGGTGGGCGGCTCCTACGGACATCTGAGCAACGAGCAGACGGAGGAACTTCTGCGCACGCTCGAGCTGTCGAACCTCCACACTCTGGCGCTGGCGCACTTGTCGGAGAAAAACAATCGCCCGGAAATCGCCCGTCGGGCGGCCGCGAATGCGCTCGGCTGCGAAACCGCCTGGGTGTTGGTCGCCGACCAGGACGAGGGCCTGCCGTGGCAAATATTGTAAAGCGCGTGCATCTGCAAAGCGTTCGTGTGGAGGCATGGCCGTGGAAGTGATCTTCGGCTCGCGTGCCTTGGCGCCGTTTCGGCTGGTGCGATTGGCGCAGGAAATCTCCCGGTTCGATGCGCGGCTGCAATTGCTGCAAGCGACGCATGTATATCTTCTCGAACATGCGGCGCCTCGAGACGCCGCCGCGTGCGTACGGGCCTTGCTCGGCGAAGAAGCGGCGCATGCCGGAGATACGGAACCCGGCCCGGTAGTGTTACCGCGTTTCGGCACCATCTCGCCGTGGTCGAGCAAGGCGAGCGAAATTTTCGCCGGCTGCGGCCTCGCAACGGTCGGGCGGGTTGAGCGGGGGTTAGTCTTTGCCATCGAAGGCCATTTACCCGAACCGGGCAGTGCGGAATGGAGCACCCTCGAAGACCTGCTCGCCGATCGCATGACGCAGATATTGCTGCCTTCGCTTGCCGGTGCCGAACGGCTTTTCACACCGATCGAGCCGCGCGGCGAACGCTACATCCCACTGGCCGACGCGGGCGAGGCGGCATTGATCGAGGCCGATCGCCGACTCGGCCTGGCGCTGGGTCAACCCGAGCGCGATTACCTGCTCGAAACCTACGCCGCACTCGGGCGCGATCCCACCGAAACCGAATTGATGATGTTCGCGCAGGTCAATTCCGAGCATTGCCGGCACAAGATTTTCAACGCCCGCTGGACGCTCGATGGCGAACCGATGGATCGCTCGCCCTTCGATTGCATCCGCGAGAGCTACCGCGCGAGCCCCGGTGGCATTCTTTCCGCCTACAAGGACAATGCCGCCGTGCTCACAGGACATGCGGTTTGCCGCCTCCGGCAAGAGCCGTCGAGCGGCCGTTACCTGGCTGCGGCGGAACGCTCGGATATGGCGATCAAGGTGGAGACCCACAATCACCCGACGGGCGTCGCGCCGTTTCCGGGAGCCGCAACGGGCGCGGGCGGAGAAATCCGCGATGAAACCGCCACCGGCCGTGGCGGTTCCCCGAAGGCGGGTCTGAGCGGTTTTGCCGTCTCCGATCTGCGCTTTCCCGACGCGCCGCGGCCTTGGGAGAAAGCGCCGGCGGCACCGCAACTCGCGAGCGCGCTCAAGATCATGCTCGAGGCACCGATCGGCGCCGCACGCTTCAACAACGAGTTCGGCCGTCCCGCAATCGCGGGCTTCTTTCGCAGTTTCTGCGTTCCCGATCCGGCGCAGCCGAAGGGCCATTGGTTCGGCTATCACAAACCGATCATGCTGGCCGGGGGACTCGGCAGCGTGCGCCGCGAACTGGTCGAGAAGCGGCGGTTCGAACCCGGCGCAAGGATCGTTGTGCTCGGCGGTCCCGCAATGGAAATCGGCCTGGGCGGCGGCGCCGCTTCCTCGCGCGCCGACGGCGGCAACACGGAACTCGATTTCGCCTCCGTGCAGCGTG
>CAZKOE010000178.1:0-5049 GCA_964554305.1 uncultured Gammaproteobacteria bacterium
CGGCTCTACATGCTTAGCCCGGCCTATTGATCTTGCCGCGCGCTACCCGACGGGCAGGGAAAACGGGCGGCCAGCCCGACTTGGATTTTAGCGGTGAGTGTCCGGACTCCAGCCACCGCGATCCTGCGAGATGCGACCCCCGAGGCGAGCCCGCAGGCTCTCCGGACGCGCAGGCGCGGCTCCGGTCAGGGGCTGGCGGGGCTTAAGCCGCCAGTGCGTAGCTGTTGTCGTTCGCAGCTAGTATGTTGCAGCCTGATTAACGAGGTGGACTGCACCTCGGCATGCACCTGGGGTTTCGCGACCCGCGTCGAAGCCAAATTCACCCCCGTTGCGCCTCTATTATGGGGCCGGGAACGGGCGAAATCAAGCCCGGAGAGCACTTATGGCCCGCCCAGAAAATCCCGTTTGCCGATTTCGACGCCGTTGTGGCGCAGGATGTCATAGGCGGTGGCGACGTGGAAAAAGAAGTTGGGAATTGCGAAATCCGTGAGGTAGCCGAGTCCGTTGAAGGTCAGGGGGCCGCTGCGCATCTTGAGCACGATTTCCTTCCCTTCCGTGCCGTCGATCTGTTCGGGCTTGAAGCCTTCGAGGAAGGCGACGGTTTTTCGGATGCGTTCGGACAATTCGGGAAGCGTGGTTTCATTGTCCTCGTAAGAGGGCGGCTGTTCGCCGGCGAGCCGCGCCGCGCAGCCCTTCACCGTGTCGCTCGCGATCTGGATCTGGCGGGTAAGCGGGAACATGTCCGGATAGAGGCGGGCGCCGGCGAGCACGGCGGGATCGATCCTTTTCGCCTCGGCGTGCGCGGCGCCCTTCGCGAGGATTGCGTCGAGATTGCGCAGCATGCGAGTGAACATCGGCACGGAAGCCCGGTACATGGAAATTGCCATCGAAGTCTCCTTGATTGCGGCGGTAAGCCGCCAGTACAGGCATTTTACTCCGTTCCCGCGGGGGTGTTGCCGCACGCTCTGGACTCCGCCTAAAATGATTGAAAGTTCGAACGAACAAGCAGGTCTGCCCATGGCGAACAGCGTCGGCTACCACGAGCCGCTGGAGAGGATGTCCCCCGAGGCGGTCGAGATGCACCGCGCGCTCACCTCGATGCAGGAGGAGCTGGAAGCCGTTGACTGGTATCGCCAGCGGGCCGATGCCTGCGAGGACCAGGCGCTCACCGAGATTCTGCTGCACAACATGCGCGAGGAGATCGAGCACGCCTCGATGATCCTCGAGTGGCTGCGCCGCCACAGCCCCGATTTTGCGAAGCAACTCAAGACTTACCTCTTCACCGAGGCGCCGATCACCGAGGTCGAGGAACTTGCCATGAGCGGCAACGGCGGCGAAGAGGGCAATGAATTCACGATAGGCAAACCCTGAGGAGGTTTCCATGGATTACTTGAACCGCCATCTCGCACCCTTTTCCGAAGAGACCTGGCAGCGCATCGACGATGCGGCCGTGAGCGCCGCGCGCGAGGACCTGACGGCACGGCGCTTTCTCGACGTGGACGGCCCTTACGGGGTGGGCCTGACGGCGCTCGAGCTCGGCGCCGAGGAATTCTGCCGCCAGCCCGAGCCGGACGAGGCGGGCGCCGTGATCAGCAGCATGCGGGCGCTGCCCGTGCCGCTGATCAGGAAAACTTTCATGCTCAGCGTGCGCCGGATCGTCGCCGCCGAGGAGTTGGGCGCGCCGCTCGATCTGACCGCGGCCGAAGAGGCCGGCCAGGCGGTTGCGGCGCGTGAGGAGGAGTTCATCTACGCCGGCAGCAAGGCGGCCGGGCTCGAAGGCCTGCTTGGAATTGCGGGTGGCGCGAAGGTGCGTATCGGTGACTGGAAGACGGCCGGACAAGTCCTGAGCGACATGCTCAAGGCGGTCGCGGTGCTGGAGAAAAACGGCTTTCTCGGCCCCTATGCGCTGGCCGTGCCGCCGAAGCAATACAATCTGCTCTTCCATCGTTATGAAGGCAGCGACGTGCTGCAGCTCGAGCATCTCAAGCGCCTGTGCGAGAAGGGCGTCTTCAAGGCGGAAATCGATCATCCCGTGCTGGTGGATCCGAACGTCGGCCATATCGTGGTGGGGCAGGACTTGCGCTGCGGCTATTCCGGTACCGACGGCATTCACTACCAATTGTTTGCGAACGAGAGCGTGGTATTGAAGGTCGAGGAGCCGGGAGCTGCCTGCGTGCTCGGCGGCTGAGCATCGCGGGTGCGGATTCTCGCTCTCGACGGCGGTGGCATCCGCGGTTATCTGGCGGCGCTTCTCCTCGATCGACTGGAGCAGGAAAGGCCGGGTTTCACATCGCGTTTCGACTTCATCGCCGGCACCTCCACCGGCTCGATCATCGCGCTCGGCCTCGCGGCGGGGCTCCCGGTTTCGAGGCTCGTCGAACTTTACGCGCGCAACGCCCCGCGCATCTTCGAGACGACCTTCCGCGAGCGCCTGCGCGATGCCAACGGTCTTGTCGGCCCGCGCTACAGCGCGCGCCGCCTGGCCGCCGTGCTTCGCAACGTATTCGCGGATCGCCGGTTGGGTGAACTGTCGCGCCGCGTGATGGTTCCAGCCTTTCGGCTCGACGACGGCAGAGCCGATCCGGCGCGCCGGCGCTGGCGTCCCGAGTTGTTTCACAATTTTCCCGGCGAGACGGGTTCACCGAGCCTGCTCGCGCGCAGCGCCGCGCTGTATTCGAGCACGGTGCCAGCCATTTTCGCACCGACCGACGGCTACGTGGACGGCGGCGTGTTCGCGACAAACCCCGCCCTCTGCGCTGTTACGCTCACGCGGGATCCGGCCATCGGGGGCGAACGGACTGCCCTCGGTGACCTGCGGGTGCTGTCGGTCGGGACCGGCCTTGCCTCGCTTCGCATCGGCACCGAGTCTCGCGACTGGGGCCTGGCGCGGTGGGCGCGGCCGATGCTCGGCATGATGCTCGGCGCGGGCGTGGAAATGGTGGATTATCAATGTCGGATGCTGCTCGACGATCGCTATCATCGCCTCGATCCGTGGATCGAGGGCGAGCCGATTCGCCTCGACGATATCGGCGCCTTCCCGCGGCTCGCCGAGGTGGCGTCCGCGGCCGATCTCGCGCCCACCCTCTCCTGGCTCGACCGAGAAATGAGGGAAGACAAGAAATGGGGGAAGAGAAGTGAGGAGTGAGAGAAAGAGTCGCCCTCTTTAGCCCTTCTCGTTTCTCACTTCTCTTCCCTCACTCCTTTTCTTAGTGGACGAGCTGGTTGAGATCGAAGATGGGGAGCAGGATCGCGAGTACGATGAAGAGAACGACGCCGCCCATGCAGAGGATCATCACGGGCTCGAGCACGGCGAGGAGCCCGGAGATGAGGCCGGAGAGTTCGCGTTCCTGATTGATCGCGGCGCGCTCCAGCATGTCGTCGAGCGTACCCGACTGCTCGCCGCTCGCGATCAGGTGGATGACCATCGGCGGAAAGAGCTTGCGCTGGGCGAGTGCCTTGTGGATCGCGGCCCCCTCGCGCACGTGTACGGCGGCCTCGGTAACGGCCTCGCGCATCGGCAGATTGTTCACAACATCGCTCGAAATTCGCAGCGCTTCGAGCACCGGGACGCCGCTTCCGGCGAGGATCGAAAGCGTGCGCGTGAAACGCGCCGTGTTGGCGCCGCGCACCACCCGGCCGATGAGCGCCGTGCGCAGCAGCCAGGCGTGAAAAGCGCGGCGCGGGCCGGGGCGCTTGAGGTAGCGATAGGTCAGGAAGGCGATAACGAAGAGGCCGATCAGGATCAGCCACCACCAGTTGCGGATGCCGACCGAGAAGGCTATCAGGATGCGGGTGACGAGCGGCAGTTGGTGGTGGATGTTGACGAATACTTGCACCACCTGCGGAACGACGTAAGTCGTGAGCCCGATCACAATTGCGACCGAGACGATGGTGAGCAGGATCGGGTAGATGAGCGCCAGCGCCATTTTCTGACGCAGGTCCTGGCGGCTTTCGGCGTAATCGGCGAGGCGCTCGAGCACGGCGTCGAGATGCCCCGTCTGTTCGCCCGCCGTGATCGTCGCGCGGAAGATCTCCGGAAAGATATGAGGGAATTCACCCATGCCGGAGGCAAGCGAGTGGCCTTCCATCACCTTGCTGCGCACCGCCATCAGCATGCTCTTGAGGCGCGGCTTTTCGTTCTGCTCCGCGCCGGCGCGCAGGGCTTCCTCGACCGGCAGGCCCGAGGCGACGAGCGTGGCGAGTTGGCGGGTGATGAGTGCCAAATCGCCGGCGCGGATGCCGCGTTGCAGCCGGAATTTGCCGCCGCCCGCGCGCCTGCGTTCGCGTTCGGCCGTGGTTTCGACGGCGAGCGGAATGAAGCCCTGTTCGCGCAGCTTCTGCCGCGCGGCGCGCGCGGTATCGCCCTCGATGACGCCCTTTTTCTCGCGGCCGGTGGCGTCGAGCGCGCTGTATTCGTAGGCGGCCATGTCAGGAAGAAAACGAGGGAAGAGGGGTGAGTAGTGAGAGGATATAGGTGCGGCGCTCGGCGTCAGCATTTACTGCGCTGCGCCCACTTTTCGTTTCTCTGGTCTCAGTTCTAACCTTCGCGAGTAACACGGAGTACCTCTTCCACGCTCGTTTCGCCGGCAAGGATTCGCTCGCGTCCATGCGCGCGAATGCTGGGTGTCTTGGTGCGCGCGTAGGCTTCGAGATCCTGTTCGTTGGAGCGATCGTGGATGTGGCGGCGCAGATATTCATCCACGGGCACGAGTTCGTAAATGCCGGTGCGCCCGCGATAGCCGCTCTGGTTGCAGGCCTCGCAGCCGACGGGCCGATAAAAGGTGACAGGCTCCTCCCGTTCCGGCATGCCGATGAGTTTGAGCTCGCTCTCGCCCGGCGTGTAGGCCTCGCGGCAGTCGGGGCAGAGCAAGCGCACGAGCCGCTGGGCGAGGAGGCCGATGAGGCTCGAGGCGATCAGAAAGGGTTCCACGCCCATGTCGTCGAGGCGGGTGAAGGCGCCGACGGCCGTGTAGGTGTCGAGCGTCGAGAGCACGAGGTGGCCGGTGAGGGAGGCATGCACGGCGATTTCCGCCGATTCGAGGTCGAGGA
>CAZKOE010000179.1:0-5036 GCA_964554305.1 uncultured Gammaproteobacteria bacterium
TCTTCCTGCGCAATCACGACGAGTTGTCGCTCGAAATGGTGACCGACCGCGAGCGCGACTACCTCTGGGATCATTACGCGGCCGATCGGCGCGCGCGCATCAACCTCGGCATCCGCCGCCGGCTCGCACCGCTGATGGAAAAGGACAGGAGCCGCATCGAGCTCATGAACGCGCTGCTCTTTTCCATGCCCGGCACGCCGATCGTTTACTACGGCGACGAAATCGGCATGGGCGACAACGTCTTTCTCGGCGACCGCGACGGTGTGCGCACGCCGATGCAGTGGTCGCCGGACAGAAACGCCGGTTTTTCGCGTGCCGATCCCGCGGCGCTCTATCTCCCGCCGGTCATGAACGCGCAGTACGGGTATGAAACCGTCAACGTCGAGGCACAGCAGAAGAGTCCCTCGAGCCTGCTCAACTGGACGCGGCGGCTGATCACGGTGCGCAATGGCCAGGCCGCCTTCGGTCGCGGCACGCAGCGCTTTCTGTTTCCCCGTAATCGCCGCGTCCTCGTGTATCTGCGCGAGCATGCGGGCACCACCGTCTTGTGCGTGTTCAACCTGGGACGTACGGCGCAGGCGGTGGAGCTCGAACTCGCGGAATTTCGCGGCCGCGTTCCGGTGGAAATGTTCGGGCGCACGGCTTTTCCACCGATCGGCGATCGCGACTATCCGCTCACGCTGCCCGGCTACGGCTGGTTCTGGTTCGTGCTGGCCACGCCCGACGAGGCGCCGAGTTGGCACGCGCCGATACCGCGTTACGCGCCCGAGTACGTGACGCTCGTCGCGCGCCGCGGACTCGCCGATCTCGTCGGGGGGGCGGCATCCACCTCGCTCGCGCGCGAGGTTCTGCCGTCCTGGCTCGGCGCGCAGCGCTGGTTTGCGGGCAAGGGCAGCGCCATCGGGCGCGCGCCGCTTATCTCGCTGGGTATGCTCGCAAATGAGGCGAGGGAGTCCTGCTGGCTTGCTTTTGCCGAGGTCGAGCGCAAGGACCGGCGCACTCCGCGGCGCTATTTTCTGCCGCTCGCGCTTGTTGACGAGGAGGCCGCCGTCAACACCGATCTCGAGCCTTTTACGCTGGCGCGTGTCAGAAGCGGTGCCAAGCTGCGTTCGCTGGTCGACGCGAGCGTCTGGCCGGGCTTGGCACGCGCGCTGCTCGAGGCGATGGCGGCACAGGAACGCATGGATACGAAACCGGGCCGCCTTCACTTCCGGGCGACGCCGGCGCTCGAACCCGCCGATGTGGAAGCGGCACCGCTGCGGCTGCTCGGCGTCGAGCAGAGCAATACCTCGGTGCGCCTCGGCGACCGAGTGATTCTCAAGCTTTACCGCCGTCTCGATCCCGGCGTCAACCCCGAGGTCGAGATTCAGAAGTTTCTGACCCGGGCGGGCTTCGACCGTATCGCGCCGTTGCTCGGAACGCTGGAATGGCGCGATCCGAACGGCAAACCGACGGCGCTGGCCATCGCCTGCCGTTACCTCTTCAATCAGGGCGACGGCTGGAGTTATACGCTCGATTACCTGGAGCGCGAACTGGAGCAGGCGGCACTCGCAGAAACCGATGCCGAGACCGGCGCCGACGACGGGTCACGCTTCGCGGTGTACACGGGGCAGATCGCCACCCTGGGCCGGCGGACGGCCGAACTTCACCGCGCGCTTGCGGGCGATGCGCGCGTTCGCTCGTTCGCACCGGCTCCCGTCACGGCGCGCGATCGCGAGCGCCGGGTGAGCGAGGCCCGGGCGACCCTGCGGCGGGCCTGCCAGGCGTTGCGCCGCCGCCGGCGCGAACTGCCGCCGGCGCTCGCCGCGCAGGCGAAAGAACTTCTGGCCCTTGAACGGCGTGCCCTGGCCCTGTTCGACGATTTTTCCTCGGCGCTCGCGGGAACGGAAAAGATTCGGGTGCACGGCGATTTTCACCTCGGCCAGGTCCTCGTCAACGAGGGCGATTGGTATATTCTCGACTTCGAGGGCGAGCCGGCACGCACGCTCGCGGCGCGGCGCAGGAAGCGATCGCCGCTGCGCGACGTCGCCGGCATGCTGCGTTCCTTCGACTACGCGGCCGCGAGCACCACGCGGGCCATCTCGGGCCGCGCCGGTCTCGATGCAGGGAAGCTCTCCACCGTGGCCACCGAGTGGCGGCGCGCGAGCGAAACCGCCTTTCTCGAAGCCTACCTCGATGCGGCGGCCGGCGTGCCCGGCGTACCGGTGGACCGCGACGCGACATTGCGCCTGGTCCGTCTGTTCATGCTGGAGAAAGCGTTTTACGAGCTGGTGTACGAGGCAACGAACCGGCCCGCCTGGATCGAGATCCCGCTCGCCGGGGCGCTTGAATTGCTGTACGCGGTGCAGGCGCAGCCATCGTGAACGCGGGGGAGCTGGCTCGCGCCGCCGCTGCGCTGGCCAACGGCGATTGCGCCGACCCCTTCGCCGTGCTCGGCCCGCATGACGTGGCCGGGGTAACCGAGCCACGCCTGTTTCTTCCCGGCGCGCGCGCCGCCTTTCTGCTGGATCGTTCGGGGCGGGTACTGGCCGAGGCCGGCGAGCGTTTCCCCGGCCTGTTTTGCGCCGTCTTGCCGCGAGTGGCGAAAGATTATAGGGTTCGAGCCCGCTGGCCGGGTGGCGACTCCGTTTTCGACGATGCCTATCGTTTCGGCCCGGTCCTGGGTGAGTTGGACGTACATCTGCTCGCCGAGGGTACGCATCGGGAGGTTTGGCGCGTGTTGGGCGCGCATCCGCGTGTGATGGACGGCGTCGCCGGCACGGCCTTTGCGGTCTGGGCGCCGAATGCGTGGCGGGTTTCGGTCGTCGGCGATTTCAACCGGTGGGACGGGCGGCGGTTGCCCATGCGGCTTCGCCACGCCTGCGGCGTCTGGGAGCTGTTCGTACCGCAAGTGAGTGAAGGCGCGCTTTACAAGTACGAAATTCTCGGACCGCGTGGCGAACTCCTGCCGCTGAAGGCCGATCCGGTCGCCTTCACCGCCGAGCGGCCGCCGCATACCGCCTCGCGGGTCTTCGATCCCGATCGCATCGCGATCGCCGACGAAGCCTGGCGGGCGAAACGCGGTGGCGCCTACGATCGCCCGGTCTCGATCTACGAGGTCCATCTCGGCTCCTGGCGGCGCGTGCCCGCGGAGGGTGGTCGCCCGCTCGGCTACGACGAACTCGCCGAGCAACTCGTCGGCTATGCGAGCGGCATGGGTTTTACCCACATCGAATTGCTGCCCGTCACCGAGCATCCTTTCGACGGCTCCTGGGGCTATCAGCCGCTCGGGCTTTATGCGCCGACGAGCCGCTTCGGTGCGCCCGATGCGTTTGCGCGCCTCGTCGAGTGCGCGCATCGCGCAAACCTTGGCGTGATTGCCGACTGGGTGCCGGCGCATTTTCCGAGCGACGCGCACGGCCTGGGCTACTTCGACGGCACGCATCTGTACGAGCACGCCGATCCGCGCCAGGGTTTTCATCCCGACTGGAACACCCTGATCTACAACTACGGGCGGCGCGAGGTGGCGAATTTCCTGATCGGCAACGCGTTGTTCTGGCTCAAGCAGTATCATCTCGACGCGCTGCGCGTGGATGCCGTCGCCTCGATGCTGTATCTCGACTACAGCCGGAAGCCCGGCGAGTGGCTGCCGAACCGTTACGGCGGCCGCGAGAACCTGGAAGCGATTGATTTCATCAAGCGCCTGAATGAGCTAGTGTTTTCCGAAGTACCCGGGGCGACTACCATGGCCGAGGAATCCACCGACTGGCCCGGCGTGTCGCGCCCGCTCTACGCCGGCGGTCTCGGTTTCGGCTACAAGTGGAACATGGGCTGGATGCACGACACGCTTGCCTACATGCGCGAAAACCCCGTGCACCGGCGCTGGCACCACAATCAAATGACCTTCGGCCTGCTCTACGCCTTCAGCGAAAACTTCGTGTTGCCGCTTTCGCACGACGAAGTGGTGCATGGCAAGGGTTCGCTGATCGCCAAGATGCCCGGCGACGACTGGCAGAAGTTCGCCAACCTGCGCGCCTATTACGGCTTCATGTGGGGGCACCCGGGCAAGAAGCTCCTGTTCATGGGCGGCGAATTTGCGCAGTGGCGCGAATGGAATCACGACGCGAGCCTCGACTGGCATCTGCTCGAGTACGATCCGCACCGCGGCGTGCAGAACCTGGTGCGCGATCTCAACCGCGTCTATCGCGAGTTACCGGCGCTGCACCGGCGCGATTGCGAGGACGGCGGCTTTTCCTGGGTCGTCGTGGACGATGCCGAGCAGAGCGTGTTCGCCTTTTTGCGTTACGGTAACGCAGGCGACGCGCCGGTGCTCGTTGTTTCCAATTTCACGCCGGTGCCGCGCTACGGCTATCGCGTCGGCGTGCCGCGCGCCGGCTTCTGGCGCGAGGCAATCAATTCCGACGCGGCAAGCTACGGTGGTTCGAATCTCGGCAACACGGGCGGTCGCAAGGCCGAGCCCGTTCCCACGCACGGGCACGCGCAGTCGCTGGTTCTGACGCTGCCGCCGCTCGCGACCCTGATTTTCGCCGCGGCGGCGTCCTGAGTTACAGGAGCGCCTGGCTTGCCTGCTAGACTGTAAATAAACGAAAACACCAACGGAGTAGGAGAGTAGTCAATGCCGCAGTCGGGAACGACGGTTTGGCCGGGTGAAGCCTGGCCGCTCGGCGCGACCTGGGACGGGCGCGGGGTCAACTTCGCGCTGTTTTCCGCGCACGCGGAAAAGGTCGAGCTCTGCCTGTTCGATCGGCCCGAGGCGCGTGAGCGCGAACGCATCGCCTTGCCCGAATGCACGGATCAGGTTTGGCACGGCTATCTGCCCGAGGCGCGCCCGGGAACCCTATACGGCTATCGCGTGTACGGCCCGTACAAACCCGAGGAAGGGCATCGCTTCAATCCCAACAAGCTCCTGCTCGATCCCTACGCACGGGTGCTGCACGGACGCCTGAAGTGGTCCGACGCGCACTTCGGCTACCGCGTCGGTTCGCCGCGCGCGGACCTTTCCTTCGACCGGCGCGACAATGCCCGCGGCATGTGGA
>CAZKOE010000180.1:0-3272 GCA_964554305.1 uncultured Gammaproteobacteria bacterium
TCGCGCATCGGCCCATGCCGCGGATGACCAACACTTACATGCTCGCCGGCCCGCACGACCCCGAGGAAATCATCAAGTCGGTGGACAAGGGGCTTTATGCCGTGAACTTCGGCGGAGGCCAGGTGGACATTACCAACGGCAAGTTCGTGTTCTCGGCGAGCGAGGCTTACCTGATCGAGGGCGGCAAGGTGACCCGTCCCGTGCGCGGAGCCACGCTCATCGGCAGCGGCCCCGAGGCGCTGACTCAGGTTTCGATGGTCGGGAACGATCTCGCGCTCGACGAAGGCATCGGCGTCTGCGGCAAGGACGGGCAGGGCGTCCCGGTCGGCGTCGGCATGCCGACCGTCAAACTCGACCGGCTCACCGTCGGCGGCACCGCCTGAACTCATACCGGAAGCGGTCCGTCATCTTGCGCGTGACTCGCGAACTGCGTTGACGATGTCCGAAATGGAAACCGTTGTTTGTACGCCGGGCACATTGAACGGGGATCCGGACGCCCTGCGCTTCGATCGCAGGGAGAATGTGCTCCCATCCTTGCGGCGGATTTCCACTTCCTCCTTTTGCGCCAACACAAGGAGCTTCGACAGATTTTGCCGAGCCTCCGAGTAAGTAAAAACTCTCATTACATTTCCTCCATGACCCTGATACCGAGCTCGCGGGCCACTCGTGCCATGCGGCGGTCGAGCGTCAGGAGTGGTAGCGAAAACATCAGGGCGCAGCGCAAAAAACAAGCGTCATACGCATAAATGTCGTGTTCCAGGGCGATCTCCAGGGACGTTTGCACATCCACGGCGATCAACCGAACTCCAATGCGAGCCGCCGACTCTTCCGCCTTCAAGGCTTCGGTTTTGGAGAGTTTGCGTAGGAGCGGCGGCCCCACCGCGATCCTTCAGCGCCGCAAGGGATTCGCGGCGGGGGCCACCGCTCCTTGTATGTTATACGTGCCGAAGGCTGTCGCGGCGTGAAGCCCTGGGTGATGGCGGCGATGATGGGCGTGCGCGTGGGCGCTGCAATGCCGATGAATTCGGTCAGAGCATATTGCGAGTAGCGCGCGACCCAGAGGTTGCCGCTCGGGTCCACGGCGATCCCGATATGCGTTGTCGTACTGGTGGGGCTCCCGCCGGTGTACCCGGTGCCGGGTGACAAGGCATTGCCGCTCGAGTCGAATTCGCTTACGGCGTTGCTGTCCCCGCCGACGGTCCACACGGTGCCGGCGGCGTCAATGCACATGCCTCTTGCCAAGCCGTAGCCGCCGCCCGGGTTGTCGGAGTGAAAGAGCACCGTTCCGTCGGAAGCGAACTGGGTAATCGAGTACTGCCCGGCGGTCCAGATGTGGCCGGCAGGACCGACCGCGACGTAGTAAGGCGCAAAAAGCGAACCACCGGTGAAGCCGCTCTCCGAGAGTGGGGTGCCATCACTGCCGAATTCGTTGAGGGTATTGGAGCCTACGGTCCAGACGTGAGTGGACGCATCGATGGCGATGTCAGTTGGAAAGCTCAGCCCGCCGCCCGTGAAACCGCTCCCCGAGAGCGGGCTGCCGCTGGAGCTGAATTCGTTGACGGTGCTGTTGAAGTAGCTGGCGGTCTACACGTTCCCGGCGGGGTCCATGGCAACCCCCCAAGCACGGTTGAGGCCGCCACCGGATGCGTCGAGCAGATAGTTGCCGGCGGAGTCAAACTCGTACAAGTCAGTGCTGCATCCGAGCGGGACCCACAGATTCTGATCGGCATCGACGGCGAGGTCGTAGGGGCACAGGATTCCAGAGTTATCGTCGGTCAGGATGACCGTTCCGATGGGATCGAGTTTTTGAATCATGCCCGGCACGTTAAACACACCCAACTGGGCCTCGCCACTCCAGATGTTGCCGTTGCTGTCGATGGCGATGGAAACAGGCATGTTGCCGAGCGGGTGCGCTAGTGCGAGGGTCCAGGCATTGGGTGCGGTCGTCAGGGCCGGTGCGTAAATCGGTCCGGTGGGTACGAGACCGTAGATGCCCGAGGCCTTGTTGCGCACGTCGGCCACCGTCGCGATGTTCAGGAGCGCCGCGAACGTGTCAGCGGGCACCGTGCCCCCGCTCGGGGTCGTTTGGCTGAAGAGATTGGTGCACTGGGTGGAGGTGGCGCCGGCTTGCGCGTTGACGCAGGTGGCGGCGACGTTGGCGAGTGTGTCAAGGGTGCGCAGCGGGCCGCAGTTGACCGGTTCGCCGGAACCCGTGCAGGCCGAGGCGTCCTGGAAAATGGCTTGGCCGGTGGCGCTATCGACGAGAGACGCGAAGGTTCTGGCGGCGTTGGTGAGCCCCGGATTGCTGCCGGACACATTGACGATCCCTCCCGTGAGGCTTGTAAAGCCCGCCAGGCTGTAGGCCATGGCGGCCGTCGTGAGTTCGTTGATGTTGACGGACGGCGGAAAACAGACTGGATTCTCGCTCGTGCAGTAAGGCCCGGCGACGGTGGCGAGTTTGATTGCCGAATTAAGAACCGGCGGCGTCTGGCCCGTGGCGTCGCCGCCGGTGGCGACGACGTAGATGATCGCACCGCTTGCCGGTACGGGTGAGAAGGTCGCGATCGTGAAGTGGCCGCTGGTGTCGGTAGTCGCGCTACCGATCGGCGTTGCCGGCGCGCCCGCCGTCGGACTGGCGGCGTACACCGTGATGGCGGAGCCCACGATTGGCTGGCGCCCGCCGAAGAGCGTGCCGTGCATGGCCACGGCTGCAGCCGTCGGCGACGGCGCACTGGTTTGCTCGCTGGATTGCGAGGGGCAGCCCGCGAGCAGGGCGGCGAGCCCCGCAACGATTGCCGCGCCCGCGAGTTTCAGCGCACGGCTATGCGGGGGATTCCCGGAAAATCCGATCATGGTTCACTCCTGATTGGCCAGCTTGAAATGCACTCATCGAGTGCCGTTTTGCCTGCTTGGCCGGAGTTGGGCTTGTTGTCACCTCCGCTTGCACCGCCCAATGCTTCACATGAGGCGGGAGCGAATTCTGGCCGGGGCCTTCCCGCCACGCACGTCCTCCGGTGCGCGGCGCGAATTTCAAGTGTTTGGCGGTGTTAAAAATACGTCAATGGCCGTCAAAATGCAAGCACGGCTCTGGGAGCTTTGCCCAGCCGATGCCCTGTTTGCGGGCGGCGGAGGAATCCCTCTCCAACTCGAATGGCCCTCACATGGTGCCTAAGCCGACATCTGGCTCCGAACGCCCGCAACGGCTTCGCCTTATGCGGGTCAGTAGCGTAGATTGGATTGAGCAACGCGAAACCCAACACCGTGGCCTTCAC
>CAZKOE010000180.1:3282-5029 GCA_964554305.1 uncultured Gammaproteobacteria bacterium
GCTGCCATCTCCCCCTTCGCTTGCGAAGGGGGATCAAGGGGGATGTCTTCGGCGCTACGCGCCGCGGGTGCGGTATCATGAAGCCATGACTTGCGAATTGCCGCTCGGCCCGACCGTTTGAAGACAAGCGCTCAGGCGCTTCCCAAGGCGCTCGCGGCGGGGCTGAAGCCCGTCTATGCAATCATCGGCGAGGAGCCGCTCGCGGCCATCGAGGCGGCCGATGCCGTGCGCGCGGCGGCGCGCACCGCGGGTTACGGCGAGCGTGTGCCCATGTTCGTCGAGGCGGGCTTCCGCTGGGCGAGCCTTGCTGCCGAGGCTGCGAGTCAGTCCCTCTTTGCCGACAAGCGTTTGCTTGATCTGAAGATTCCCAATGGCAAGCCGGGCAACGACGGGAGCCGCGCGCTGGTCGAGTACGCCAAGGCGCCGCCGGCCGATACCGTGCTCCTGGTCACGGCGATGAATGCCGATTACAAGAGCGCGCAGACGGCGTGGGCGAAGGCCCTTGGGAACGCAGGTGTGCTGGTCGAGTGCAAGCCGATCCCGGCTCGGAAAATGCCGGATTGGGTCGCGGCACGTCTGCGGGCCCGCGGCATTTCGGTGCCGCAGGGCGCGGCGGCGCTGATCGCGGAGTATGCCGAGGGCAATCCCCTCGCTGCCGCGCAGTCCATCGAGCGGCTGGCACTGCTCGCGCCCGACGGCAAGGCCGAGATGAGCGCCGTCCGTGAGGCGGTCGTGGACGAGGCGCGCTTCGGCCTGTTCGAACTGGTGGACGCGGCGCATGCCGGCGAGGCCGCGAAGGCGTTGCGCATTCTCGCGCGCCTGCGCGAGACGGGCACCGCCGAGCCGCTCGTGCTGTGGGCGCTGGCGCGCGAGCTGCGCACGCTCGAAGCGCTGGCCTGGGCGAATGAGCGAGGCGGCTCCCGCCCGAACATTTTTCCGCAGAGCCGGCGCTCTCTGGTGACGATCGCGGCCAAACGGCGTGATGCCCGCGGTTGGCAGGCGCTCGTCGCGGAGGCGGCGCGGCTCGATCGGGCGATCAAGGGCCGCGATCCCGAGGCGGCCGGCGTCCTCGCGGAGCGCCTGCTTCTGGGGATTGCCGGCGTCAACCTTGCACAGGCCGCGTGAGCCGCGTCGGCGTATTCGGCGGCACCTTCGATCCGATCCATTTCGGGCATCTGCGCCCGGCGTTGGAGTTGCGCGACGTGCTCGGACTCGACGAGGTGCTGTTCGTGCCCTGCCGCGTGCCGCCGCATCGCGTTCATCCGCGAGCCACGCCCGAACTGCGCGGCGAGATGGTGGCACGAGCCATCGCCGACGTACCCGGCTTCACGCTGGACCGGCGCGAGCTGGACCGCGAGGGGCCTTCCTTTACCGTGGATACACTTGCCGAGCTGCGTCGCGAGCGCCCCGGCGCACAACTCGTGCTCCTGCTCGGGATGGATGCCTTTCTTGGTTTGGCCGGCTGGCGCGCGCCCGAGCGGCTGTTCGATCTGGCAAACGTCGCCGTGACGCACCGGCCGGGCTGGCGGTTTGCCGCCGATGCCGCGCCCCAGACCCTGGTCCGCGGCCGGGTGCGTGACGATCCGACGGCGCTGGCCGCCGAGCCCGCGGGTGCCATCGTGTTCATCGAAGTGACCCAGCTTGAAATATCTGCCACCGCCGTGCGTGTCACGGCGGCGGCGGGCGGAGACATTCGTTATCTCGTACCGGAGGTTGTGCGTGAGTTCATCGAGGAAACCGGCTGTTA
>CAZKOE010000181.1:0-5027 GCA_964554305.1 uncultured Gammaproteobacteria bacterium
GGTACTCCCTCGGGATTCCCGGGTTTAGTCGCGCAGCCCGCGAGTGTGAGCGCAATAAGGACGGCGCAGCAGGCACCTGCGATTCGCCTGCCGAGGAGCCCGCTGGGGCCGGCTGCGCACAGATGGGTCATAGGCTTGCCCGGACCTTTCGTTTAATTCCAGTCGTTTTCTTGCTGTTCGGCGATTCGGGTTGCATTCGTCAGCGCCTCTTGAGTATGTTGGCGCATGAAGTCAACCACTTCCGGACCGATGCGAAAGTTATGCGCATGATTGGGATTGATCATGATTCCGCTGCCTTCGCTGGCGGTCAGCACGGCAAAGGGGCCCGGCACGCGCGATCGATAAGCGAATTCCGCACCTGGCAAATCGGATTGCCGAGCGATTTCTTCAGAGCTGAAAACCGCGAGCATTGGTTGCGACTGATCGGGGCCGTCACTTACGTATAAAAACTGTACCCCGCTCGGAAGCTCGGGCCGTTCGAGCTCGAGCGTCTCGGTGGTAGCGAGAAATACCTCGACGTGAGCGAGCGCCATCAACACGCGGCGACGCGCTTGCGCATCGCCGCCGCCTTCGCCCAAGTGCGCTATTTCCGCCTCCAGGTCGTAAATTTTTGCGTCGGGTTCATCTTTCATGGGAACGATGCTTCCTTTTCAGGCAGCCAAGTCTGTAACTCCGCCAGCGGCCCCAATTGTTTGCGAAAACGTTGCCACCGGGCCACCGAACTGGTGTAGAGCGGGCGTCGGACCTGGAACCAACTCGCCGTGCCCACGCTCCCGGAGCGGGAAGAGAACCGGGCGCAATCCGGGTGCCAGTCGAGGCCGATCGTATCGAGTGCATGCGCGATCGTTTCGTCGAAATTTTCGACGAGCTTTTCGTACTCAATTTCGATAAATTTCCGGCGGGAACCCACCCGCGCCCAATGCTCCATCATGGACCGGTAACCCGAATAATAGACCTTGAACTCCTCGGGATCATAACAGTAGGCGAGGCTTGCGTCGAACATGGTGGTCCAGGAGGACACGAATACGTCGCGCGGATCGCGCTTCATGTGAATGACGGTGGCGTTGGGGAAACACGCCCGAATCAGTCCGATGTAGGCAAAGTTCGAGGGCAATTTGTCGATCAGGCGGGTAGCGCCTTGCGCTTCCTGTTGGAGTGCCGCCAGCCACTCCTCGGCAATTTCCCGGATCTCGGCACTCGTGCGTTGTGCGATCCAGGCGGGCAGGCGGTGGCGATCCCCGGCACCCGACCGGCGCCTCAAAATGTCCGCAACGACGGTCATTTCCCCGCCTTCGCGGACGGCCGGGTGCCCGCCCAGCGCACGTTCGACCAGCGTCGTGCCGGAGCGGGGCATACCGACGATGAAGACCGGAAGTTCGCTCGGGTTGCCACTCTCGCCGTGGCGGGTCAAGAAGTCGCGACCCACGTAGCGGCACATGGCGGCGAAAAAATCCGTGTGCTGGGCGGGATCGTAGTGCAACGAACGGCGCCGGGATTGATTGCCGCGTACGTAAGCGGTCCACGCGGCCGGATAGTCGCCGAGGCGCTCGAGAAGGCTGCCCAGCGCGAAGTCGAGGGCGAAATCATCGGGTGGAGACGCCGTTGCGCGGGCCTTCTCCAGCCTTGGCCTGAGCCTTTCCAGTTCGGACTCGTCGCCGGCGCCGACCAGGATCGGCCATGCGTGGTAGGCATCCGCGCTGTTTTCCAGTGCCTCCGAGGCGTGCCGAAATGCCGCCGCTCGATCGCCGGTCTGAGCCGCGATGGCGGAGAGCCCGCACTGGGCCAAAGCGCGCTGGGCGGCGTCGCCGTTTTTCAACACCCAGTCGTAATGCTCGTTTGCGGCGGCCGTTTTCTTGTTTTCGCGCAGAAATTCCGCGAATTCCAGGTGCGCGATCGCAGTATCGTTCACCCCCTGACAGGCGCGCTCGAAGTCGGCGTGTGCCTGCGCGCGATAGCCACCCTGAAGCCGGCTGCGCGCAAGCAAGAGCCAGATGCCCGTGTCCCGTGGATAGGCCCGCGCGAGGGTTTCGAGTTCGCCGGTGATCTCATCCCCCCGATCGAGCTTGAGAAGCGAATCGGCGTACTGGATGATCGCGCGCGGGTCCCGCGGTGCTATCCGCCGAGCCTGGGCGGCTCTCGTTTCGGCCTCTTCCGGCGCGCCGATTTCTTGAAAAAACCGGGAGGCGTTGAGGAGAAAGTCCAGCCGCCCGGGTGCGAGCCGCTCGGCGGTGGCGAGCCACGTACGGGCCTGCTCTTCTTCGCCCAG
The DNA here is from genome assembly GCA_964554305.1 of uncultured Gammaproteobacteria bacterium. GTDB lineage: Bacteria > Pseudomonadota > Gammaproteobacteria > JAKDMP01 > JAKDMP01 > JAKDMP01. The sequence continues at coordinate 2,267 of CAZKOE010000181.1, forward strand.
GGCGTGCGCCGCCAAGCCGGCAAAGTGAAAGGCATCGGGGAAAGCGGGATCCTGCGCCATGATTTTCCGGTACTGAGCGAGGGCTTCCTCGGCCCGGCCGCTGCGTTGGTGGACAATTGCCGACTCCATCAACTGGCGCAGCTCCGGCGCCGGATTGTGGCGCCGCTCCGGCGGCGCTCGCTTTGCACCGGAGATGCTGGCGGAATTTTTCGGCATTGCGGATCGGATTCGCGAATCATCGGAATCGCCAATTATAGCGGCGACGGCGCTTCCAGTTCGCCGATAAGCGGGCCCAGGTGTCGTTCGAAATGGCGCCAGCGCCCGATGGAACTTGCGTACAGCGGTTGGCGCACCTGATAGAGGCTCGCGGTATTGACGTTACGGGAAGTACGGTGAAAGTTCAGGCAGCGAGAATCCCAGGGGAGACCAATACCCGCGAGCAGACGGCGAATTTCGGGTTCGGGTTCGCGTACCAAGCTTTCGTATTCGACCTCAACGATATCGTCGGGCTCGAGAGTTTCTCGCCAGTGGTCCATGAAACAACGGTAGAGACGATACATGTGGCCGGTGCTTTCGAGGCTGGAGTAATAGGAATGACCGTGTGAGAAGGGGGTGACGAAACAGGAGACACAGGCGTCGCGCGCATCACGGCGAACGTGCACGATGGCCGCATGCGGGAAACACAACCGGATCAGGCCGAGGATGCCGTAATTCCCCGGCAGCTTGTCGGTGACATACGGGCCGCCGGCGGCAGCGAGTCCGCTCACGCTCGTTCGCCAGTCGCGTGCCATCTCTGTCAGGACTTCATCCGTCGCCCGTCCAAGCCAGAGGCCCGTTTGGACCGTGCGCGACATCCCCAGCCTTGCTCGCAGCCAGTCATGAATATGGGTTTGTTCCCCGCCCGCCCGTACTTCGGGGTGGGCGGCGAGAATCGTCTCGACCAGGGTGGTTCCCGCCCGGGGCATGCCGCAAATGAAAATCACCCGGGGTTCCGGCGGCAATCTGCCCAGTTTGCGTCGAATAAAGGCCCGATCCAGGTTGTGGATAAGGTTGCGGGTGTAAATGAGCTGCCCTTCGCGCGAGTAGGAGAGAGGAACATGGCGAATGCGGTTGCCCAACGCATAGGCCGCGAATGCCCGGTCGTACTCGCCGAGTTTTTCAAGTACGCTGCCGCGAGCGAAGTGGAGAAGCCAGGCTTCGGGATCGTCTCCGGCGCGCTTGGCCACTGCCTCCATTTCCGCCAGCAGATCTTCCGGCGGGGTATCCGAATGAATGGTGCTCAGCAGTTCCCACGCTCCGTAAAGACTGGGATTGTGCCGGAGGGCCTTTCTCAACAGATTTTCGGTGCAGGCGAAATCGCCTTTCTGCGCCGCGAGATGGGCGAGTCCCCACAGGGCATGACCGCGCGCCGAGTCATTGTCGAGCAGCGCTTCGAACTCGGCCCGGGCCACGTCGGTCTGACCGGCTTCGCGTGCGGCTTCCGCTCGCTTCCAGTGCGGGCTGGGTTCTCCGGACGGAGCGAGGCGGCAGGCATGAGTGAAGGCGGTGAGTGCGCCGGTGAAATCCCGGGCCTGTTCCCGAACCTCGCCGAGCAGCATCCATGGGTACCAGTTGGCGCCCGCCCATTCGAGGTGGCGCTCCAGCTCGGCGATGAACTCGTCGCCGCGCCCCACCGCAAGCAGGCTCTGGGCGAGCGAGATCGCGGCCTGCGCGTGATCTGGATCGAGGGCGTGCGCCCGTTCCAGGCATTCGATCGAATCTTCGGGGCGCTGTACCTCGCGCAGGCACCGCCCCAGGTTGAGGAGCAGGACAAAGTTATCCGGGTCGAGCGCCCGGGCGTGTTCGAATGCCTTTACGGCCGCCTCCTTGTCGTCCCGCTGATAAAGCGCCAGGCCATAGTAGTGCCACGCATCCGGAAAGTGAGGCCAAACGCCGGTCAGTTCCCGGAACAGCGCTTCGGCCGTCGGCCAGTCTCCGCGTTGCTGGGCAGCGATGGCGGCCCGCATGCGGGCCGCGGCGGTTGGCGGCAGCGTCAAGGTATCAAGCCTGCCCATGGGCGTATGATAACGATTGCCGCCCGCCATGCCGGATTTGCGAGCGTTGACGGCGGAAACGGGGCGCTGGCCGGCGAGGGCGGAGGGAGCCAAAAAGAGTCGCCGACAAGCCCGACCTTTTGTTGCAACAAGGCAACAAAGCGGTTGCAAAGCGTTTTTTTTGTGCTAGTATTTCAGCGTCTCCGTTGCATTCGACGGAACTGGCGGGGTTTGAGAACCTCATTAATTGGCCGACTTTCCTGCTGGGAGAATTTATATGAGTACCGAAACCTTATTGAGACAGGCCGTGAAAGGGGCGCTCGCCTTCGGGGCGGCCGGTGGCATGGTTGGGGCAGGCGCCGCACTGGCGCAGACGGCGGCGCCGGCACCGGCTTCGGTGACCAACCTGCAAAAGATCGTCGTCACGGGTTCGCACATCCCGAAAACCTCGATTGCGACGGCGGAACCTGTTGTCACCATCAGCCGGCAGCAGATCGAGGATAGCGGTTTCACCACCCTGGGGCAGCTCCTGACCAACCTTCCCCAGGGTTCGGCCGCGATCAACCAGGGCGTCACCAACAACGTCTCGCTGGCTTCCTCGGGTGCTACTTACATCAATATTCACAACCTGGGCAGCTCGCGCCTGTTGGTTCTCGTCAACGGGCAGCGTTGGGTACCGACGATTAAGGGCGCCGTTGACATTACCTCTATTCACGCCGCCGCGGTAC
>CAZKOE010000182.1:0-4970 GCA_964554305.1 uncultured Gammaproteobacteria bacterium
GGGTTTTGTATACGATCCGAAGGAAGACGATTGGACGCCGATTGCCGATGCGCCCATAGCACGTAACGCGGCGGGTATCGGGTTTATAGATGGCAAGTTGTATGTAGCCGGCGGCTGGAATTTGCGCGGTCAGGCGGCCACCGAGCTCGATATCTATGACCCGGCGAGCGACACATGGAGCACCGGTGCGCCCGATCCTGCGGGTCAGGGCGGCGGCGTGGCCCACGCGGTGCTGAATGGCGAGCTTTATCTGGTCGGCGGTTGCAACAATGACGCCTGCGATAATCCGCTAAGCGCGGTCGAGGCCTATGACCCTGCCCGGGATAGCTGGACCGAACTCCCCGACTACCCCCAAGCCGTGGCCTTCACTGCCTGCGGAGCCATTGAGGGCAAACTCTATTGCGCGGGCGGCCTTTCCGGCTCGACGGTCAGCGCCGGCGGATACGTCTACAACCCGGCCAGCAGGCAATGGTCGCCTATCGCCGAGATGCCCTATCCGGCAGGTGCCGCGATGTACACGGCCGCCGACGGGCGCCTGTTGATAACCGGTGGTTTCGATGTCACCGGTGCCACGACGAACCGGGTCCAGGCCTATAACCCGGCCACCGATAGCTGGAACGCTGACCTGCCGAGATTGGGACTTGCGGTGGCACGCGGCGCGGGCGCCTGCGGCTTTTACCAGGTTGGCGGCATAACCGGGATCACCCCATTCGGCACTACCTTCACAGCCAGTTCGGAGCACTTGCCAGGGTATGACCAATGTGGAATACCCGAGATTCCGTGGTTGACGATTGCGCCCGCGCAGGGCACAGTGGAGGCGGGTACCACAAAACGCATAACCCTCGTCTTCGACGGTTCAGAGCAAAAGGAATTCACCACAACCCAGGCGCAACTCATGGTGACGGGCTATACGCCCTATCCGACGCCGATTATTCCGCTCGCCGTGACCTGGGATCCGCAACCGGTGAATCTCGTATTGAGCGGTGAAGTCGCCCCGACGAAGGTAGGCAAAGGGAATGAACTCATTTATACCCTGACCGTCTATAATCGCCAGGCGCACGATCACGGCGCGGCGAGGGCAGTAACCCTGTCGTATGCACTGCCTGACGGCATCTCCTATGAAACCGCGAGCGGCGACGCCAACGCCTGCACGGCGAACGAGGGGACGGTGACTTGCGACTTCGGGACGATCGCGCTCGGCGATTCCAAGACCGAAACCCTGGCGGTCATGGCGGCCGACGCCGGTAAACTCACCAGCAACTTCGACGTGAGCGCCCGCGAGCCCGAAAGCAACGATGACGACAACCATCTCAGCCTCGCGAGCGTGGTGATCGGCACGGCCGACCTCGCCCTCGGCGCCGATTCGGCCTCGATCCCGGCGGGAGGTACGGGTGCGCTCATCCTCACGCTCAAAAACGCCGGCCCCGATCCGGCAGCTGAAGTGCAAATTCATGCTACCCTGGGAAGCAGCGCGCTCTCCCTGCAGTCGGTCAGCATTTCTCAGGGAAACTGTGTCATCGCCAGTAGTGTTCTCACCTGCAAGCTGGGCCAGGTAAATGCCGGGAAGACCGTCACCGCGACACTGAAGCTTTTTGGCACCTACGCGGGTAGCGGTACCGTGAACGCCCAGGTGGACACCGCCAGCGATGAACCGAATCCCGGCAACAACGGCGTCGCCGCTAAGGTCACGGTCAAGGCTCCGCCTCCGCCCGACAACGGCGGTGACAGTGGTGGCGGCGCCTTCGGCTGGCTTGCCCTTGCCGTGCTGCTCGGCCTTGCCTTCGCCGGCGCTTATGCCCGCAAGCGGCATTGATTCTCTTGAGTGTACGGGCGACCTTGCTCGCGCTTACCGGCCGCTAGAGTGCGAATATCACGAGCAAACTCGCCCCTGCAGAAGGCAATGCGGTTCAGGATACTATTACCGGCCCGTAAACAGTATCAACAGTCGTCGTCCCTCCCGCGCAGGCGGAGGCTCGGTCTGAATGTGAATCCCGGTCTGCGGGCGGGATGCATTATGAACTGGATACCCGCCCCACGCCTTCGCGGGGGTAGGCTCTTCGCGGATATGACGAGGAAAAGGTATGCTTCCGATTTTCTCCGGACAGCAGTGTGCCTCCGCGGGAACGACGAGTTTGAATGTTCCCCGATGGTGATGGCTTGCGCGGGAATGACGAGAAATAGTATCAGTCGGCTATCCGGATATTTGTCGCTTGATGCTGTTTACAGATCGGTTCAATAACGCGGTGATGCGGAGGAAGAGGTCTTCGCCCACGGGCGAAGTCAGAGGGGGTGGCCAGCGGCTCGGCCACCCCCTTTTTCGTATGCTCGGCATGGGCACGACCTGGAGGTGAAAGTCCTCGCCTTCGTCGGATATCAAGCCCAAACTCAGGGGCTGAAGATGGTGGAGGTCGGGCTCGTTTCGGTTGACGCGCTGCCCTTCGCCGTGAGTTCGCCGTTGCTACCGATACCGAATAGCAAATGGTTTTGCTCCCGTTGTTCGTCACGTATAGGTAACGGCCTGGCGAATCCACGGCTTCCCAAGTTGGTTCGACCGGTGTTGATTACCTGTTTCTCCGTAAGCGTGCTACTGGAGTTGATAGCGAATACCCGTACGCTGCCCACGCTGCAGTTGGCGTTGATACCGCGTTTGTTGATCGAATAGGCGTACTGGGCGGTTGGGTCGAGTGCGATCTGCATGGAGAGAGCATCGTTGCGTGGGTGCCGTTTGCCGTAAGCGTCCCGTTGCTGACAATTTTATAGACCGAAATTTTGTTGCTACTCGCGCGCGGCCGGCTTGCCGTGGCTGGTGTGGGCGCGATCGCCGGCGGCGCGCGGGATACCTTCGCGGAACCCGAATGTTTCTACTCCTACCGGCGCGACGGCGAGACCGGCCGCATGGCGAGCCTCGTCTGGATCGAGGCCACCTGATGACTCGGGGGGTTACGGGCCAATGGCGAGCGCGAGGGGTCTCCAACCCGCGGGGAAGGGGCTGCCGGTGACTTCGCGCAGCGCGCCGCTCGTGCTGTCGATTGCGTAAACCGAGACGCTGTCGTCGTCCTCCTCGTTGGCGACATAGAGGTATCGGCCCGTCGGACCTACCCTGACCGAGGACGGTCCGGTGCCCGTGGCGAAGGGGCTGCCGGTGACGGGCGTGAGCACTCCACCCGCGCCGATCGCGAAGGCCGAGACGTCGTCGTCGCTGATATTGGTGACATACGCGTAACGGCCCGCGGGGCCCACCGCGATCGAGTGCGGGTTGGCGCCCGCGGCCACGGCGGGCCCGATGGCACTCAGCGCCCCGCCTGCCTTGACCGCGAAGGCCGAGACCTCGTTGGCAGTGAAATCGGCGACATAGAGGTAGGCCCCCGTCGGGTCCGCCGCGAGCGAGACTGGGCAGCCGCTGGCGGGGAAGGGGCTGCCGGTGACGGGCGTGAGCACGCCACCCGCGCCGATCGTCCAAGCCAGGATGAGGCCGCCACCGCAACCGAAGTAACTGCTGGCGGCGGTGACATAGACGTAACGGCCACTCGGATCCACCGCGATCGAGCTCAGGTATTTGTCCGTGGCGAAGGGGCTGCCGGCGACCGGCGTGAGCGCGCCGTCGGCGCCGATCGTGAAGGTCGAGACCTCGCCGTCTTGTCCACTGTGGGCGACATAGAGATAGTGGCCGGTCGGGTCCACCGCGACCGCCATGGGGCCCGGATCCACGGCGAAGGGGCTGCCGGTGACGGGTTTCAGGCTGCCGTCGGGTGCGAGGGCCCAGGCCGAGATGCTGTCCGAGTTGTTGTTCGCGGCATAGACGTAGCGGCCCGCCGGGCCGAAGGCCACCGCCTCGGGTGCATCGCCGGCGGCGAAGCAGTTGTCGGGGTTCGTTCCGCTCGGGACGTTGCAGGCACTCCCCGCCGCCGGCTCGAGCGCGCTCGCGGCATCGTGGCTGATCTTGTACCCGGAGATAGAGTCGCTGCCGGTGACATAGGCAAAGCGGCCGGTCGGATCCACCGCCACCGAGTTCGCGCCGCTTCCGGCGGCGATCGTGCCGTTCGGGCTGAGCGTGCCGTCGGAGCCGATGATGTATGCGGACAGGTCGCCGCCGGAAGCGTTGACGACATAGGCGTAGCGCCCGTCGGGGCTCACCGCTACCGAGGAGGGTTGGGATCCGTCGGCGACCGTACCGTTGGCGCTGAGCGTGCCATTGGGGCCGATGGTGTATTCGGAGATGCTCCCGGCGGCGTTGGTGACATAGGCGAAGCGCCCGTCGGGGCTCACCGCCACCGAAACGGCGTCGAAGTCGGCGGTGATCGTGCCGTTGGCGCCGAGTGTGCCGTCGGCGCCGATGGTATATTCATAGACCTCCCCGGCGACGGTGGTGACATAGGCGTAGTGCCCGTCGGGGGTCACCGCCACCGAGTCCGGGCCGTATCCTGCGGTGACGTTGACCGTGCCGTTGGCGCTGAGTGTGCCATCGGTGCCGACTGTATATTCGGAGACGTTGGAGCTGTAGGAGTTGGTAACATAGGCATAGCGCCCGTCGGGGCTCACCGCCACCGAGGTTGGGTGATCGCCGGCGCCGATGGCGCCGATGGCACTCAGTGCCCCGCTTGCCTTGATCGTGTATTCGGAGACGTTGCCGCCGGACTTGTTTGCGACATAAGCGTAGCGTCCGCCCGGCGTCACCGCCACCGCGCCCGGTTGGTTCCCGGCGCCGATGGCGCCGATGGCGCTCAGTGCCCCGGTCGCCTTGATCGTGTATTCGGAGACGTTGTCGTCGGACTGGTTGGCCACATAGGCGTAGCGTCCGCCCGGCGTCACCGCTACCGCCGCCGGAGCGTTCCCGGCCGCGATGGCCCTGTTGTCGCTGAGCTTGCCGCCACCTACGGGCGAGTTGATGATGTATTCGCGGATATAGGCTACGCCGCCGTAGAGAATGGCGGCATAGACAAAGCGCCCGTCGGGGCTCACCGCCACGGAAG
>CAZKOE010000183.1:0-4964 GCA_964554305.1 uncultured Gammaproteobacteria bacterium
AGCGCCCGGCCCTTGGCGTTTACCGCCGGCATCCGCGCCGTGAGCCAGGCCGCCATCAGCGTGTCGGGATTACCCCCGGTGGCCCGGAACAGGCCCGTGCAGGTGGAACTTGTCGGCCCGCTTGAGTTTACGCAGCCTGCGAGCACGTTCGCCAGCGTATCGAGTTTCTCGAGCGTCGCCGTGAGCGGCGCGCCCGCCGTGGTAGCGTTGGCGGCCAGAAAATCGCTCGCCCGCCCCGTGGTGACGTTGACCAGCCGCGCGAGCGTCGCCGCCTTGCCGGCCAACCCCGTCGCGCCGGGAAGCGCCAGGCAGGTGCCCGCCTGCGTGTTGCCCGTGATCGTCGCACAGTCCGCGAAGTGGATGTAGTGCTTGAGGGTGGCCGTCGCGGCCACGGTCGTCAACTCGTTGATGTTCACCGTGCCCGCGACCGGGGCGAGCGTGCTGCCCTGAGTGCCCGCCACCGTCATCAGCCCGATCGCCGGATTGGCGCTCCCGCCGGTATAGGCGATCCCGCCTTTGGCCACGACATAGATCAACTCGCCCGTCGTCGGTGCGGGCGAAAAAGTCATGGTGAAGCTGCCCCCGGGACCGCTGGTCACGGCCGTGCCGATCTGGGTCGGCACCGCTCCCACCACCGTACCCGCGGCATAGGCCACCACCGTCGCCCCCTGGATCGGCTGGCGTCCGCCAAAGACCACGCCGTGAAAGCCCGCCGCCCGCGCCACCGGCGGCGCACTCGTCTGCTCGTTGTTCGAGTTGGACGGGCAGCCTGCGAGCAGCCCAGTGCCCGCCACCAGCGCGGCGCCCGCAAACACGGTGAGCACTCGCGCCGCAACAGAACTCAATGTCACTGAATGCGAAAACTTGAACATGGCCTTATCTCCATTCGTCGTATCAACCACGCAGGCCGTTACAACGCATGTTCAAGCTCAGGAAATGACCGCCCGCTTGTTCGCGCCCGACCCGCTCACGCACGCAACCGTTTGCAAGGCCACGCTCCAAACCGCCGCCATCCTGCTCACAATGAGCAGGAAGCGTCCACGTGCTTGGCCGGGGTCGGGCTTGTTTCCACCTCCGCTTGCACCGCCCGATGGTTCACATGGGGCGGGAGCGAATTCTGGCCGGGGCCTCGGCGCCGCGCCTCCTCCTGCGCGCCGCCGACTTCAAGCTTTGGCAAGTCGAATTATAGAACCCCTCTTCACAAAAGGCAAACACCAGAGGTTCGCGTCCGGCAAGAGGACGACGGCTATCGCGATAGGGACACCGATAGCGACGTAGATGTCGCGCGCAGCCACGAAGGAACTCTCCCCGCCCGACTTGCGCGAGAACCCGCAAGGGGGGATGAACGACAGGGTCACGGGCCGACCGCCACCGATTCCGGAAGGGTGCCCGCGGCAAAGGGCGAACCCGAAACCTCCGTGAGCGCACCGCCCGTCCCAATCGCATACACCGAGACGGTGTTGCCGTGGAGATTCGCGACATAAACGTAGTGCCCCGTCGGATCCACCACCACCGATTTTGGATTATCGCCCGTGGCGAACGGCGAGCCCGAAACCGGCGTGAGCGCGCCGCCGTCTCCAATCGTGTATGCCGAGACGCTGTCGTCGGCCTGATTCGCGACGTAGACGTAGCGCCCCGTCGGATCCACCGTCACCGAGGCCGGCAAGCCGCCGGCCGCAAAGGGCGAGCCCGAAATCTCCGCAAGCGTCCCACCCGTCCCGATCGTGTACACCGAGACATTGCCGCTGTCCTTGTTCGCAACGTAGACGGTGCGCCCGCTCGGGTCCACCGTCACCGAGAGTGGCTTGGTGCCCGCACCAATGCAGTTGTGCAGGTCGGGAGTCGTTCCACAGGAATCGGCGGACAGGGCAATGAGTGCCCCGTTACTCTGATTGATCGTATACGCCGAAACATCGTTGCCGTCCCGGTTCGCGACATAGACGTAATCACCCGCCGGATCCACCGCGACCGAGATCGGCGTAGCGCCCGCGGCAAACGGCGAGCCCGGGACCTGCGCAAGCGAGCCGTCCGCACCGAGTGCGTACGCCGAAACGTTGTTGCTGTTCTCATTCGCGACATAGACGTAGCGCCCGCTCGGGTCCACCGTGACCGGTCCCGCGCCGCTGCCCGCGGCAAAGGGCGAACCCGAAACCTGCGCAAGCAATCCACCCGCCCCGAGCGTGTACGCCGAAATGGTGTCGTCGCCACCATGATTCACGACATAGACGTAGCGACCCGTCGGGTCTACCGCCACCGAGGCCGGGCCGCTGCCCGCGCCAAAGGGCGAGCCCGAAACCTGCGCAAGCGCCGTGCCCGCCCCAATCGTGTACGCCGAGACGTTGTTACTGTCGTGATTCGTGACATAGACGTAGCGACCCAACGGATCCACCGCGATCGCGCTTGCCACGGTGCCCGCGCCAATGCAGTTGTGCGGATCGGGAGTGGTTCCGCAGGGACCCGCGGCCACCGCCGCAAGCGCGCCGCTAACCTGATTGATCGCGTACATCAAGACGCCGCCCACGTTGTCGACATTGTAGTTCGTGACGTAGACGTAGCGCCCCGTCGGATCCACCGCCACCGATTGCACGTACAGGCCTACGCCGGCAAAGGGAGAACCCGCGACCGTGGTAAGCCCGCCGGTAGCCTGATTGATCGTGTACGCCGAGACGTTGTCGGTGTACCAGTTCGTGACATAGACGTAGCGACCCGTCGGATCCACTGTGACCGAGTGCGGTTGGCCGCCAGCGGCAAAGCAGTTAGACGGATCATCAGACGATCCGCAGGCACCGGCAGGCACCGGCGTGGGCAGCCCGTTGCTCTGATTGATCGTGTACGCCGAGACATCGTCGCCGAGGGTATTCGTCACATAGAGATAGCGCCCCGTCGGGTCAATCGCGATCGAACTCGGGTATTTGCCCGCTGTAGCTGGGGAATTCGGGTCAAGCGTGAGCTTTCCGCCCGCCCCGATCGTGTACGTGAAAACGCGAGATGGGTAATAAAAAGTCGGAAATTGCTTGCCCCTGCTCACGACATAGAGGTAGGGCCCCGTCGGATTCGCCACCACCGCCTGCGGGTTGTAGCCCCCGGTGTAGGGCGAACCCGAAATCTGCGTGAGCACCCCGCTGTTCTGATTGATCGTGTACGCCGAAACGGTTTTGTCGCCCGTGTTCACGACATAGAGGTAGTGGCCTGTCGAATCGACCGCCACCGATCCCGGAAGAGCGCCCGTGGGAAAGGGCGAGCCCGCGACCGCCGTGAGCGCGCCGCCCGCCCCGATCCTGTACGCCGAGACGCTGTTGCTGCTGTAGTTCGCGACATACACATAGCGGCCCGTCGGATCCACCGCGACCGAGAGCGGGGTCGTGCCCGCGCCAATGCAGTTGTGCGGATCGGGAGCCGCCCTGCAGACACCGGCGGCCACCGCCGTGAGCGCTCCGTCGCCGTGCCCCAGCCGAAACCCACTGGCATTGTCGGAGCCGAAGTTGGCAGTGTAGGCGTAGCGCGTGCCGCCGACCGTCCAGAAGCCCGCCTGTGTCGCCGGCGACGGCGCCGCGGTCAGGACCGGTGAGTAAATCACCGCCGTGGGCGCGAGCGCGTAAACACCGCCCGCGCGCGAGTTGACGATCGGGCTCGCGGCAACCAGGTACGCCGCCTTGAGTGTGTCAGCCGGGTTGCCGAGCGCCGCGGCAAAAAGGCCCGTGCAGACGCCGGCCGTCGGCCCGCTCCCGTTCACGCAGGCGGCGAGTACATTGGCCAGCGTGTCGAGCTTTTCGAGCGTCGTCCCCAGCGCACTCGGATGGCTGGTGAGAAAACCGCTTGCCTGGCCCGTCACCGGATCGGCGAGGTTGTTGAAGGTCGCGGCCATGTTGCCCAGATCGAGCGCACCGGGAATGGAGACACAGGTGCCCGATTGGGTGCTGCCCGTGATCGTCGAGCAATCGGCAAACTGAATGTAGTCCTTGAGCGCCGCTGTGGCCGCCACCGTCGTCAACTCGTCAATGTTCACCGTAGCCGGAATCGGCGCGAGCGTGCTGCCCTGGATGCCCGCCACCGTCATCAACCCGATCGCCGGGTTGGCGCTCCCGCCGGTATAGGCGATCCCGCCCTTGGCCACGACATAGATCAACTCGCCCGTCGTCGGTGCGGGCGAAAAAGTCATGGTGAAGCTGCCCCCGGGACCGCTGGTCACGGCCGTGCCGATCTGGGTCGGCACCGCTCCCACCACCGTACCCGCGGCATAGGCCACCACCGTCGCCCCCTGGATCGGCTGGCGTCCGCCAAAGACCACGCCGTGAAAGCCCGCCGCCCGCGCCACCGGCGGCGCACTCGTCTGCTCGTTGTTCGAGTTGGACGGGCAGCCTGCGAGCAGCCCAGTGCCCGCCACCAGCGCGGCGCCCGCAAACACGGTGAGCACTCGCGCCGCAACAGAACTCAATGTCACTGAATGCGAAAACTTGAACATGGCCTTATCTCCATTCGTCGTATCAACCACGCAGGCCGTTACAACGCATGTTCAAGCTCAGGAAATGACCGCCCGCTTGTTCGCGCCCGACCCGCTCACGCACGCAACCGTTTGCAAGGCCACGCTCCAAACCGCCGCCATCCTGCTCACAATGAGCAGGAAGCGTCCACGTGCTTGGCCGGGGTCGGGCTTGTTTCCACCTCCGCTTGCACCGCCCGATGGTTCACATGGGGCGGGAGCGAATTCTGGCCGGGGCCTCGGCGCCGCGCCTCCTCCTGCGCGCCGCCGACTTCAAGCTTTGGCAAATCGAATTATAGAACTCCCCTTCACAAAAGGCAAACACCAGAGGTTCGCGTCCGGCAAGAGCGCGGCGGCTGCCGCAATCGGAATACCGCTACCCCAAGCACGCCGCCAAAGGGCAGCCGGCAAGACGCCGGCGCTCCGTTCGAGGTAGGCTAATCTGTTTGGTTCTCACGGTTTCCGGAGCGAGGGCATGGCGGGG
>CAZKOE010000184.1:0-3334 GCA_964554305.1 uncultured Gammaproteobacteria bacterium
AGTTTTTTCACGGCGCTTTGCTTGAAACGACGCAAGTCCGGAAGCTTGATCTTCGGCTCGCCGAAGACGATGCCGTTCTTGCGCATGGCGCGCGCCTGCTCGATCACTTCGCCCGCGTGCAAAAGCGCCTTGGAAGGAATGCAGCCGACATTGAGGCACACGCCGCCAAGCGTCGCGTAACGTTCAACCAGAACGACCTCGCGGCCGAGATCGGCGGCACGGAACGCAGCCGTGTAGCCGCCGGGCCCGGAACCGAGCACCAGCACGTCGCAGACGATATCGGCTTTCCCCTTCGCCGTACTCGGAACCTCCGGTTCCTCACCCTCGCCCTGCTCCTTTCGGGATTTCTTTTCTCTATCTCCTTCGTCTTCCTCTTCGACGCCATCTGCTAGCGTTTCATCACTTTCTTTCTTGCCCTCTTCTCTCTTCTCGCTTCCCTTTCCCTCACTGTTTTCCTCGCTATCTTCACCGGCGCCCCTTCTTCCTTCCCGATCCACATCCGGCGTCCCTTTCTCTTCCGCCTCTCGCTTCTCACTTCTTTCCCCCTCACTTCCTTCTTCCTCGCCGGGATCGACTACGAGAATGGCATCGCCTTCGCTCACCTTGTCGCCCACCTTGACCTTCAGCGTCTTCACCGTGCCCGCGAACGGCGCCGGCACGTCCATCGCCGCCTTGTCCGATTCGAGCGTGATCAGGGAATCTTCCTTCTGTACCTCGTCGCCCTCGGCGACCAGAACGTCGATGACCTCGACCCCCTCGAAGCCGCCGATGTCCGGAATCTTGACTTCCTTGCTCATACGTTGAATCCCATACCTGTACTTTCCCTTGGCGATGCTTTACTTCTTAGCTCCTTCTCCCTTGGCGGAAGAGGGCGGGGTGAAAATCGGAGGCGTCACGCTTTCGCCGCCGCGCGGCGATTCCCCTCGCCCTCTGAGGTGGAATTATCGCGATCTGAAATCACAAGTTATCACTGAACGAAGCCGCGGAAGGTTTCGAGCGTCCGGGCAAGATGGCGGGTAATACGCACAGCGGTCGCGCCGTCGATCACACGATGATCGTAGGACAGCGAAAGCGGCAGCATGAGCCGCGGCTCGAAGGCTTGACCATTCCACTTCGGCTTCATTTCGGCGCGCGACACGCCGAGGATCGCCACTTCGGGGGCGTTGACAATCGGCGTAAACGCCGTACCGCCGATGCTTCCGAGGCTCGTGATCGAAAAGCAGCCGCCCTCGATCTCGTCGCGCTTGAGCTTGCCCGAACGCGCCTTGTCGGCGAGCGCCGCGAGTTCCACCGCAATATCGCGTATGCCCTTTTGATCGGCGCCGCGAATCACGGGCACCACGAGCCCCTCCGCGGTGTCCACGGCGAAGCCGATATTGAAATAATGGCGCACGATCAGGTTCTCGCCGGAAGCGTCGAGCGCCGAATTGGCATCCGGGTAAGCCTTGAGCGCAAACACTACGGCACGCACGAGGAATGCAAGCGGCGTGATTTTGGCATCGCCCTCGCCGGCATCCTCGTTCATCGCCTTGCGCACCCGTTCGAGGGCGGTGACGTCGGCCTCATCGTGCTGGGTCACGTGCGGCGCGTTGACCCAGGCGGCCCGCAACCGCGGGCCGGACAGGCGCTTGATGCGCGAAAGCGGTTTCGTCTCCACGTCGCCGAACCGGGCGTAATCCACTTCCGGCACGGCGGGAAGCGCACCGCCGCCCGCCGCGGAGTCATTGCGCAGGGCCCCCTTCACGAAACCCTTGACATCTTCGTGCGTGATCCGATTCTTGTAGCCCGAGCCCTTGACCCGCGAAAGATCCACACCCAGCTCGCGCGCGAACTTGCGCACGCTCGGTCCGGCATGCGCTGCGATCCCGGAGACGCGATCCACGATCGGCGGCGTCGCCGTGGATTCGCGCCGCTTCGGCTCGCCGCCGTCCTTTGTTTCGGCCTCGCCCCGATCGCTTTCCGTTTCTTCCGGTTTCTTTTTCGGCGACTCGGCTTTGTCCTTATCCTTGTCCTTGCCGGCCTTGTCATCTGCGTCTTCGCCTTCGTCTCGCGCCTCGCCCCTCTCGTCTTCTTCCTTCCGGCGTTCCTCGCCCGAGTCGTCTTCCTCCGGCTTCGACTCCTGCGCCGCCGCTTCTTCTTCGCCGTCCGTATCGTCGCCGCTTTCCTCGACGGTGAGAATGACGTCGCCCTCGCTGACCTTGTCGCCGGTCTTGACCTTCAATTCCTTGACGGTTCCGGCGAACGGTGCCGGCACGTCCATCGCCGCCTTGTCGGATTCGAGCGTGATGAGCGAGTCTTCCTTTGCGACCGCATCGCCCTCGGCGACGAGCACGTCGATGACCTCGACGCCCTCGAAACCGCCGATATCGGGAATCTTTACATCCTTCGCCACCTTGACCTCCCCGCGATCAGATCAGTTCGCGCGCCGGCGCGTCGGGATCTATCCCGTAGCGCTCGACCGCCTCGGCCACCTTCTTGTACGGCAGCGCGCCTTCGTCGGCCAGCGCCTTCAGCGCATTGACCACGATATGCTCGCGATCCACCTCGAAGAAACGGCGCAGATCCTTTCTGATGTCGCTGCGCCCGTAACCATCAGTGCCGAGCGTAACGTAACGGCGCGGCACGAATTCACGAATCTTGTCGGCGTTGTAACGGGTATAGTCGCTCGCCGCGACCACCGGGCCCTGCGTGTCTTCCAGGCACTTCGCGACCCAGGACTTCTGCGGCTCGGCCGAAGCATGCAGCGTGTCCTCGCGGCGTAACCGCAAGCCCTCGCGCCGGAGTTCCTCGAAGCTCGTCACGCTCCACACGTCGCTCGCCACGTTCCAGTCCTTGTCGAGGAGTTCGGCGGCGGCCTCGGCCTCGCGCAGGATCGTCCCGGAGCCCAGAAGCTGCACGTGGCTTTTGTGCGAACCGACGCTCTTCAGCTTGTACATGCCGCGAATGATGCCTTCCTCGCAGCCTTCCGGCATCGGCGGATGGTAGTAATTTTCGTTCATGGCCGTGATGTAGAAGGAGACGTCTTCCTGCTCCACGAACATGCGCCGGATCCCCTCACGGATGATTACGGCTACCTCGTAGTTGTAGGTCGGGTCGTAGGAGACGAGGTTCGGATACACGCTCGCGTAGATCTGACTGTTGCCGTCGTCGTGCTGCAACCCCTCCCCCAGCATCGTCGTGCGCCCCGCCGTGCCGGCAATGAGAAAACCCCGCGTGTGCATGTCGCCCGCGGCCCAGGCAAGATCGCCGAATCGCTGGAACCCGAACATGGAATAAAAGAAGTAGAAGGGCACCATCTGAACGCCGTGGTTGGCATAGGCCGTGGCCGCGGCGA
>CAZKOE010000184.1:3434-4948 GCA_964554305.1 uncultured Gammaproteobacteria bacterium
AAGTAGAAGGGCACCATCTGAACGCCGTGGTTGGCATAGGCCGTGGCCGCGGCGATCCAGGATGACATGCAACCTTCTTCGGTGATGCCCTCCTGGAGAATCTGCCCCTTCTCGTCCTCCTTGTAGTGCATGAGCTGCTCGGAGTCTTCCGGCTCGTAAAGCTGGCCCTGCGGGTTGTAGATTCCGATCTGGCGGAACAACCCTTCCATGCCGAAGGTGCGGGCTTCATCGGGGACGATCGGGACGATGCGCTCACCGAACGCCTTGTCGCGGGTCAGCGAGGTCATCAGCCGCATCACCGCGATCATGGTGGAGATTTCGCGATCGCCCGACCCCTTGGTCAGCGCCTCGAAACGTTTCCAGTCGGGCATTTCGAGCGGCGGTGCCTCGTGGATACGCGCGGGCAGCGAGCCCCCCAGCTCCTCGCGGCGTTGCCTGAGGTAGCGCATCTCGGGACTGTCCTCGGCGGGTTTGACAAACGGCAGCTCCCCCACTTTCTCATCGGGAACGGGAACGTTCAGCCGGTCGCGGTAGGCCCTGACGGCCTCGTCGCTCATTTCCTTCTGCTGGTGGGCAATGTTTTTGCCCTGCCCGGCCTTGCCCATGCCGTAGCCCTTGACGGACTTCACGAGGATCACCGTGGGCCGGCCCTTGTGCTCGACCGCCGCCTTGTAGGCGGCGTAGAGCTTCACCGCATCGTTGCCACCGCGATTGAGCGCCCAGATCTGCTTGTCGCTCAAATTCGCCACCATCGCCTTCAACTCGGGTGAGTTGAAGAACTCCTCGCGCACATAGGCACCGTCGCGCGACTTGAAGCGCTGGTAATCGCCGTCCACGCATTCTTCCATGCGCTTGCGCAGCAGCCCTTCGGTGTCCTGGGCGAGCAGCGGATCCCAGCGCGAACCCCAGACCACCTTGATGACGTTCCAGCCGGCGCCGCGGAAACAGGCCTCAAGCTCCTGGATGATCTTGCCGTTGCCGCGTACCGGGCCATCGAGGCGCTGCAGGTTGCAGTTGATGAGATAAATCAGATTGTCGAGCTTCTCGCGCACGGCGAGGTCAAGCGCGGCGCGCGATTCGGGCTCGTCCATCTCGCCGTCGCCGAGCATGGCCCAGACCTTGCGATCGCTCGGCTCGATCAGGCCGCGGTGTTCCATGTAACGCATGAACCGTGCCTGATACAGCGCCTGGATCGGGCCCAGGCCCATCGAAACGGTCGGAAACTGCCAATAATCCTTCATCACGCGCGGGTGCGGATAGGAGGCCAGGCCCGGCGCCAGCGCATCGCGGCGAAAGCGTTTGAGCTGATCCTCCGTGAGGCGGCCTTCGAGGAAGGAGCGAGAATACATGCCGGGCGAGGCGTGGCCCTGGAAATAAATCATGTCGCCGCGGTGTTGGTCGCCCGGCCCGCGCCAGAAGTGGTTGTAGCCCACTTCGTAGATCGTGGTTGCCGAGGCATAGGTCGCAATATGCCCGCCGATGCCGTGATGCTCGCGGTTGGCGCGCACCACCAT
>CAZKOE010000185.1:0-4944 GCA_964554305.1 uncultured Gammaproteobacteria bacterium
TTTCTTTGCCACCCCCTCACTCCCACTCCGCTCTTGACCTCGGCGACGCTCTTGCCGCGCTTGGCGGCAATCGCCTCGGGCGCGGCGACCGAATCGAAGGCCTTGATGGTCGCCCGCACCACGTTGATGGGGTTACGCGACCCGTAGCTCTTCGCGATCACGTTGCGCACACCGGCGGCATCGAACACGGCGCGCATCGCGCCGCCCGCGATCACACCGGTACCGGCCGGTGCCGGCTGCATGCGCACCTGCGTCGCACCGTGGCGCTCCTCCAGCGGATAGTGCAACGTGTCGCCCGAGAGCGGCACGCGGCGCATGTGCCGGCGCGCCTGTTCGGTCGCCTTGGAAATCGCGGCCGGCACCTCGCGGGCCTTGCCGTAGCCGAAGCCGACCTTGCCCGCGCCGTCGCCGACCACCATGAGCGCCGTGAAGCCGAACTGACGCCCGCCCTTCACGACCTTGGCCACACGATTGATCGCGACCATCTTCTCGATTTCACCGGTGCTCGTTTCCGCCGGATTCGCCATTACCAAACTCCTAGAATTTCAGGCCGGCCTCGCGGGCGGCTTCCGCAAGCGCGCGCACGCGGCCGTGATACTTGTAGCCGGAGCGATCGAAGGCCACGGCCTCGATGCCCGCGTCGCGCGCGCGCTCGGCGATCAGGCGTCCGACCGCGGAGGCGGCCTCGACATTGCCGGTCGCCTTGAGGCTCTTGCGCAGATCGGCGTCGAGCGTCGAGGCAACGGCCAGCGTGCGATCGCCCGCCGGTGCAATCAATTGCGCGTAAATATGCCGCGGCGTGCGATGAACCGTGAGATGCACCGCGCCCGCGGTGCGAATCCGCGCACGGGTACGGCGGCCGCGCCGCGTGCGCGACCGATCCTTTGCCGACATGCCCTTCTTCGACATCTCTTTCACTCCTACTTTTTCTTCGCTTCCTTGAGCGTTATGCGTTCGTCGGCATAACGCAGGCCCTTGCCCTTGTAGGGGTCGGGCGGACGGAAGGCCCGAATCTTTGCGGCTACCTGGCCGACCTGCTGCTTGTCCGTGCCGCGCACAACGATCTCGTTCTGGCTCGGAGTCTCGATCGTGACCCCCTCGGGAACAGCGAACTCCACCGGATGTGAAAAACCCAGGGTCAGATTGAGCTTCTTGCCCTGCGCCTGGGCACGAAAGCCGACGCCGGTAAGTGCCAGCCGCCGTTCATACCCCTGAGCGACCCCCTGCATGAGGTTGCGCGCAAGCGAACGTGCCGTGCCGCAATGGGCTATGGCATCGCGGCCGCCCGAACGCGGCGTAAATCCGAGCCTGCCCTCGGCATGCTCGATTTTAACCTCCGGGTTCACCGTGAACTCGAGCGTGCCCTTCGGTCCCTTCGCCCGCAGGCGCTGGCGCTCGACCGTGATCTCCACGCCGTCGAGCACCGGAATCGGTTTGACTGCCGTGCGTGCCATTAGTATCCTGCTCCGCGGATAATTTGCTGTTCCCGGCAGTGCATTTTTGCGCCGGGCGCGACGCGCCGACGAGGCATGGCAAATCCATGGCGAGAAGGCGCAACAAAGCCCGGCGCGAAAAGGCGCGGCGGGAACGTGAACTTATTTACGAAGCAGAACATTTAACTCACCTCGCAAACGACTTCGCCACCCTGACCGGCCGCGCGTGCCGCACGGTCGCTCATGAGCCCCCGCGAGGTCGAAATGACGGCAATGCCGTAGCCGCCGCGCACCCGCGGCAACTTGTCCTTGCCCCGGTAAACGCGCAGCCCCGGGCGGCTCACCCGGGCAATGTGTTCGATCACCGCCCGGCCGTCATGATACTTGAGCCGGATGGTGAGTTCGGATTTCCCGCCGACCCGCTCGCTCACCTGGTAATCCTCGATGTAGCCCTCGCTCTTCAGCACCTCCGCGAGACTCGCCTTGTAGCGCGAAGCCGGCAGACTCACCTCGCGGTGCATGGCCTGCTGGGCGTTGCGGATACGGGTCAGAAAGTCCGCGATCGGATCGCTCATGCTCATCGTTACACCCTCACCAACTCGCCTTGCCGACGCCCGGCGCGTCGCCGCGCATGACGAGCTCGCGCAGCTTCGTGCGCCCGAGCCCGAACTTGCGATAGGTGCCACGCGGCCGCCCGGTGATCGCTCCGCGACGGCGCAGGCGTGTCGGGCTCGAATCGCGCGGCAACTCCGCGAGCCGTGCGACCGCCTCCATGCGCTCGCTCATTTCGAGCGTGGTATCGCTCACGCGGTGCTTGAGTTCGGCGCGCCGCTCGGCGTACTTCGCCACGAGCCCGGCGCGTTTGACCTCGCGCGCGATCATGGATTTCTTCGCCATAGTTTTCTCAGCCTCGGAACGGAAACGAAAAGCCTTCGAGGAGGGCCCGGCCTTCCTCGTCGCTTCTCGCGGTGGTGGTAATGGTGACGTCCAACCCGCGGATCGTGTCGATCTTGTCGTAGTCGATCTCCGGGAAGATGATCTGCTCCGCGATGCCGAGGCTGTAGTTGCCGCGGCCGTCGAAGGCGCGGGCGGGAAAACCGCGGAAATCGCGCATGCGCGGGATGGCGACGTGGATCAGCCGCTGCAGGAAATCGTACATCCGCCCCCGGCGCAGCGTGACCTTGCAACCGATCGGCCAACCCTCGCGGATCTTGAAGCCGGCGACCGAATTGCGCGCCCGCGTAACGACCGGTTTCTGCCCGGCGATGAGCGTCAGGTCCGACACCGCGTGCTCGATCACCTTGCGGTCGGCGGCGGCTTCGCCCACGCCCATGTTGAGCGTGACCTTCACGAGCCGCGGCACCTCCAACGGGTTGGCGTAGCCGAAGCGCTTCTCGAGCGCCGGGACGACTTCCTTGCGATAGTGCTCTTCAATGCCTGTCATTGCAGCCAGCCTCAGATATCCACCAACTCATCGGTGGCGCGAAAAAACCTTACCTTGCGCCCGTCCTCCAGGCGGCGGCAGCCGATCCGGTCGCCCTTCTTGGTGACCGGGTTGTAGGGCATCACGTTGGAGATCGCGATCGGCGCCTCCTTGTCCACGATGCCGCCCTGGGTGCCCGTCTGCGGATTGGGCTTCATGTGTTTGCGCACCTGGTTCACGCCTTCGACCAGCACGCGCCCGTCGCCGTAGCGGCGGATCACGGTGCCGCGCCGGCCCTTGTCCTTGCCCGCCGTGACGATCACCTCGTCGCCTTTTTTAATCCGTTGCATGCTAGAACTTCCCGTCAACCATTCACGGCGCGCAGCGCCGCTCCTACAATCCCGCTTCTCACTTTTCCTGCCTCACCGCTTCCTACAGCACTTCGGGGGCGAGCGAAATGATGCGCATGAACCGCTCGGTACGCAACTCGCGCGTCACGGGCCCGAAGATACGCGTGCCCACCGGCTCCAGGCGCGCCGTCAAAAGCACGGCCGCATTGCTGTCGAAACGGATCGCCGAGCCGTCCGCACGGCGGATGCCCTTGCGCGTGCGCACGATCACCGCGTTATAGACCTCGCCCTTCTTCACGCGCCCGCGCGGGATCGCGTCGGCCACGCTCACCTTGATGACATCGCCGATACCGGCATAACGGCGCTTGGAGCCACCGAGCACCTTGATGCAGCGCAAGCGCCGCGCGCCGCTGTTGTCGGCGGCCTCGAGTTCGCTCTGCATCTGGATCATGGCGTGCTCTCCACGGCCGTTTCCTTCGCCCTGCCACCGGGTTCGCTTGCAGCCCGCTCCACGACCTCAACGAGGCGCCACGACTTGCGCTTGGAAACCGGGCGGCAGGAGGCGATTCGCACTCGGTCACCGGGGCGGCACTCGTTGGCCTCGTCGTGAATGATCAGTTTCGTGCGCCGACGCACGTATTTGCCGTACACCGGGTGGCGTACCATGCGCGTAATCTCGACGCTCGCGCTTTTGTCCATGCGCGCACTGACGACCCGTGCAACGACATTGCGTTCGACCACGGCAGTGGGTTCCGTTGTGTTTTCCATCGCTTCACTCATTGGGTGGCACCCTCAAGCTTGGGCCTGACCGTCCGCTCGCGTTCTCCAAGCACGGTCATGACACGCGCGATTTCGCGACGCACCCGCTTCACTTCACTCGGGCGTCCAAGCTGGCCGCTGCCGCGCTGCATTCTGAGCCTGAAACCCTCGCGCCGGAGCTCGTCGAGTTCCTTGCGCAAGGCAGCATCGTCCTTTTCGCGTAATTCGTCGACTTTCATCTCAACCGGCCTGCCTGCTTATGAACTGGGTCTGCAGGGGAAGCTTGGAGGCGGCACGGCGAAACGCCTCGCGCGCGACCTCCTCGGATACCCCCTCCATTTCGTAGAGCACGGTGCCGGGCTTGACCCGCGCGACCCAGTACTCGACGCCGCCCTTGCCGCTGCCCATGCGCACCTCGAGCGGCTTCGAGGTGATCGGCACATCGGGGAAGATGCGGATCCAGATCTTGCCGCCGCGCTTCACGTGGCGGGTCATCGCCCGGCGCGCGGCCTCGATCTGGCGCGCCGTGATGCGCCCGCGGCCCACGGCACGGAGCGCGAAATCGCCGAAGGCGACGCTGTTGCCGCGCGTGGCAACACCGCGATTGCGACCCTTGTGCTGCTTGCGAAACTTGGTACGGCGGGGTTGCAACATGGCTCAGGCCTCCTCGGAGCGGGAAGCAATCTCGGTATTCAACTCCGACTGACGCTCCTTGAGTGCGGTCGGATCGAGAATCTCGCCCTTGAAGATCCACACCTTGACGCCGATCACCCCATAGGTGGTCCGCGCCTCGGCGAGACCGTAATCGATGTCGGCGCGCAGGGTATGCAAGGGCACACGGCCCTCGCGGTACCATTCGCTGCGCGCGATCTCGGCGCCGTTGAGGCGCCCCGCGACGCGTACCTTGATGCCGTGGGCACCCAAACGCATGGCGTTGCCGACGGCGCGGCGCATGGCGCGGCGGAACATGATGCGGCGC
>CAZKOE010000186.1:0-4892 GCA_964554305.1 uncultured Gammaproteobacteria bacterium
GGCGCTGGTTCGGGAGCGTTGCCGAGTGCGCGCAGCGTTACGGCATCGAAACCGCGACGTTGGAGCAAGGCGAGTTGCCCACGCTCGAATCGCGGCTGCAAAAACTCGCGCCCGACTTCATCTTTTCCTTTTACTATCGCCACCTGATTCCGGCCGCCTTGCTCGCGGCGGCGCGCCGCGGCGCGCTCAACCTTCACGGTTCGCTGTTGCCGCGCTACCGTGGTCGTGCGCCGGTGAACTGGGCCGTGCTTGCGGGCGAGGCGGAAACCGGCGCGAGCCTGCATTACATGGTGGCAAAAGCCGATGCCGGCGATCTCGTGGCGCAGGAGGCGGTGCCGATTTTGCCGAACGATACCGCCGCCGAAGTCATGGCGAAGGTTGCGGTGGCGGGAGAGCGGCTGTTGTGGCGTTACGTTCCCGAACTGGTTGCCGGCACGGCGCCGCGCCTGCCGCTCGATCTTGCGGCGGGCAACTATTGCGGCCGCCGCCGCCCCGAAGACGGGCGGATTGACTGGCGCGGGGGTGCGCGGGAGATTCACAATCTCGTGCGCGCCGTCGCGCCACCGTATCCGGGTGCGTTCAGCGAATGGAAGGGCAGGCGCCTCGATTTCACGCGCAGCCATTTCCGTGATGAGGCGGCGCATGAACGGCGAGTTGTCATCTACGTCGAAGGCGGGCGCATTTACGCCGATTGCATTGATGGAAAGCGCTTCGAGGTGCTAGAATGCGCGCTTGACGGCAAGCCGCTTTCGGCCGCTTTTCTGCATGAATCGACGGGCGGCGAACCGCTTGTTCCCGGAGCCTGAACGTGAAAAAAATCCTGATCCTTGGCGTCAACGGTTTCATCGGTCACCACCTCGTCCGCAGCATTCTCGAATCCACTGACTGGCGGGCGTTCGGCATGGACATGGCGAGCGAACGGGTGGAAGAGTGGCACGATCATCCGCGCTTCAAGTTTTTCGAAGGCGATATCACGATCAATCGCGAATGGGTGGAGTACCACGTCAAAAAGTGTGACGTGGTATTGCCGCTGGTCGCGATCGCGACGCCGAAGACCTACGTGCAGGACCCGCTGCGCGTATTCGGGCTCGACTTCGAGGCGAATCTGCCGATCATCCGCCAGTGCGTGAAGTATGGCAAGCGCGTCCTGTTTCCTTCGACCTCCGAAGTGTACGGCATGTGCACCGATGCCGCCTTCGATCCCTACAAATCGCCGCTGATACTCGGGCCGATTCCGAAGCAGCGCTGGATCTACAGTTGCTCCAAGCAACTGCTCGATCGCGTGATCTGGGCGCACGGCATGCGCGACGGTTTGGATTTCACGCTGTTTCGCCCCTTCAACTGGATTGGCCCGGGGCTCGACAGCATCTACACGCCGAAGGAGGGCAGTTCACGTGTCGTGACGCAATTCCTCGGCCAGATCGTGCGCGGCGAAAACATCAGCCTGGTGGACGGCGGCCAACGCAAGCGTTCCTATACCTACGTGACCGACGGCATTGACGCGCTCATGCGCATGATCGAAAACAGGGACGGCGTCGCCAACGGGCGCATCTACAACATCGGCAATCCCGGCAACCAATACTCGGTGCGCGAACTCGCGGAGATGATGCTCGACATCGCGCGCGGCATTCCCGAATACCGCGACGGCGCAAAGGCCGTGAAACTGATTGACGTCAGCGCCAACGACTATTACGGCTCCGGCTACCAGGACGTCGAACATCGCGTGCCCGACGTAAGCCATACCGAGCAGGAACTCGGCTGGAAACCGAAGATCGGCATGCGCGAGGCGCTCGAACTCACCTTCGAGGCCTATCGCGCCGATGCCGCCGCCGCCCGCGCCCTCGTCGTCGACGAAGAAGTTCCAAAGCGCGGCTCTTTCTGAAACCGTGGGTGGGGGCGAGCTTGCTCGAGATCATTTTCTCAACGAAGAATCGCGAACGGGCTCGCTCCCGCGACGATGGAAACAATCAATGAAAATCGGGCTCAAGGTGGACGTGGATACGCTGCGTGGCACGCGGGAGGGAACGCTCGCGCTGGCGAAGCTGCTCGATCGTCGCGACATCAACGCAACGTTTCTTTTTTCCGTCGGCCCCGATCACACGGGTCGCGCGCTGCGGCGTTTGTTGAAACCCGGTTTTCTTGCCAAGGTGCTGCGCACTTCCGTTCCTTCCATTTATGGTTTGAACACGTTGACCTACGGAACCCTGCAGCCGGGACCGCACATCGGGCGCAAGGCGGGGATTGCAATGCGTGCCGTTCGCAACGCGGGCTTCGAGGTCGGCCTGCATTCCTTCGATCACGTGCGCTGGCAGGATGCCGTCGCGCGCAAGGGCCGCGAGTGGACGCGGCGCGAGTGGCAAAAGGGTATCAGGGACTATATCGAAGTTTTCGGTGTGGCACCCGAATGTTTCGGCGCCGCCGGCTGGCAGATCAACGACACGGTGTTGGAACTCGAAGCCGGGGCGGGCCTGCGCTGGGCGAGCGACACGCGGGGCAGGGCGCCGTTTTTGCCGTGGAGCAACGGCAAGGTCGTGGATTGCGTACAGCTCCCGACAACACTCCCGACGATGGACGAACTCATCGGCCGTGAAGGCGTAACGACCGACACCGTCGGCACGCGGCTGGTGAACGAAGTCGAAAAAAGCTCGGAGTCACTCCACGTCTTCACGCTCCACGCCGAACTCGAAGGCGGACCGCTCATCGGCCAGTTCGAGGCGGCACTCGACGGTTGGAAGGCCGCCGGCGCCGAATGCTGCTCCCTCGGCGAAATCGTATCAGCACTGGTTCGCCCCGATTTACCGGTCGCGGCAATCGAACGCGGCCGCATCCCTGGCCGCGCCGGAAAGCTTGCCGTCCAAGGCTCTTCGGCACCCACCGATCGCGCCGTGCTCGAACCGGGACAAGGAGAACAAATCTCGTAAGCAAGCGGCATTTCGTTTTGGTATGATGATCACGAGGTTGGTAGAAAATCATTTCAAGAGGCTACCGTGAAGCGTTACACCGGGATTATCGTGCTGCCGCTTGTTCTCTGTGCCTGCTTGGCGGCACCTTGTGCGAGCGTGGCGTGCATCCAAAAACTTGCTGACTTCAGCCGCGACGGTGGTTGGGCACCGCGTGCGGGTCTCGTGGCTCTCGACGGCGTTCTTTATGGTACGACCTCAGATGGCGGTTCCCACGGTGATGGAACCGTGTTTGCATACGCGCCGAAACGGGGTCTCAGGACAGTGGCCAGTTTCAACGGTGCCAATGGGAAGTATCCCTATGCCGGCCTTACCGTCATGGATGGTATTCTCTACGGCACGACCGTAGATGGCGGTGCTAACGGCGATGGAGTGGTGTTTGCCTATACGCCAGATAAGGGCTTGTGGTCGGTTGCCAGTTTCAACGGAGACAACGGGAAGGGCTCTCATGCCGGACTTACTGTCATGGGTGGTGCGCTTTATGGCACCGCTACCGATGGTGGTGCCCACGGCGACGGGGTAGTATTTGACTATGTGCCTGGTCACGGCATAACGGCAGTTGTCAGTTTCAACGGTGCCGACGGTAAATATCCCTATGCCAACCTTGTCGTCATGAACGGTACGCTTTATGGTACGACTTTCGGCGGCGGCGCTGATAATTACGGAACGGTGTTCGCTTACAAGCCCGGTCAGGCACTGAAGACGGTCGCCAATTTCAACGGCAGGAACGGGAAAGGTCCCCGTGCCGGCCTTGTCATCATGGATAGCACACTTTACGGTACGACTTTCGAAGGGGGTGCCGATGATTATGGAGCGGTATTTGCCTTTACGCCGGGCCAGGGCCTGAGGATAGTAGCCAGCCTCGACGGCACCGATGGAAAAGGCCCGTATGCCGGTCTTGTCGTAGTGGATGGCCGGCTTTACGGCACGGCCTTTGAAGGTGGCGCCAACGACTACGGAACAATTTTTGCGTATCTGCCAGGTCACGGCATCCGGCTGGTGGCCAGTTTTGACGGCGCCGATGGGAAAGGTCCGTACTCGGGTCTCACCGTCATGGGCAGTAGGCTTTATGGCACGACTTTCGAAGGCGGTTCTCACTCCGTAGGCACCCTATTTTCCTGCGCCTTGTCAAAATCCAGTTTATCGGCACAGCGCGACGATCTCGCGCCCGTTAACTGAGTCCGGGTGCGATGCGAATGGCAATGCGTCTCGAAGAGTCTGCGGAAGTGTTTGGTGCGATGCCCGAGAGCGCCGGGAGCGCCATGGACTGCGTACAGTTCCCGGCAACACTTCCAACGGTGGACAAACTCACCGGCTGAATGGTGCGACTGCCGACAACGTCGGCGCACGGTCGGCAAGCAAAGTGGAAAAGAACCCGACGCCGTTGCGCGTCTTCACGCTGCACGCGGAACTCGAAGGCGGCCCGCTTGTCGCCTCGGTTTCGAATCGGCATTCGACGAGTGCATAGCAGGGCTAATGGCGTGGATATTATTGCCTTCAAGAGGTGCCAAAATCCGATGCTTTGACTCCACCTCCTGTGCGGACTCTGGCTGAATAGCCGCAGTTTGCCAAATTGGGAGTCGTCGTAAATGGCCCCGTGATGGCTCCTTATCCTTGCTTGAGAACGGATTGGAGTCGGCGAGATCTCGGCATATAATCATGCACTTTTACATTGGCTTGCATAGAAATTGTAATGCGTCGTTGAAGGTGAGACTCGGACGCATGGTGCTATCGACATTATCGGGATTGGGGCGGTAGTAGCCGCCGAGTTCCACGGACCTGCCTTGGACGCCGTTCAGTTCGCCGACTATTTTGTCTTCGTTTGCTTCTAGGCGATCGGCGAGTTTGGCGAAAAGGGCGGCCAGTTCGGCATCGCCATTTTGGTCGGCGAGGGCGCGAGCCCAGTACACCGCGAGGTAGAAATGGCTGCCG
>CAZKOE010000187.1:0-4859 GCA_964554305.1 uncultured Gammaproteobacteria bacterium
CCACCGAGGTCAGGAGAATCTGTTTGATGCTGCGGGCGGCATCGGGCACGCGCGAGCTCACCGCCGAAAGATCGGCAAACACCGACATCTGATCCACGAGGATGCCCGCCGCACGGCGCACGGCTTCTTCCGCACCGAGTGTGCCATCGGTTTCGATGTCGAGGATGAGCTTGTCGAGATCGGTGCGTTGTTCCACGCGCGCCGCCTCCACGTGATAGGCGACGCGGCGAATCGGCGTAAAGGTGGCGTCAAGCTTGAGGGTTCCGATCTTGCGCCCCTCGTCTTCGCCGTAGCGCTGGGCAACCGGAACGTAGCCGCGGCCACGTACCACCTTGAGGCGCATCGCGAGCCTGCCATTTTCGGCGAGATGGGCGATGACGAGATCGGGGTTGACGATCTCGACATCATGACCGCCCTTGATGTCGCCGGCCGTAACCGTCGCCGGTCCCTCGGCCGCGAGTTCCAGCGTCGCCTCGTCGCGGGCATGCATGCGGATCGCGAGCTCCTTGAGATTGAGCAAAATCTCGACCACGTCTTCCTGCACGCCGTCGACGGCGGTGTAATCGTGAAGCACGCCTTCGATCTCGGCCTCGACCACGGCGGCGCCCGGCATGGAGGAGAGCAGTACCCGCCGCAGCGCGTTGCCCAAGGTATGGCCGAATCCGCGCTCCAGCGGCTCCAGCACGACGCGGTGGCGATTCTCGCCCAACTCGGTAATGTTGACGATGCGGGGTTTCAAGAATTCGGAAACTGAAATATTCATACGCTTACCTCAGCGTTCGTCGGAGAAGCCCGATAACGGCTTCGTTCGAAAATAACCGCGGACCCAGGCCCGCTCCTGTAATGACAATCTCGCGAGCCAGCCCGCGTTCCGGAGTTTCGCGGGCAAGCCCGCCTCTACTTGGAGTAGAGCTCGACGACCAGATTCTCATTGATGTCGGGGAGAATCTCGTCGCGCTCGGGCACGGCCTTGAATACGCCCCTGCCGTTCTTCGCATCCACTTCAACCCAGGCGGAACTGCCCACCTGATCGGCGATGCCCAGGGCATTTTCGACGCGAGTCTGCTTGCGCGCGCGCTCGGTGAGGCTCACCTCGTCGCCCGCCTTGAGTTCGTAGCTCGGGATGTTGACGATCTTGTCGTTCACCTTGACGCTCTTGTGGCTCACCAACTGACGCGCCTCGGCGCGGGTCACAGCAAAGCCCATCCGATAGACAACGTTATCGAGCCGCGATTCCAGCAGTGCAAGCAGCAGCTCGCCGGTCGCCCCGCGGCGGCGCGCCGCCTCACCGTAATAACGGCGGAACTGGCGCTCCAGGACGCCGTACATGCGCCGGAGCTTCTGCTTTTCGCGCAACTGCTCGCCGTAATCCGAGGCACGGCGGCGCCTGCCCTGTCCTTGGCCGCCCGGCGGACGATCCAGTTTGCATTTCTTTTCCAGCGGGCGAATCGGCGCCTTGAGGAAAAGATCGGTGCCCTCGCGGCGCGAGAGCTTGCACTTGGGTCCGAGATACCTTGCCATGTCGCTCTCTCCTACACGCGCCGCTTCTTCGGCGGACGGCAGCCGTTGTGGGGAATCGGCGTCACATCCGTGATCGAGAGCACGCGGAAGCCCATGCCGTTCAGGGCCCGCACGGCCGATTCACGCCCCGGCCCCGGCCCGTTGATTTCCACTTCGAGATTCTTCACGCCATACTCCTGAGCGCTGGTGCCGGCCCGTTCGGCCGCGACCTGCGCCGCGAAAGGCGTGGACTTGCGCGACCCGCGAAAGCCCGAACCGCCGGCCGTCGCCCAGGAGAGCGCGTTGCCCTTGCGGTCGGTAAAGGTGATGATGGTGTTGTTGAACGAAGCGTGCACGTGCACGATTGCGTCCATGACCTGTTGCCGGGCACGCTT
The DNA here is from genome assembly GCA_964554305.1 of uncultured Gammaproteobacteria bacterium. GTDB lineage: Bacteria > Pseudomonadota > Gammaproteobacteria > JAKDMP01 > JAKDMP01 > JAKDMP01. Next base: position 1,896 of record CAZKOE010000187.1, read on the forward strand.
GCGCGGCTTGGTAGCCGGTTTTGCCATAGTTCCTCTTGACCCTTGACTCTTAGCCGGCGGCTCGACCGCCGATCTTGCTCTTTACCGCTTGGCGCCGCGACGCACGCGCCCCTTGCGGGTACGCGCATTGGTCCGTGTACGCTGGCCGTTGACCGGGAGCCCGCGTCGATGGCGCACGCCCCGATACGTGCCGAGGTCCATCAGCCGCTTGATGTTCATGCTCGTCTCGCGGCGCAGATCGCCCTCGATCTTGTAGGCCGCGAGCGCCTGGCGCAGGGCGTCCAGTTCCGCCTCACCGAGGTCGCTCACCTTGCGCGTGGGCTCCACACCCGCGCCGGCGCAAATCTCGGCCGCACTATGCCGTCCGATCCCGTGGATCGCCGTCAGGCCGATCACCACGTGTTTGTTCGGCGGAATATTGATGCCGGCAATACGTGCCATCAGTCCGTTGCCCCGTGCAAATAGTTAAAAGTTAACAAGTAATTGTAACCGATCATATCCCGTTGCTTCAAGCGCAAACCACGCTGCAGAAACGATCGCACTGGCCGCGATTGCCGCCGAATGGTCCACAACCGCGCCCAGGAATCGAGGCGGGCAAGTCTGCTAACCCTGACGCTGTTTATGGCGCGGGTCGGAGCAGATCACCCGCACCGCACCGCGGCGGCGGATGATCTTGCAGTTGCGACAAATTTTCTTTACCGAAGCGCGTACTTTCATCTTTCTACCCCTGAAACCGTATGGTCATCAACGTTGGAAACCGCGCAGTCTGGCGCGCTTCAGAAGACCCTCGTACTGGTGGGTCATCATGTGCGCCTGCATCTGGCCGATGAAGTCCATGGCGACCACGACCACAATCAGGAGCGAGGTGCCACCGAGATTGAACTGTACGTGTGCGTAAACGATCAGGAACTGCGGCAACAGGCAGACCGCGGTGAGGTAAATTGCGCCCCAGACGGTCAGTTTTGTGAGCACGGTATCAATATAGTTCGCCGTTTGCTTACCCGGCCTGATCCCCGGAATGAAGGCACCCGAACGTTTGAGGTTGTCGGCCGTATCCTCGCTGTTGAACACGAGTGCCGTGTAAAAGAACGTGAAAAAGATGATCAGTGCGGCAAACAACGCCACGTACAGTGGTTGACCCGGCGAGAGCCACAACGAGATCGATTGCAGCCAGGAAAAACCCGAACTCTGTCCGACCCAACTGGCGAGCGTTACCGGAAACATGATGATGGAAGAGGCGAAGATTGGCGGGATCACCCCCGACATGTTGAGCTTGAGCGGCAGGTGGCTGGTCTGCCCAGCGTACATGCGCCGGCCCTGCTGGCGCTTGGCGTAATTCACCGTAATCCGTCGCTGACCGCTTTCGACGAAGACCACAAAACCCGTGACGAGAATGACGACCAGAAAGATGATGATGGCCATGATGGATGACAATTCGCCGTTGCGCACCAGGTTGAGCGTGCTGCCAATGGCCGATGGCAACCCCGCGACGATGCCGGCAAAGATGAGCATGGAAATGCCGTTGCCGATCGCGCGCTCGGTCATCTGCTCGCCGAGCCACATCAGGAAAATGGTGCCGGTCAGGAGGCTCACCGTCGCCACGATCACGAAACTCGCGCCGGGGAACAGCGCCACGCCCTGGGTCTGCAGCGCAAAGGCTGCGCCGAGCGACTGGAAGAGCCCCAGGGCCACGGTGGAATAGCGCGTCCAGCGCGTGATCTTGCGCTGCCCGGACTGCCCCTCCTTCTTGATGGCCTCGAGGCTCGGTACAACCGCCGTCAGCATCTGGATGATGATCGCCGCCGAAATATACGGCATAACGCCGAGGGCGAAGATGGACATGTTCTGCAGCGCGCCGCCCGAGAACACGTTGAAGATGCCGAGAATGCCGCCGGCGTGCTGACTGAACAGGCGCGCGTAGGCGGCCGGATCCACACCCGGGACCGGAATGTAAATGCCAATGCGATAGACGACGATCGCCACCGCAAGAAAGAGCAGGCGCTTCCTCAACTCCGGCGAGCGGAAGGCCTCGCCGAAGGAACCGAATGCCGCTTGCTGGCCGGAGGCAGGCATCAGTCTTTCCCTTGCTCCCCGCCATCGGGTTCGGCTTCCTGCTCAGCCTGCGGTTCCTCTTCTACCTTAACCTTGGCTGTAGTCTTCGTCCTGGCCTTGGCGCCGTTCCCGGTCTTCGGGCGAAGCTTGCCTTTTCCCCCGGCCGCGGAGGCACCGCTCGCGGCGTCCTCCGCCACGAGGATCTTGCCGCCAGCGGCCTCGATCGCTGCGCGCGCACCCTTGGTCGGGACGACGCCGGCGCCGATCGTGTAGGCGCGCGAAGCTTCGCCGTTCAGAATCAGCTTGACCCGCTCGGTACCCCGCGGGATGAGTCCGGCGGCGACAAGCGTTTCCAGATCCACCTGCTCGCCGTCAAGCCTGGCGAGGCCGCCCAGTCGAAGCTCGGCGCGACCGGCCTTGATGTGCGAAGCGAATCCGGAACGCGGAAGCCGGCGCTGAAGTGGCATCTGCCCCCCCTCGAAGCCGGTCTTGTGATAACCGCCCGAACGCGCGTGCTGCCCTTTGGTACCCCGTCCGGCAGTTTTACCGCCGCCAGCCGAGAGGCCCCGGCCGACACGGGTACGCGATTTTTTGCTCCCCGGGGCGGGAGCGAGATCGTTCAATCGCATCAGGCCACCTCCTCGACGCGCAAAAGATAGGCAATCCGGGCGATCATGCCGCGGTTCGCGGGGGTATCAAGCACCAGCGCGCTCGAATGGGTCTTGCCGAGGCCGAGTCCGCGCGCGCAGTCGCGATGCGCGCGCAGCCTGCCTGCCGTACTTCTGACCAGCGTCACCCGCAGATGTTTCGTTGCCGCCTTTTTCGTTGCCATCCCCGGACTCCCACTCAGCTCTTGATCTCGGCGACGCTCTTGCCGCGCTTGGCGGCAATCGCCTCGGGCGCGGCGACCGA
>CAZKOE010000188.1:0-4825 GCA_964554305.1 uncultured Gammaproteobacteria bacterium
AGCTGCGCGTCGAGTTCGGGTTTGCGCACTTCCTCGACGGCAACGCGGACATTGTTGTTGCCGAGCCGCCTGCGCAGATCCTGCTGCAACCTCTCGATGTCCTCGCCGCGCTTGCCGATGACCATGCCCGGGCGCGCCGTGTGCACGAGGATTTCCACCTTGTCGCCCTGGCGCTCGATTTCGATGCGACTCACCGAGGCCTTCGCGAGGCGCTTTTTCAACAGTTCGCGCAACTCCCAGTCCGAATACAGGTATTCGGCGAAGCGCTTGCCCTCGGCGTACCAGCGCGAACTCCAGCCCGCGGAGACGCCGAGGCGAAAACCGATCGGATTGACCTTGTGACCCATCTAAATGCCCTCGCCGTCGCCGACGCACACGCTGATGTGACTCGTGCGCTTGAAAATCCGGCTGGAGCGGCCCTTCGCACGCGCGCGCCAGCGCTTCATCGTCGGGCCCTCGTCCACCATGACTGCCGTCACCATGAGCTCATCCACATCGGCGCCGTGATTGTGCTCGGCATTGGCGATCGCGCTCTCCAGCGTCTTGCGGAACATCGCCGCGGCCTTCTTCGGACTGAAGGCGAGCAGATTCAGCGCCTCGTCCACGTCCTTGCCGCGAATCTGATCGGCCACCAGCCGCGCCTTCTGGGCGGAGATGCGCGCATGGCGGAATTTTGCGGTCGTTTCCATTGCCGTCACCCAGCCTTCGCCTTGCGGTCGCCCGAATGGCCCTTGAAGCTGCGCGTCAAGGCAAACTCGCCGAGCTTGTGCCCGATCATGTTGTCGGGGACGAGTACCGGAATGTGCTGGCGCCCATTGTGCACCGCGATGGTGAGCCCGACCATGTCCGGGGTCGCCATCGAGCGGCGCGACCAGGTCTTGATCGGGCGCTTGCTATTCTCGGCAACGGCCTTTTCAACCTTGCGCGCCAGATGCGGGTCCACAAAGGGGCCCTTCTTGACCGAACGCGGCATCTCAATCTTCTCCTTCGAATCCTGTGTCTAGCGACGCTTGTTGCGCCGACGCCGGCGCACAATCATCGAATCGGTGCGCTTGTTGTGGCGCGTTTTGTAGCCCTTGGTGGGCTTGCCCCACGGACTCACCGGATGGCGTCCACCCGAGGTGCGACCCTCGCCGCCGCCGTGCGGGTGATCCACCGGGTTCATGACCACGCCGCGCACCGTCGGGCGCACGCCGCGCCACCGTTTTGCCCCGGCCTTGCCGAGCGAGCGCAGGTTGTGTTCCGGATTTCCGACCGTGCCGATCGTCGCCCGGCAATCCACGAGAATCCGCCGGGTTTCTCCCGAACGCAGGCGCAGCGTCGCGTAACGCCCGGAGCGCGCGGCCAGCTGCGCCGTCGCACCGGCACTGCGCGCGAGCTGTGCTCCGCCGCCGGGCTTGAGTTCCACACAGTGCACCTCGCTGCCGACCGGGATGCTCGCGAGCGGCAGGCAGTTTCCGGGCCGGATCGGCGCATGCACGCCCGACATCAGCTCATCACCCTGCGCAAGTCCGCGCGGCGCGATGATGTAGCGCCGCGCGCCGTCAGCGTAAAGCAGCAGGGCAAGCCGGGCGCTGCGATTCGGATCGTACTCGATCCGCTCGACCCGCGCCGGCACGCCGTCCTTGTCGCGGCGAAAATCCACCGCGCGGTAGCGCCGCTTGTGACCGCCGCCGCGATGGCGCACCGTCACACGGCCATGGTTGTTGCGACCGCCGCTTTTCTTGCCGCTCTTGACGAGCGCACGCACGGGCTCACCCTTGTGCAGATCCCCGCTTTCGGGGCGAACCACGAAACGGCGCCCGGGTGAAGTCGGCCTGGCCTTGCGCAATGCCATTGCGTATCTCTCCTTACTCTGCGCCCGCAAAATCTATATCGTGGCCGGGCCTGAGCGTGACATAGGCCTTTTTCCAGCCCGACTGGCGTCCCTTGCGGGCCCCCATACCGCGCGTCTTGCCCGTCTGATTCAGGGTCGTGACCGAAGCGACCTCCACCTCGAACAGTTTTTCGACCGCCCGGCGAATCTCGGCCTTGTTCGCATCCGGGCGCACGCGAAAACCGATTTGGCGGTTGCGTTCGGCAACCCGCGTCGCCTTTTCCGAGACCAGCGGAGCAAGAATGATTTCGGCCAGCCGCGCTTCGTTCATCCGAGCCACTCCTCGATCTTTTTCAGCGCATCCACGGTCAAAACCACCTTGTCGAAGGCAATCAGGCTCACGGGATCGAGCTCCGAGACTTCACAGACCGCGACACGCGGCAGATTGCGGGCGGCCAACGCGAGGTTTTCGCTCATTTCGGTCACCGCGACGAGCACGTCGTCGCCGGCGCCCCGTTCATCGAGCGCGGCAACGAGCCCGCGCGTCTTGGGCTCGGACAGCTCCAGCTTGTCGACGACAATCAGCCGCTCGCTGCGCGCCAGTTCGGAAAAAATGCTCCGGAGCGCGCCGCGGTACATCTTGCGATTCAACTTCACCGAGTGATCGCGCGGTACTGCCGCGTGAATCATGCCGCCGCCGCGCCACAGCGGGCTTCTGATGCTGCCCGCACGGGCGCGCCCGGTTCCTTTCTGCTTCCAGGGCTTCTTGCCGCCGCCGCTCACCATCGCACGCGTCTTCTGCGCCTTGGTACCAGCGCGCGCGCCCGCCAGATAGGCGGTCACGGCCTGGTGGATCAGCGATTCATTGTAGGCCCGCGCGAATACCGCCTCGGAAACCGCCACCGTCTCGCCGCCCTGAACCTGCAATTCCATAAACCCGTGCCCCCTCAACCACGCGCCTTGACGGCCGGACGCACGATGAGATCGCCGCCGCGCGCGCCCGGCACGCCGCCCCGGACGAGCAGGAGATTGCGCCCGGCATCCACACGCACGACTTCCAGGTTCTGGGTCGTACGCCGCGCATTACCCAAGTGCCCCGACATGCGCTTGCCCTTGAATACGCGCCCGGGCGTCTGGTTTTGCCCGATCGAGCCCGGTGCCCGATGCGAAAGCGAATTGCCGTGGGTCGCGTCCTGGGTGCGGAAGTGGTGGCGTTTGACGGCGCCCGCGTAGCCCTTGCCGATGGATCGGCCCGTCACGTCCACCTTCTGCCCGGGGCTGAAAATTTCCACCGTGACTTCCTTGCCCGGCTCCAACTCTGCGCCGTCCTCGCCTTTGAGGCGGAATTCCCGCAAAATGCGCCCGGCGCCGGCGCCGGCCTTGCCCAGATGCCCCGCTACGGGCCTGGTGACACGGCCGGGGCGGCGTTCACCGGTGGTGAGCTGGGCGGCGCTGTAACCGTCGCGTTCGAGCGTGCGCAACTGCGCCACCCGATTCGGGAGCACCTCGATCACGGTTACTGGAACGGCCGCACCGTCCTCGGTGAAAATGCGGGTCATCCCGCATTTGCGGCCGATAACGCCTAAACTCATTGCTCTTTCCTTCAAGACCGCGTCGGCGGTGCCGACGCCCGATAAGGACTCGATTCAACCCGGAACCGAGCCGTGTATTGTAACAGACCGCCCGAGGAGCGAGGGCGAAAAGTCAAAGGCGGAGGGAGAGGGACGAGAAGTAAGAAAATCGGCTTCCCGCTCCCTTCTCCTCACCTCTCAACTCAGGCGAATCTGGACATCCACCCCCGCCGCCAACTCAAGCTTCATCAATGCATCCACCGTCTTGTCGGTGGGCTCGACGATGTCCAGCAGCCGCTTGTAGGTACGCAACTCGTACTGGTCACGCGCGTCCTTGTCCTTATGCGGGGACACCAGAAGCGTAAACCGCTCGATCCGGCAGGGCAAGGGAATCGGCCCCTTGACCCGCGCGCCGGTGCGCCGGGCGGTTTCCACGATCTCGCCGGCGGACTTGTCCACCAGCCGATGATCGAAGGCCTTCAAACGAATCCGGATACTTTGGTTAGCCATTGCTCACTCCGTTCGCCAGAAGCGAGGGAAAGGGAGTGGAGAGTGAGGATGGGAACTCACGTCTCGCGCCCTGCTCTCGCTTCTCACGTCTCGCCCCCTCACTGCTCTCACTTGCTGATCTTGGTGACCACGCCCGCACCCACCGTGCGACCGCCCTCACGCACCGCAAAACGCAGCCCCTCCTCCATCGCAATCGGCGCAATCAGAGAGACCGTCATCTTGATGTTGTCCCCCGGCATCACCATCTCGGTGCCCTCAGGCAACTCCACCGCCCCCGTCACATCCGTCGTGCGAAAGTAAAACTGCGGCCGGTAGCCCTTGAAGAAAGGGGTATGTCTGCCGCCCTCTTCCTTCGTCAGCACATACACCTCGCACTCAAAGTCGGTGTGCGGCGTGATCGTCCCCGGCTTCGCCAGCACCTGCCCGCGCTCCACCTCCTCGCGCTTGGTCCCCCGCAGCAGTACGCCCACGTTGTCGCCCGCCTCCCCCTGATCCAGAAGCTTCCTGAACATCTCCACCCCGGTGACCGTCGTCTTCGCCGTCGGGTTGATCCCCACGATCTCGACCTCTTCGCCCACCTTGATCACGCCACGCTCGATGCGCCCCGTCACCACCGTGCCCCGCCCCGAAATGCTGAACACGTCCTCGATCGGCATCAGGTAGGGCTGGTCCTTCGGGCGCTCCGGCACCGGAATCCACGCATCCATCGCCTCCAGCAGCTTCACCACCGCCTCGGCCCCCTGCTCGCCTTCGTCGCCCTCGAGCGCCTTCAGCGCTGAGCCGGTCACGATCGGGGTGTCATCACCCGGAAATTCGTACTTGGTCAGAAGATCCCTCACCTCCATCTCCACCAGCTCCAGCAGCTCGGGGTCGTCCACCATGTCCGCCTTGTTCAGAAACACCACAATGTAGGGCACCCCCACCTGGC
>CAZKOE010000189.1:0-4812 GCA_964554305.1 uncultured Gammaproteobacteria bacterium
GTCGAGCCGGGCGCGTATACGGCCTGCGCGAGCGAGCGCAGGAGCATGGTTTCGATGCGCAACCGGTCGGGGCGTCCGGCAATCGTTCGGAGAAGTTTCGCGTAATGCGCAGGCTCGGGCTTGTCGCCGCCACCGAGCGACAAGCCATGCAGGGAAAGAAAATCGCGCAACTCCGCCAGCTTGTCGGCCGGCGGATGTTCGTGCACACGGTAGAGCACGGGAACCTTCTTCCGGTACAGATGTTCCGCCACGGCGCCATTCGCGGCGATCATGCACTCCTCGACCAGGCGGTGGGCATCGGTGCGCAGCACAGGCTCAAGCGCCGTCACACGGCCGGCCTTGTCGAAGACGAAGCGCGGCTCGACCGAATCGAAATCTATCGCACCCCGGCGTTTGCGCGCCTTCGCCAACGCACGATACACGCCGTGCAAATCCTCCAGTTGCATGAGAATCTTCTTGCGCCGCGCGCGCGCCTGCTTGTCGCCATTCACCAGAATCGCCGCGACCTCGGTGTAGGTGAGCCGCGCGCGCGAATACATGACCGCCGGATAAAAACGCGCCCGCTCGACGCGTCCGTTCCGAGTCACCTCGAGCTCGGCCACCATGCACAGCCGATCCACGTCCGGGTTAAGCGAACACAGCCCGTTCGAGAGCGCTTCGGGCAACATCGGAATCACGCGGTCGGGGAAGTACACCGAGTTGCCGCGCCGTTCGGCTTCGCCATCGAGCGCCGAACCCGGCCCGACGTAATGCGACACGTCGGCAATCGCGACGTAAAGCCTGAAGCCCTCTCCTTCGCGCCGGCAGTACAGCGCATCGTCGAAGTCGCGCGCATCCTCGCCGTCAATGGTGACGAAGGCCAGCTCGCGCAGATCCTCGCGGTTCTCGAGCGCCTTCCCGCCTACCTGTCCGGGAAGTCTTTCCACCTGCTCCGTTACCGCGGACGGCCAGGCGTGTGGCAACTCGTGATTGCGGATCGCCAACTCCGTCGCCATCCCGTTCTCATCGCGCGCGCCGAGTACCTCGATCACGCGCCCGACCGCGGGACTGCGCCGATCCGGGAACGCCGTCAGCTCCACCGTCACCAGTTCGCCCGGCCGCGCCTTGCCGGCCGCGTCCGGGGGTACCAGCACGTCGTCCGGGAAATGTTTGTCGGCGGGCCGCACAAATCCGAGTCCGTGCTCGCGGAAGTAAGTACCGGCGATGCGCCCGCGCCCGCGTTCGAGCACGTCCACCAGGCGTCCCTCGAAGCGCCCGTCGGGGTTCTTGCGGACTCGGACGCTCGCGCGGTCGCCGTGCATCAAGCCGCGCATCGTACGCGGCGGGAGAAAGACATCGTCCGTGCCGTCGTCGGGCGCGAGGAAGCCGAAACCGTCTCGGTGCGCGAGCACCGTGCCCGTCTTCACGGGGAGGTGCCGGGTTAAGCAGAATTGCCCGCGCCGATTCTCGACCAGTTCGCCGTCGCGGCACATCGCTCCCAGACGATAGCGCAGGGCCTCGCGCTCGTCATCGCCGCCGAGCGCGAAATCCCCGGCGATCGCCGCCAGCGCAACCGGCACACCGCGAACCTCGAAATAATGTCTGAGCCAGGCGCGGCTCGGGATCGGCCGCTCATAGCGCGCCGCTTCGCGTTTGCGCTCCGGGTCATCCTCGCGCCAACGGCGCCAATCGGGACTTTTACGGGACTTTTTGGAACCGAGCTTCGTTGACAAGCAATCACCGTTCAAGGAAAATATGACATTCGGGCGCGGGCCCGACCCGCCCTTTTGCCGAGGTGGCGGAATTGGTAGACGCGCTAGCTTCAGGTGCTAGTGAGGGTTTCCTCGTGGAGGTTCGAGTCCTCTCCTCGGCACCATTCTAGTCTAGACGGCGGCGCGGGCAATTCCGCCACGCGAGGGAGCGCCCTGCCGCCACAGGCACGAAGCGCAGGCGTCAGCGCGAGACCTGTTCGAGACGGTAGCGGCTGGTACGCGGGCCGAGCAAGGCAATGAGGCCGGCGACGAGCCCCGTCACGCCGATGCCGACAAAACCCACCATGAACGAGGTCGAAGCCACGACGACCGGCAGCACGAGCGCGCCAAGCGCGCCACCGGCGTGGCCGATGCCATCGGAAAGCGAGAATCCGCTCGAGCGAGCGCGGGTCGGGAAAAGCTCGGCGGTGTAGGTGTAGGCGACCTGCAGATACAAGCCGAGCGCAAACGAGGCCAGGAAGGAGCCGAGCGCGAGTACGGCATCCGTGGCGCTCACGCCGATCAGCACCATGCCCGCCAGCCACACGACGGTCGAGCCGAAGTTGTGGAGGCGGCGCTCGATCCGGTCGGCGAGCCAGGCCATGACGAGCGCGCCCGCGGGATAGCCAATCGAACCAACGCCGATGAACAGGATCGAGCCCGCGATCGAGTAGCCGTGCTCCGCGATCAGGGTTGCCGCATCGCCGAGAAAGCCATAGTTGCCGATATACCAGAAGAACCACATCGATACGAGCAACGCCAGTCGGCCGCCGTAGGGGCGCGAAAAAAGCGCGCTGTACGGAAACGCCTTGCGAACATCCGAAACCTCGGTGATCCGCGGCTCGGCGAGTCGGACGCCGCGCGCCGCCGCCCGCGCTTCCATCCGCGAGACGATCGCATCCGCCTCCACCACCCGCCCATGGAGCGCCAGCCAGCGCGGCGATTCCGGAAGATGAAAGCGCGCGAGCACGCCGACCGTCGCGATGAGTCCGCCGGCCACGAAGAGCAGGCGCCAGCCGAAGGAGAAGTTGGGTACCAGCGCCAGCGCGATGAATGGCGTTACCGCCTGGCCGACGATCCCGATCAAAAACGTGAGCGTGGAAATGCGCCCGCGCCTTGCCGCCGGCGAAAGCTCGCCGATGTAGGTGGAAACAAGGTTGAGATCGGCGCCGACGCCGATGCCGGTGACAAAGCGCCAGACGGAGAGCGTAACGATGCCGGTGGCCGTCGCGTCGAGAAAGGAGCCGACGGCCGTGATCGAGAGCGTGATGATGAGCGTACGGTAACGCCCGATCCGGTCCGAGATGCCGCCGATGACGATCGAGCCGATGATGTAGCCCGCCAACCCGACCGACAGCGCAACGAACAGCGTCTGCGAATCCGTCAGCTTGAATTGCCCGGCGATCGCCGGCATTGCAAACCCGATGTCGGCAATGTCGAAGAAAGTGAAAAAATAGCCGATCCCGATGACGACGAGGTAGGAATACGGCAACGCCCAGATCGGGATGCGATCCTGGCGCGCGAGCACGGTTGCCGCATCCGGCTTCGAGGCGTCCCCTGCGACCGTCGTAACGTCCTTCATCTACAGCTTCTCCGTTCTCCCAGGTTCTTCTCGCGCTTGTGGAAAACACCGCCCCGGCCAAACAAAGAAAGCGAAGCCTGCCTTTTTCTGACAGGACATCGCCGCGGCACAGAATACCACGTACCCTCCCCGATGGAAGACCAAATGCCGTTTGATCCTCGACCCGGTCGCGTACGCGAGTCTCGCCCGGACGAAGAGCAACGGGGAAAGGCCCCCCGCCCGCCTGATCCAAGTCAAGTCGGAGCCGGGTCGCCCGGGCCATAATCGTGTAACCTTGGAGTTCGGATGAAGTGACCGGACAGAGGAGTGCACCATGTCGCAACTATCGCTTCACGAACAAATCTCGCGGGCCTGGCCGGCGGCGGCGACCGGAGCGCTGCGGGTCGCCTTCGGCATCGTCTGGGCGGTGAGCGCGGCGATCACCTGGACGCCCCAGTTCGCCGATCACTACGTCGGCTATCTGCACAACGCCGCGCAGGGGCAACCCGCGTGGCTCGCGGGCTGGTTCGCGATGTGGATCGGCCTCGTCACGCCCAACGCGGCGCTTTTCATCTGGCTCACGCGCTGGATCGAGGCCCTCATCGCTTTCGCGCTTCTTGCCGGCTTCGCACGTAAAACGGTTTATGTGGCCGGGACGCTCTTCAGCCTCGTCATCTGGGCGACGGCCGGCGGTTTCGGCGGCCCCTACACGATCGGCGCCACCAACATGGGCGCGGCACTCGCCTACGTGCTCATTTTCGCGGCCCTGATCGGCATTGACAACCGAGAAGGCCGCAACCCCTACAGCCTCGATTACTTCATTGAACGGCGCTGGCCGCGTTGGCGGCGATTCGCCGAATGGGGAAGCGGCGCAGCGCTCGAACGCGAACCCCAAACGCTGCCCTGGGCGGTACAGGTTCCGGCGATTATCGGGATCGTCGTGTTCCTGGTATTCCTCATCGGCGGCCTGCGCAGCAGCTTCAACGTCAAGCCGCCGACGCCCGTTGCCGCTGCCGCTGCCGTGACACCGCTCGCGCTCGCATCAAGCACGCCAATCTCTCAAACGCAGGTGCGTAACGCACGCTTACCGCCTCTCGCCCCGGGACCGAGCGTGAACGTCAACCTCGTCGTGACCGACACGAAGATCGAGATCGCAAACGGCGTATACTATTCCGCCTGGACCTACAACACCACGGTTCCGGGACCCGTCATTCACGTCCGACAAGGGCAGACGGTGAACGTGACGCTTACCAATCATGGCAATATGGAGCACTCGATTGACTTTCACGCGGCACAGATCGCGCCCAATCGCGACTTCATCGACATCGACCCGGGCCAAACGCTTCACTTCTCGTTTGTCGCCAAGGTACCGGGCGCCTTCGTCTATCACTGCGAGACCCAGCCGATTCTGCTTCACATGGCGAATGGCATGTATGGCGCAATCATCGTGTCTCCCCAAAAGCCACTCCCGCCGGCCGCCGACAGTTACGAGATCGTGCAGAGCGATTGGTACACTCTTAA
>CAZKOE010000190.1:0-1339 GCA_964554305.1 uncultured Gammaproteobacteria bacterium
CGGTGAGCGACGGTGCGGGCGAGATTGTCTCGCGCAGCGCCTATGGCGTCTGGGGGCAACGGGTGAATCCGGCGACCTGGAAGGGCGCGCCGCCCGATGCGGGCACGCTGGCCGCGACCGGACAGGGCTACACGAGCGCCGGGATCATTCCTGATAAGCTGCTCCTTTCCCAGGGGAGTTTCAGGCCGTGACATTCGTCAAATTGTTTCTTTGCGCCACGCTGCTTGTCTGCGTTGCCTTTGCCGCACGGGCGCAAACGCCCGCGCGGCTCGCGGGACTCGATGCCTACGTTCACGCCGCCATGCAGCGCTGGCAGGTGCCGGGGCTCGCCGTCGCGGTGGTGAAGGACGGCAAGGTCGTCTTCACCCGCGGTTACGGCGTGCGCGAAGCCGGCAAGCCGGACAAAGTGGATGCGAGTACGCTATTCGGCATTGCCTCCAACACCAAGGCGTTCACGGCCGCCGCGCTCGGCACACTCGTCGCCGCGGGCAAGCTACATTGGGACGATCCGGTCGCCGGTTATCTTCGCGGTTTTCGTCTCTCGAACCCGTACGTGACGCAAAACCTGACCGTGCGCGACGTGCTCACGCATCGCAGCGGTTACTGCGACCCGACTTTCATGTGGTTGACGGGCGATTACACACGCGCCGGAATCATCCATCACCTGCGCTATCAGAAACCGAAGTACGGTTTTCGCGCGCACTTTTGCTATAACAACACGATGTACCTCGTGGCCGGGCAACTGGTGTCGGCCATCACCGGCGAAAGCTGGGACGATTACGTGACGGCGCACTTTTTCAAGCCCCTCGGCATGGAGCGCACTTCGACCCGCATGGCCGTGTTCAAGAAGGAGTCCGATGTAGCCGTGCCGAACGCCGAGATTGGCGGCAAGGTGGTGCCGATTGCGCGCATGGCGACCGATGACATGGCGCCCGTCGGCGGCATCAAGTCGAGCGTTGCCGACATGAGTCACTGGCTCATCATGCTTTTGAATGATGGGCGCTACGGCGGTCATGCGGTGCTTTCCCCGAAGGTCGTCACGGCGATGGAAACCCCGCAAACCGTGATCCAGGACGATACCGAGGTGGGTGAGTGGGCGAGGGCGCAAACGCCGAAGAGCCACTTCTACACCTACGGCCTTGGCTTCTTCGTGCAGGACTATGGCGGGCGCAAACTGGTCTGGCATGCGGGCGACATCAGCGGCATGGCCTCGGCCCTGGCGCTTGTGCCGAGTGCGCATCTCGGCGTCGTCGTACTCAGCAACATGAATCAGAACCGGGCGCCCGAAGGCGTGATGTTCTACGTGACCGGCAGCGACTACAATGTGAACACAGGCCAT
>CAZKOE010000190.1:1349-4794 GCA_964554305.1 uncultured Gammaproteobacteria bacterium
ATGTTCTACGTGCTGCAATCGTATCTCGACCTCCCGCATTTCAATGTGAGCAAGGCCATGTATGCCTTCGTGCACCGATACGATGCGAAACGCAAAGCGGCCGAGAAAAAGCTTGCCGCAAGCCGGGTGCCTGATGCCAGGCCGCCGCTGCCGCTCGAGGATTACGTGGGCGTATACCACAATGACCTGATCGGCAATGCGACCGTGACACTCGCCGGTGGCCGGCTCCGCCTCGCCTTCGGCAATCCCGCCTTCGGCGGCCCCCTCGTACCCTGGAATCACGATACTTTCCGGGTGACGTGGAAGAATCCGCTCTTCGGCAAGAGTTACGTCAGCTTCGCACTCGACGCGCTTGCGCATCCCGAGGCGTTGCGGCTGTCAGGCTTGAGCGCCGTTTTCGAGCGTGTGCGCGCGCCGACGAGCCGGACTCGTTAGCCGGCCTTCGGCCGCAGACGCTCGAAGCGGCGCTTGCTTCCCGACCGTAAAGCGGGTGTGGTTTCCATTCGGGTGTGACTTATGTTGCCCGGAGTCGCGCTACACTTGAAGGCCGATACACTCGGGTGAAGGAGCCTGGCCATGCGATATCTGCCCCGTTTTTCCTGCTTTTCTCGTTTTCTGATTACGGCGGCGCTTGCGGCTTTTGCCTTGTTTGCGCTGTCGCCGGCGGCTTCGGCAAAGCCGGTGCCGACGCAGGCATTGCTCTCGAAGCTCCAGTGGCGCAACGTCGGGCCCTACGTCGGCGGACGGGTTACCGCCGTCGCCGGGGTGCCCGGCAAACGCGATCTCTTTTTCATGGGTGCCGTGGACGGCGGGGTGTGGAAGAGCACGAATTACGGGGTGAGCTGGGAGAACATCAGCGACGGCTGGCCGAGTGAGAGTGCGAGCATTGGTGCGTTGGCCGTCGTCGCCTCGAATCCGAAAATCATTTACGCCGGGACGGGCGAGCGCGACATCCGCGGCGACATGGTGACCGGCGACGGCGTGTTCAAGACGACCGATGGCGGCAAGCATTGGGAATACTTCGGGTTGCGTGATACTCACACGATTACGCGCCTGCGCATTGACCCGAGCAATCCCGACGTGATCTACGCCGCCTCGATGGGTCACGTGTTCGTCGCCGGTCCGCACCGCGGCGTATTCAAGACGGTCGATGGCGGCAAGCACTGGAAGAAGATTCTATTCGTGAATGACAAGACAGGCATCATAGATCTCGCGATGGATCCGAAGAACCCCGACGTGTTGTACGCGGCGGCCTGGCAGGCTTACCGCAAGCCGTGGAAGCTGTCGAGCGGAGGGCCGGGGAGCGGCATCTACAAGACGGACGACGGCGGTGGGCACTGGACGAACATCAGCCACCACGCCGGCCTGCCGAAAGGTCCGCTCGGGCGGATCGGTATAGCCGTTGCGCCGAGCGATCCCGACGTGATCTACGCCGTCATCCAGGCGAAGCAGGGCGGCATTTTCAAAACCACCGACGGCGGCGGGCACTGGAAGCGCGTCAACGCCGACATGACGTTTCGCCAGCGCGGATTCTATTTCAAGACGATCACGGTGGATCCGAAGGATCCGAACACGGTGTACGTGCCGCAGGTCGAGGCCTTGTTCGTTTCCCACGACGGCGGCAAGAGCTTCAAGGCGCTACGCACGCCGCACGGCGACAATCACGTCGTATGGATCAACCCGGACCATACCAACGTTCTGCTTGAGGGCAACGACGGAGGCGCGACGGTGTCCACCGATGGCGGCAAGACTTGGTCCACCGAGCATAACCAGCCGACGGGACAGTTCTACCACGTCAATCTCGACGCTCAATTTCCGTTTCATATTTACGGGGCGCAGCAGGACGAGGGCGCCTTCGAGGGGCCGAGCGCAACGCCTGACGGCGACATCCCGCTTTCCGCCTGGCGCACGCTCCCCTTCGGCGAGAGCACCGTCGTTGTGCCGCAGCCGGGGGCGCCTTGGATCACCTACGGCAGCGGCTACTACAGCATCTTCCTGCGCAACGACATGAAGACTGCCGGGACCCGCAGCGTCAGTCCGTGGCCGGACTATGGGGGCGATGCGGAATCCGATCACCTCAGGTATCGTTTCGCCTGGACGCATCCAATCCTGTTTTCGCCGGTTGACCGCAAGACGCTTTTCGTTGGTTCGCAATACGTCATGAAGAGCACCGACTACGGACTGACGTGGACGACGATCAGCCCCGATCTCACGCGCAACGCAGCGAAGACCGAAGGGCCGACCGGGGGGGCGATTCAACTCGATCAATCGGGCGCCGAAGTCTATCCCTGGCTGTCGGCGATTGCCGTCTCGCCGCTCGATGCCAATCTGATCTGGGCGGGTTCGAGCGACGGACTCGTGCACGTCACGACCGACGGCGGCAAGCATTGGCGGGTCGTGCGACCGCCGGAATTGCCCAAGTGGTCGCATGTCTCCACCATTCTGCCTTCGCACGCCGTCAAAGGCACGGCGTACCTTGCCGCGCGCCGCTACATGTGGGATGACTTCAAACCGTACGTGTACAAGACCACGGATTACGGCAAACACTGGACGGAGATGACCGACGGCCTGCCGGCTAACCAGTATGCCTTCGACATTGTGCAGGACCCCAACGATTCCGAACTGCTTTTTCTCGCAACCAAAAATACGGTATACGTGAGCTTCAACGGTGGCGCGCTCTGGCAACCGCTGAGCCTCAACCTGCCGCATGCCCAGGTACGCGGGATTGCCATCGATACCCGGCAAGGCGACGTTGTTGTCGCGACGCACGGACGCTCGTTCTGGGTGCTTGGTAATCTGAAGCTGCTGGAGCAGTTGACGGCCCAACCGAAGGTTGCCGTGAACAGTGCCACAGTGTTCGCGCCCGAGCGGGCGTGGCTCACGCATGCCTATGGCCGGCCGAGTTATCCCGGTGCCGGCCAGGGTGCGGGCGAGAATCCGCCCTTTGGCGCGACGGTGTTTTTCCATATTCCCGAAAATTACGATGGCAAGACGCCTGTTTCGTTGACATTTTCGAACGCCCGGGGCCAAATGATTCGCCGCTTCGAGTTGCACCTGCGGCATAAAGAATCAGGCGCCGCGAAGGCGCCGTCTCCGATTACCACGACGCCGGCCGAACGGCGCCAACGAAGCGAACGCAGACACACGGCCATCGCGCCCGGCATGAATCGCTTCCAGTGGTATTTGCGCTATCCCGACACCGTGGCCGTGACGGGTTTTTACCCGCCCGAGTCGTTCGGCGGCTTGAACGCTTCCGTCCGGGGTCCGCAGGTTCTTCCCGGCACTTACACGGTAACGCTCGACTACGGTGGCCACAAGATCAACAAATCCTTCAAGGTCAGTCTCGATCCGCGCCTCAAGGTCAGCCAAAGCGATCTTGCGGCAAGTCTTGCACTGCAGAAGAAGATTCAGCACACCTTGAATGTGCTCGATACCAAGTTGAATC
>CAZKOE010000191.1:0-4793 GCA_964554305.1 uncultured Gammaproteobacteria bacterium
GCCGCGCCCGACCCGGCCGCGCAATTGGTGCAACTGCGCGAGCCCGAGCCGCTCGGCGTTTTCCACCACCATCAGGCTGGCATTGGGCACATCCACTCCGACCTCGATGACCGTCGTCGCCACGAGAAGGCCGATTCCCCCGGCGGCGAAACGGCGCATGATCGCATCCTTCGCCTTCGGCTTCAAGCGCCCGTGAACGAGACCGATCTCCACTTCGGGTAGCGCCGCCGCCAACGCTTCGGCCGTTTTCTCCGCCGCCTCGGCCGCAAGCTTCTCCGATTCCTCGATCAGCGGGCAGACCCAGTAGGCCTGCTGGCCCGCGGCGACAAGCTCGCCGATACGGCGAACGAGTTCCCCGCGCCGCGCCTCGTTCATCACCGACGTCGCAACCGGTTTGCGCCCCGGCGGCAACTCGTCCAGCATGGAGACATCCAGATCGGCGTAGAGCGTCATCGCCAGCGTGCGCGGAATCGGTGTCGCCGTCATTACCAGTTGATGCGGCCACAGAGCCGCGTCGCCACCGGCCAGCGCCAGACGCTGACCGACGCCGAAGCGATGCTGCTCGTCCACGATCGCGAGCGCAAGCCGGGGAAACGATGCGGCCTCGGAAATCAGGGCATGGGTGCCGACCAGAAGCAACGGCTCGCCCGCCGCCGCGCGTGCGCGCCATTCGCGCCGCTCGGCCGCCTTCGTCGCCGCGGTGAGAAGACCCAGCGGAATACCCGCCTGCCCGCACCAATCGGTCAGTGTGCGCAGATGCTGTTCGGCCAGGAGTTCGGTCGGCGCCATCAGCGCGGCCTGAAAGCCGGCGCCGACGGCCCGCGCCGCCGCGAGCGCCGCGACCGCCGTCTTGCCGCTGCCGACATCGCCCTGAAGCAGACGGCGCATGGGATGAGGACCGGCGAGATCGATCGCAACCTCGCCGGCGACCCGCTGTTGCGCGCCGGTCAAAGAGAACGGAAGCGCCGCTTTCAAGCTCTCCGCGAGCGCGGCCCCCGCCGAAAGATCGGGCGCAAACTCCGTCTCCCGCGATTTGCGCGACGCCCGCAAGGCCAGGTGCTGCGCCAGCAATTCGTCAAAGGCGAGGCGCGCAAAGGCCGGATGTTCGGCGCCGGGCGTGCCCGCCTCGGGCGCCGGGAAATGAAGCGCCCGGAGCGCTTCGTGCAAACCCGGCCGAGTGCCTCCGGGCAGGCCGAGTTCGTAGCCCGCGATCCGCCCGGCAGCAAGGGCGGCGAAGGCCGAATCCACGAGGCGACGCAGCTGAAACTGGGCCAGGCCCGCGACACTCGGATAGACCGGCGTGAGATGCGCTTCGACGGGGATCGGACGGTCGCCCGGCACGGCGCGGAAACTCGGGTGCACCAATTCGAGCCCGTTCGTGCCCGCCCGCACCTCGCCGTAGCAAACGTAGCGCGCGCCGCGCCGGAAGGCGTTCTGCATGCGGGCAGTGAAATGGAAAAAGCGCAGGCAGACAAAACCGCTCTCGTCCGCGAGCAACACCAGCAGCATCCGCCGCCGCGCGCGCGCCAGCTCCACCGACTGCACCTTGCCCGCCACCTGGGCGCTCTCGCCAGCCCGAAGCGCGCTCATCGGCGTGATGCGCGTGTGATCCTCGTAGCGTAAAGGCACGTGCGTCAGCAACTCCTCGGGACGCTCGATGCCAAGCGCCGCAAGGCGCCCGACCAGTTTCGCGCCGATACCCGGGAATCCACGCCAAGCCTCGGGCACAGACTCACTCATGGCCCACCCTTTCGCGCGATGTTACGGGTGCGATTGATGATGAGGTTTTCGCCCCTTCTCCCCTTGCGGGAGAAGGACGGGATGAGGGGAATGGCGCCACGTTGCTCACCCCCACCCCAACCCTCCCCATTCAAGGGAAAGAGAACAAGGAGATCGAACCTTCGCGCGGGCAAAACCAGTTCGGTTTATCCGACAAGCGTTATTCACTTTTCAGCTTTGGCGAGAACGATGATCGCCTCGACCTCGATGCGCGCGCCGCGCGGCAAGGCCGCCACGCCGACGGCGGCGCGCGCCGGGTACGGCGGCTCGAAGAATTCCTCCATCACCTTGTTCAGCACGGGATAATCGTCGAGATCGGTGAGCGAGACGTTGAGTTTTACCACGTCGGCAAGAGTCGCCCCCGCCGCCGCGGCCACGGCGGATAAATTCTTTAACGCTCGCCGCGCCTCGCCGGCAACGCCACAGGCCACCAGCTCACCGGTCGCCGGATCGAGCCCGATCTGCCCGGACAAAAACACGAAGCCGCCCGCCGCGACCGCCTGCGAATAAGTCCCGATCGCCGCCGGAGCCGCATCCGTCTGAATCGCCGATTTTTTCATGTTCGACTCCGCAATGGATCAACGCATAAAGTAACGGATTTTCGCGCCACGATCCGCACGCGGCTCGACACGGACGCCCCGCACGAGGGTCGTCTGGGCAACAGGCTTGCCACACGCTTGCACGAACTTCTCCAGCAGACGGCTCTGCAACTTCACCGACCCGAAACCCCGGTGCTCTTTCATTGCCCCTTTCGAGTTGCCGCTTTCGGGAAAGTGTTGTAAGACTCGGTTGTCAATAGCTTTCTGCTGACGTAAAGGAGGAAGACTCCATGTTCAGACGTACCGTGATATGGGCACTGGCCGGCAGTTCGATCGTGATCGCGCTCAGTCGCCTGGCAACACCCGCTTTTGCAGCAATAGTTCACCCTTGCCTCGACTCTCCGGAGAACCCGACCTGGATTCTCGCCGGAATCGGCATGGTCGCCGCCGGCGTGCCGTGGATTCGCGCGAAGATCAAGCGTCGCCGCAACCAGCGGGGAAACGCGGAAAACAGCCGGCGCGCCCTGAGCCGTTCCCACTGATTCATTTCCTTTCCGTCGTTCCCGCGCAGAGCCTGATCCCACGAAGGCATGGCGCAAAAACCCGGCAAAAAACAAGGAACTGGATTCCCGCTTTCGCGGGAATGACAAATAATTCAGGGATTCCCAAGTTCGGGAAGCATTGCAGGGCAAGGCTCGTTCGCCCATCGCACTGGGCGCGGCGGGTTTCCACATGCGCCTGATTTCAGGGCCGAGTGATGCGCAGAACTGCGGGGAGTTTTCGCAGATGGCGGACGATGCGCGCGACGTGGGCGCGGTCATGCACGGCGACTTCGAGGACGAGGCTCGCCGTCTGGTCCTCGCGCTCGTGCACCTGGGCTTGAAGAATATTCGAGTCGGCAGTCGAAAGCGTTGCCGCGACGGCGGCGAGTGCGCCGCGTTCGTTCACCAGTTCGAGCCGGAGTTCGACCGGATAGTCGCCCGTTTGCCGCGAACTGAAAGCCAGATCCACGACGCGGTCGCTGTCCTTCTGCGCCGCGAGGTTGCCGCAATCGACACGGTGTACGACAAGCCCCTTGCCGCGCGTCACCAGGCCCGCGATGCGATCTCCGGGGATGGGATGGCAGCACCGCGCAAGGGTAACGGCAAGCCCTTCGGTGCCGCGGATTTCGATCGGCGAGGCGGCGGCCTGGGCATCGCCCTCCTCGCGGGAGAGAAAATGCTGGGCTACGAGCGGTGCGGGAAATTCGCCCGCCCCAATGCGGCGCAACAGATCCGCTTCGTCCCGCGCCTTGAGCTCCGCCGCGACTTCGCCGAGCTTGTCACCCGTTTTCTTGAGCGTAATCTTGTGGCGCGCGAGCGCCTGCTCGAGCATGCGCCGGCCGAGCCGCTCGGCGTCTTCATCCTTCAGGTCGCGCAGGTAATGGCGCAGCGCCGAGCGCGCCTTCGCGCTCACCACGAAGTTGAGCCAGGCGGGATTCGGGCGCGCTCCCCGCGCGGTGACGATCTCCACCGTCTGCCCCGTTTTGAGCGGCGTGCGCAGCGGCACTACGCGCCGATCCACCTTGGCCGACACGCAGGCGTTGCCGATGTCGGTATGCACGGCATAGGCGTAATCCACCGGCGTCGCGCCGGTCGGGAGCTGCATGATTTCCCCCTTGGGCGTAAACACGTAAATCTCGCCCGGCGCGAGGTCTACCTTGACGTGTTCGAGAAACTCCACCGGGTTCGCGCTCTCGGCGCGGATTTCCTCGAGGTTGCTCAACCACGCGCGGGTGCGCCGCTCGTCGCCGGCCGCGCCCTGTCCGGTCTTGTACATCCAGTGCGCGGCGATGCCGTTCTCCGCCACGCGCTCCATCGCCTCGGTACGGATCTGCGCCTCCACGGGCTGGCCGGTCGGCCCGACGATCACCGTGTGCAGCGACTGGTAACCGTTCGCCTTGGGAATGGCAATGTAATCCTTGAAGCGGCCCGGCACGGGCTTGTAGACCGCGTGCACGAGACCGAGCGCGCGGTAGCAGTCGTCCACCGAATCGGTCACCATGCGGATGCCGTGAATGTCCATGACCTCGGCGAGCGGCAACTGCTTGTCGCGCATCTTGCGGTAGATGCTGTAGAGCGCCTTGTCGCGCCCGGTCACTTCGGTGGAGAGCCCGGCCTTCTCGCAGCGTGCCGTGAGCGTTTTCACCATCTTCGGCACGGCGCTCACGCGCTGGCCGCGGCCGCGGCGCACGGCGCGGGCGAGTACGCGGTAGCGGTCCGGATAGAGGTTGCGAAAACCGATATCCTCGAGTTCGAGGCGGATCTTGCGCATGCCGAGCCGCTGGGCGATCGGGGCATAGATCTCGAGCGTCTCACGGGCGATGCGGCGGCGCTTTTCGGGCGGCATGACGGCGAGTGTGCGCATGTTGTGCAGGCGATCGGCGAGCTTGATGACGATAACGCGCACGTCGGCCACCATCGCGAGCACCATCTT
>CAZKOE010000192.1:0-2306 GCA_964554305.1 uncultured Gammaproteobacteria bacterium
CGTCACCACAAGCGGCGCCGCGGCGAGCACCGGCAGGCCGGCGGCCAGCAACCGCGGATGACGCAAGAGCCGGGAAACGCCTCGGCATACCTGCCGCCGCGCGCGGCTCAAACGAACATGACGCGCCGTCCATTGCATCACCAGAGCATCTTGCCAGCCCGCGACCGCGGCTCGTACGAACGGTAGAACCGCCGCCGCATCCGCCAGCGCCCAGGCCATGCCTTCGCCGGTAAAGGGTTCCACGTACCCCGCCGAGTCACCCAAAACCAAAACCCGCTTGCTGCCGAGCAAGCGGCGGCGGCAGGTCAGTCGCGGCGTGCCGTGCCAGTGCGCTCGATGCAAGGCGGCGAAATCCGGGAAACCCGCCTCGTCCAGGATGGCGGAAAGCGCAGGCGCCGGCCCACCCGCGTGCTTGACCCAAGCCGGGTCGAGTGCGGCGCCGACGTTGAGCCGGTCGCCCGCCCAGACCAGACCCGCGTACCCGTGCCCGCCGCAGGCCATATGAATGGTGCCGGTGCGATAAAACGGCGGCGCGTCGATCACCGTGGAGCCGACACCGATATAAGCGTCCCGCGCAACGTCGAGTTCCCCCGTTGCGATCGATCCCGATAATCGGCCGGCGAGCCCGCCCGCGTCGAGCACAAGCGCGGCCGTCGTCTCGGTGGCCCGTGAACCCCGAAGCAAGCGGACGATTCGCGCCCGTGCATGCGCTTCGCCGAGACTCGCGCAGGTCGAGGGCAGAAAACGCGCGCCCGCCTCTACCGCGCATTCGACAAGCACCGCATCGAGGCGACGGCGCGTAACTGCACGGCCGCGTGGCAACGGAAACTCCGCGCTTCGGCCGCGGGCGGCGAGCCTCATCGCGGTATAAGACCGGCCGCCGAAGCGGGAAACGTCCATCACGCCAAGGCGACCCAGCTCCCGCAAGGCGACGGCGTTGAGGCAACCCCCGCAAACCTTGTCGCGCGGCCAGTGCGTTTTTTCGACGAGAAGCACCTGCAGGCCGGCCCGCGCCGCCTGCAGGGCCGCGGCGGAACCCGCGATACCGGCACCGACGACGATGATGTCCCAGTGCGCCGACAGAGCTTCAGGCGACACGGCGACTCCCGTTCGGCGCGCCGGCCGACCGGGCCCAATCGAGCAGAAAACGGCGCGGCCAGGAACGCCGGACACGGGCGCCGGAAAGCCCGGCTTTGGCGATCAGGCGATGCACCTCGGGCAGGCTCAGCGCCGCGCGCACGGAACGCAAACCGTCCGCATGCACGACCGGCGATGCCGAAAGCAGGTGCGTGCCGGCCCAGGCAAGTCCCCAACCCAGCGGGCCGCGCAACAGATCGCTCACCAGAAGACAATCGCAGTGCCGTGCCAGCCGCGACAGCAAGGCGGCAATCTGCCCGTCGTCGAGATGGTGCAGGAACAGCGTCGTCACGACGATATCGTAATGTGCGGGAAGCGGGTCCGCGAGTGCATCGAGGCGAAAGAAACGGACCGGCAGATCCCGTGCCGCGGCTCGCGTCCTCGCGAAACGCAGGGCTGCGGGACTGATGTCGCAGCCGCTCACGTCCAGCGCAATCTCCCGCCGCCGCGCGCGGGCCGCAAGTGCCATCGCAACGTCGCCGCCGCCACAGGCCACATCGAGCAGGGTTGGGCGTCGCCCCGGTCCTGCAACCGCGATCCCGGCAATAGCCGGCCACAAAGCGGCAGCCGTGCGGCTGACCGCATTGATGCGAGCGAGCCCGCGCAGAGCGCGAACATGCTCGGCTTCGTCCAGGGCCGGGTCGTCCATCACTTCGGCCTCGCGCCGGCGCTGGGTAAAACCTGCAAACACGGGGATTGTCCGATTGCGCCCGGCCGCCGCCGCACGCTCAAATAAGCCGTTTACTAGGATACAGCTTCACCGCGTTCATTCAGTCCGCCGGTGCGGTAGGGAATCCCGATCGGATCGATAACGTTTGATTCTTCACACCCGGCGTGCCCGGCGATTATTCCGCCGAGCCGCATTTCGGGAGCAAACCCGCCCGCGACTGCCTGAATGTTAAGCGAAGTGGAGACGCGTTTTCAGGTTGGCGCGTGAATCGGCGTGTGCAAGCGCCTCGTTCATGGAAATCCGCCGCGCCCGGTAAAGTTCGGCCAACGCCATCTCGAAGCTTTGCATGCCCGGCTCCTGCGAGTCCTCCATCGCGACCTTGATTTCGCCGAAGCGGCCCTGGCGAATCAGATCGGCAATGAACGGAGTGTTGATCATCACTTCGACGGCCGGCAGGAGTTTCCCGTCTTCCCCGCGCACGAGCCGCTGGGATACCACG
>CAZKOE010000192.1:2316-4786 GCA_964554305.1 uncultured Gammaproteobacteria bacterium
GCGCAAGTTGTCGGCCAGATACATCAGGATATGGCCGTGCATCAACTCCGGGAACAGGTTGACAATGCGCTCCAGCGTCTGGGCCGAATTGACGGTGTGCAGCGTCGAAAGGGTCAGGTGCCCCGAATCGGCAATCTCGAGCACGGCCGTCATGGACTCGCGGTCGCGAATCTCGCCCACCATCACGACGTCGGGCGCGGAACGTAATGCGCCGTACAACGCGGCGCTCCAGGAGGGCGTATCGGTGACGAGTTCGCGCTGATTGACGATGGATCGACGATGCGCGTGCACGTACTCGATCGGATCCTCGATGGTGATGATGTGATCGGCGTGCTCGCGGTTGCGGAGTTCCAGCATGGCCGCAAGCGTCGTGGACTTGCCGGCGCCCGTTGCGCCGACGACAAGAACCAGGCCGCGTGCAAGCCGCGCCAGGCCGGACACGACATCCGGCAGGTTGAGCGTGTCGAGGGCCGGAATTTCCCGCGGAATGTAGCGGACGGCTACCGCCGCCATGCCGCGCTGGCGGAACACGCTGAAGCGGAAGCGGCCGTTCTGGGCATCTTCGACGGCAAACTCGACCTGGCCCCGTTCGCGGAACTGCGCCCGCTGGTGATCATTCATCACGGCCAGCGCGGCGGCCTCGATGTCCGCGGCTGCAAGCGCGCCGTGACCCACCGGATGGAGTTGCCCGTTCACCCGGATTTTCACCGGCGCATTCGCACTTGCGTAGAGATCCGAGGCGTGCTGTTCGCGCATCAACCGAAAATACTGGTTCAGTCTCATGCGAGTTGCCCTGGCCTCAGGCGCCGGGAACGTTCCAGTTCCGTACGTTTCCCTTCGCGCGCTCTTCCTTTTTTTCCAGCCCCATGTTCTCCGTGCCCGCGTCGAAATCACGGTCGCCGTGCACGCTTTCCAGCTTGATTCGCAGCCGCAACTCGTTTTGCGAATCGGCGTGACGGATCGCTTCCTCGTAGGTAACGGCCCCGCGCTCGTACAGATCAAAGAGCGACTGATCGAAGGTCCGCATGCCGAAGCGCGCCGAGCGCGCCATGAGTTCCTTGAGCTCCGCCACCTCGCCCTTGAAGATCATGTCCGCCACCAGCGGCGTATTGATCAGCACCTCGACCGCCGGCACACGGCCTTCGCCGACGGCGCGGCGCAGCAGGCGTTGCGAAACCACGGCCTTGAGGTTGAAGGAAAGATCCATCAGGAGCTGATGGCGCTTGTCTTCCGGGTACAGGTTGATGATCCGATCGAGCGCCTGGTTGGCATTGTTCGCGTGCAGGGTCGAAAGGCAGAGATGACCCGTCTCGGCAAACTGCACGGCAAGCTCCATGGTTTCGCGATCGCGGATTTCACCGATCTGGATCACGTCCGGCGCCTGGCGCAGGGTGTTCTTGAGGGCGGTGCGCCACTCGATCGTGTCCACGCCCACCTCGCGCTGCGTCACGACGCAACCCTTGTGCTCATGCACGTACTCGATCGGATCCTCGATGGTGATGATGTGACCGTGGGAGTTCCGGTTGCGCTCGCCAACCACCGCCGCCAGCGTGGTGGTCTTGCCCGTCCCCGTTGCGCCGACCATGATCACGAGCCCGCGCCTGGTCATGGCGATCTCCTTCAGAACCTCCGGCAGGCCGAGTTCCTCGATGGTGGGGATTTCCGGACTGATCGTGCGCAGGACCATGCCTTGCTGGCCGCGTTGCACGAAGGCACTGACGCGAAACCGGCCGATGCCGCTCGGGCTGATCGCGAAGTTGCACTCGTGCGTCTCGTCGAACTCGCGGCCCTGCTTGTCGTTCATGATGACGTGCACGAGGAGCGCGCTCTGCTCGCCCGTCAAGGCCCGCTCGGTCAAGGTCTGGATTTCGCCGTCCACTTTGACGGCCGGCGGGAAACCGGCGGTGATGATCAAATCGGACGCCCCGCGCTCAACCATTGAGCGCAGCATCCCGTGCATCAGCCTCACCGCATGATCGCTTTCCATCTCCCGTTCTCCCGATTGCACCATGACCGCTACAGAAAGTCGTTCTTGTTCTGCGCCCTCGACCGTGCCTCCTCGCGGCCGATCAGGCCGCTCGCGAGCAGACCCTTGAGCGACTGGTCGAGCGTGAGCATGCCCGCACTCTGCCCGGTCTGGATAACCGAATACATCTGCGCCACCTTGCCCTCGCGAATGAGATTTCTGATCGCCGGCGTACCGATCATGATCTCCCAGGCGGGAACCCGCCCGCCGCCGTTGCGCCGGAGCAGCGTCTGGGAAATGACGGCACGCAGGGATTCGGAGAGCATGCCGCGCACCAGTTCCTTTTCGCCCGCAGGAAACACATCCACGACGCGATCTATGGTTTTCGCCGCCGAACTGGTATGCAGGGTCGCGAAAACCAGATGCCCCGTTTCGGCGGCGGTAAGCGCAAGCCGAATCGTCTCCAGGTCGCGCATTTCGCCCACCAGGATGACATCCGGATCC
>CAZKOE010000193.1:0-813 GCA_964554305.1 uncultured Gammaproteobacteria bacterium
GGTGGTTCGATTCCGCCCCTGGCCACCATGTTTACCCTCGGCATAACACCGCCGGCGAGTCCGGTCAGGACGTTCCCGGCGCCGCCGCGGATGCTCCCGGCGCCTCCGCGGTGGCGGGCACCGATGCCGATACCGGGCAAACGACGGCCACGCGCCGCCGATCCCTGCCCGCCGCCTTGCCGCCCAGCCGCCAGGCAAGCGCCGTCGGCTTGCCGTTGAGCAACCAATCGTAGATCACGCTGAAGGCCGCGATGCGGATCACGTAATTGCGCGTCTGGGTGAAGGGAATCGTCGCTATGAAGAGGTCCGGTGCGAGTGCTCCGCGTGCCGCGAGCCAGCTGTTCACCCGGCCCGGCCCCGCATTGTAGGCGGCGCTCGCGAGCCACAGCCTGCCGTCATAAAGCCCGGCCATGCGCGCGAGATAATCGCTGCCGAGCCGGATATTGACACTGGGGTCGTAACGGAACCCCTGCGCGGAAATATGGTGGCGCCGCGCCACGTGGCGCGCCGTAGCCGGCATCAGCTGCATCAGGCCGCGCGCGCCCGCATAGGAACCCGCATCCGGCACCCAAGCGCTTTCCGCACGAATGGATGCATAGATCCAGGCCGCCGCCACGCCCGTTCTACGCGTGGCCACCTCGACGCTTGCATGATGCGCGATGGGAAAGCGCTCGCGGTAACGGCGCAGCAGCTCGCCGTGACTATAAACGAAAACGGCCCGGCTGTACCAGCCACGCCGATACGCTAACGCGGCGGCGAGGTTGCGGGTTTCGGCGTCGCTCGCCTTCACCGCCCTCGCCCATTCGCGGCGGG
>CAZKOE010000193.1:823-4743 GCA_964554305.1 uncultured Gammaproteobacteria bacterium
CGGCGGGCATCGCGCAGCATGCCCACGGCGAATAACTCGAAGGCCCGCGCGAATCCCGGCTGCGCGAGCACCGAACGCATTTGCGTCGGCGGATAGGCCGGATCGTCCGGACAAATCACATAGGGGCGACCCAGCCGGTCGGCGG
The DNA here is from genome assembly GCA_964554305.1 of uncultured Gammaproteobacteria bacterium. Lineage (GTDB taxonomy): Bacteria > Pseudomonadota > Gammaproteobacteria > JAKDMP01 > JAKDMP01 > JAKDMP01. The sequence continues at coordinate 969 of CAZKOE010000193.1, forward strand.
CGAGGAAACCCCAATAGTCGCTCGCGCCGGCAAGCGCCTCGAAGCCGGCACGCGCCATTTTCTGCTTGCCGAGCTTCTGCAGCACGCGGGCACGCAAATACTGCCACGCCTGCGCATGACCCTGCCCATGCTTCAATGCCTCGTCCAGTGCCTCGAGTGCGGCCGGCCAGTTGCGGGCGGCGATCGCGACCCGAATGCGCCAGCCGCGAGTCGCTTCGTTGCGGGCGCCGGCGGGCAAATTCGCAAGCAACTCGAGCGCATCGTCGTGAAACCCGTAGGCCCGATGCAGCGCAAGGCTGCGCAAGATGCGGTCGCGCGCGCGCGCGGAAAAATCGAAGTGCGCCTCAAGGTGGGGCCAGTCCCCCACGGCCCGCGCGCTGTCCTCGCGCGCAAGCTGAGTGATCGCGAGCAGCGCCGCCTCGCGATTGTGCCCCGTATCGGGCCACCGCGCGGCGGCACGGACGGCGCGGGCGGGATGGCGCAAACCCTCGACATAACGGCGCGCGACGACCGCCTGATCATGCGGCAGCCAGCGCGCGAGCCAGGCGATCGTCCCCGCGCGCCGCTCCCCCGCGGCGCTGTCGATCCGCTCCCACAGCCGCGCCGGCGTCAGGAGCCCATGCTCGTGCGCCCAGATCTGTACCTTGTTGCAGGCGCGCGGCAGCGAAGGCTCGCGCCACAACGAGGCGAGGTCGCGTTCAAAATCCAGCTTTTGGCCGACGGCGATCCGCGCCCGGAGCGCGTAACAGGCCAGGGTATCGCCGAGATTGGGCCGGTAAAGCACGAGAAAGTCGCGCCAGTCCCGGCGTTTGGCCAACAGGTAGAGGTAATTTCGGCGCAGATCCTCGGCCGGAATCAGGCCGTCATAACGCGCCAGATAAGCCGCGACCCGCTTGGTGGAGACAGAATGCAGGTCGTGCTCGAGTTCGGCCGCCGGCAGGTAAGGATAAAGTGGATAATCCTCGAGCTTGGGGACCCAGGCCCGCCAGTCGGACTTGCCCATCTGGGCCACGGCGTAGGCCTTGAGAAAGTCCGAACGCTGCGCCGCCAGGGATTCGCCACGATCCGTCTGCGCCAGCATCGAAACCCCGGCCAGTACCGAAAACAGGCCCCCACACAGCCACAGGCCCAGACTCGCTCGCACGGCTTTCCTCCGCAATTACACGCTCGGCCAGTGTAGCAAGGAACAAGGGAAAATCGCAGGCAGCGTTGGCAGGTCCGTCGAGACCCGTTGCCCGCGATTTCTCAGCGCCGTCGGCGCGCGACCCCTGTCAGAGCCAGCAAGCCCAGGAGTGCCAGAATCCCCACCAGTCCAAACTCGCCGCCACCACCTGAGGACTTTTTCTTGGGCACCTCGACCGCCGCACTCGCCGTGACGGACGGGACGGCGAAGATGACTTGAGCAAAATTGTCAAGCGTTATCGCCTGTTTGGGCTTGACGGTCACCTTGAACTTGACGCTTGCCTTGGCCTGCCCGCCGTTGCCGGCGACCTGCCCGAGCTTGCAGGTGGCAGCGCTTTTGCTCAGCGTGCAATCACCTTGAGTCGAAGCAGCGGAGCTCACGCTTGCCCCACTCGGAGTCAGTATTGCAAGTATAAGCGGAGGCGTGGCAGTTGCCGCGCTATTGGTAAGAATGACATTGCCGGTATATTGCGTATCGGTCTTGGCCTGGGCGGGTGCGCTGTAGGAAAGTGCGAGATTGCCGGGCTCATAAAAATAGACGACGCCACCTCCCCCCGCCGGCGCCCCGACAAACAGAGAAAGTCCCTCGAGATCCACCGCTTGGCCATAGCCCGTACCTTCCGAAAATTCTTCACTCTGCGCCCAACTTCCCCCCGCACGTTCGAAGAGGTAAGCCTGTCCGCTACCGGATCCGTTGCCCACGAACGCACGGTCCCCATCAAGCGTCAGCGCGCCGCCGAACTGCTCACCCTGCGCGCCATCGCTCGCGACAAGCGTCGCCGTCTCGGTCCAACTGCCGCCCGAATTGGCGAACGCATAGACCTTGCCCTCGTTGATCTGCCCGGAAACCGTTGCTTCGGGCGCGCCGACCAGCGCCGTTGCCCCGGAAAGCGCAAGCGCGGAACCGAAAGAATCGCCTTGCGCGCCATCGCCGGCCACGAGTTTCTGGGTCTCGCTCCAGTCACCCGCATTCTCGGCAAATGCGTAAGCGGCACCCACCAGGTTATTGCCGTCCACCGTTGCCGCCGGCGCACCGACAAGTGCCTCCATACCGTCAAGCGCCACGGCCGAGCCGAAGAGATCGTTCGCCGCGCCGTCGCTGGCCGTCAACTTCGCCGTCTGGCTCCAGCTGCCTCCGCTTTCCGCGAAGAGATAGGCGGCTCCCTGGTGGGCATTGGAGCCGATCTTCGCGAAACGCGCGCCGATCAGCGCCGTGGCGCCGGACACCGCGAGCGATATACCGAACTCGTCACCCGCCGCCCCGTCACCGGCCTCCAACTTCGCGGTCTGGCTCCAGGCTCCGCCATTCTGCGAAAACACGTAGGCGGCTCCCCGCGAAGAGGCTACGCCGGGCGCTCCGACCAACAATGTTTTGCCCGAGGCCACCAGGCGGCTGCCGAACTGATCGTAAGCCGCGCCATTGGAGGCGGTAAGCACGGCGCTCTGCGCCCAACTGCGATCGGAGGCCTCGTTGAATACATACACGGCGCCCTGCTGGACGGCACCTCCGACCGTCGCGAACGGCGCCCCCACGAAAGCTGTCTTACCATCCAATACGACGGCAGCGCCGAAAGCGCTCGCAACGACCTTGGCGTTGTCCACGGTAACCGGCGCTGGAGCCTCCACCGCCTGCCCGATCCAAACCATGGGATCCACCACCAGCGGATAAACCGCGTTGCGATCGTTGATGGAGATGGTCACTTGCCTTCCACGCGCCGAAATCGCGGCGGGCAAACGCCTGCCCGAGGCATCCGTCACGACCAGGCCACCATAACGCAGTGTCCCCCAGGCAAGGCCGCCCGGGCGCCGCTCGGGATCGCGGTTCGCCTCCATGGTCAGCAACAACGGGCCCGCGCCGCCGGGCCTGCGAGCTACGTCGAAGCCCTGCTCAAACCCCTGGGATACAGAACGCCACCACTCGGTAAGGCCGGCATAACGATAATTCAGCCTGCCGGCGGCGGCCACGCGCTCCGGCGCTCCCAAACCGGTGAGCGCACCAGCGCGGCCAAAGGCGGTCAGCCTCAGGCTGAGCCCCCGCCCGTCGGGACCCGTGAAATACGCACCGCGACCCCCGAAACAGGCCCTCAGGCCATCGGCGACCCGATCCGCGCAGTCGGCATGCAGCCCTTGCGCCGCCGGTTGCCCGACCACGAGCGCGCGATACAGCGCCGGGCGCAATGCCCCGGGCAAGGCGCCCGCGTTCACCCTCCCCATTGCCGATGCGGTGCCAAACCCCGCCAGGCCCGCGCAGGCTCCGGCGCCCAGAACCAGGCAGGCGAAATGTCCGCTACGCCTCAAAATCTGAAACTGCATGCAAAACCCCGTCGTCGAAGCCCGTGGAAATTCATGAACGGCGACGGCACCCGCCGCCCGCAATGTATCATGTTAAGCCAAAACAAAGACCCGCCCCCTCGCGTGGAGTTCCGACCCGGTCAACCGTGAAGCCTCGGCCCCCAGCATACGGGCTTCGCTCCGAAGGCGGTCACGGCAGCGTAATTTCAATGAGGCCGGGGCGTTACCGTCCCGGAAATGGCGTGGAGTGGAACGGCAGGCGTCATACGAGCCCGTGCTTCAATAAGGCCGGGGCGCTATC
>CAZKOE010000194.1:0-4733 GCA_964554305.1 uncultured Gammaproteobacteria bacterium
GTTCCAGATCGGCCGTAATCACGAGCGGCGATTGGCCTTTGAGTGCTTCAGCAGGCGTGAGTGTGAGTTTGGATTGGTCAGTCATGAGATGTTTCTCCTGTAAGGCGTTGAGGGCGAAGCCAAGGTTGTATGAGGGTTGAACGTGAGCAACTGGAAACCGCAAACAACATCGCGGCCAACAACCGATCGTTGTCGGCGATACTCCAAAACGTGCCCGTGCGAATCAGTGGCGTATGGGCCATGGCGTATCTCGTCGAGGCCATGCGAACGGCGGTATCGATCTGTCCTGCGCGGATCACGTTCGCGAGCGCGCGCGCCAATTCGGGTGTACGCGCGCCGCTTTTCCGTTCAAGCAGATCGTGTGTGGGACCGCCGGCATGCGCGCTTAGCGGCATCAAGTCAAACAATGGTCTGAGCAAGCCGAACACAGCCAAGGCTCCATTGCTGTCCACTTCGCTCGCATCCCGAATCGCCAGGTCACGAACTTCTTGTGGCGCCTGGCGCCAGTTGAACAATGCCAGCCGCGCCAGCCAGCGGTTGAGCAGGTCGTCATCCGTGTCGCCTACCAGCCAACGGTGTACATCGCTCAATCGGGCCGGTAGCCCGGTACGCGCGGGAACAAAGGTGGCGTCGCGCTTCGCTTCGGCTTCCCAGTCCAAGGTGCGGCGAACCAGAATGGCGCCGAGAGTACGGGCCAGTTCTCCGGCCCCCCAAACCCAGCGCGCCGGCGCCTGTTCGGGATGCTGGAATCTCTGGTATTTCCACTCGACACCAAACCGGTAGAGTGTGAAAGGCAGCGATTGCGGAAAGCCCGACACCAGCGCCATGGCAAGCCGCGCCTCGACAGGTGGTGGTTCGCTTCCGAACAGGGCCGGCAACCATCCGGTGGGCAGCGGTTTCCATTGAACCTTTTTCGCGCGAAAGCTCCGATTACGGTCAATCTGATCAAGGCTTGCAACCACGGCGTCGAGCATGTCTCTTGCGGCTTCTGGGTTGCGTGGAGAGGCGGCGAATGCCACGGATGCTTCTTCTATGGGCCCGCGCAAACCAACGAAGCGGGACTGTCCTTTTTGATCCCGGTCAGCAGGCAACCGTTCGATCAGACTCAGAACACAATCAATCACTTTGGCGACAAGCAGGTTGTGTGATTGAGAGTCGTTCGTTATCTGCGGAATCTCCGGTGGCAGACGGAACGACCCTTCGTACCGCGGCTCAAAAGTGTTTGCACTCGTGGTTCGGCCAAGCACAAAACGCCGGAATTCCTGAATTCCCGCGTCTACGCCGCGATGCAAAATCGCCCCGGCGAAAGCGGCTGGAGTACGTGCCCCTTCACCGAAAATTTCTGCGCGGCCACGGGCGATCAAGGCACGAACTTCCTGGACGATCATGGGGCGCCCCCAGATTGGTGTCCAGAATTCAGCATGATCATGAAGTTCAGCGCCGCCCTTTTCCTTGCGTGTAACTTCCTCCTTTGCGGTTGGAGCTAGCGACCTGGTTACGAACGGAAACGCTCCGCTAGTTTTTGAACGAGCACCAAGTCGTCGAGAAGCTCCGCCGGCAAGAAACGGCAGCCCTTCACAAGCTAACACCATCGCCCAAGGCGAAACCAGACCATCCGCGTATGGTTTATGGCCACTGTTGTATTGCTTGTTGGAATTACTAAACCATGCTGCCGCATTAAGGTTTTTCTCGCGAATTTCCGTGCCACGACCTTCAAGGAATGCCAAGATATCCTTTCTGGATATGGCCGGATCCAGGTTTTTGAGTTTTTGGACAGATCGCTCCCATCCCATGGAAAAGTCTCTTTTTGAATCCTTCCCTCCTTTGGGAATAACTGGATTGAAGGTTCTTCCGCTACCGTGCGGGACAATGTGTGCACAGAAAAGCTCTTGAGACTGCTCGCTGGCGTTTGCCCGCCATAGAGCGAGTGGAAACCCACTTTTCGCTGCAATCTTCTTGTTGGTCGCCAGTTTGCTGCTTTCTTTCTGGGCTTTCTCCCACTCGCGCTTGTACGGCGACCAAGCAGCATTCGCTCCTAGATGGCATAGCAAATCACGCACATCTTCCAATTCCAAAGGCCCGCCAACCACTTGCAAAACGTCACCGCGCCAGGCAATTCGTATCTGGGGCCATTTGCGTGCCAACACGCGCAGCAGCCCCAGCGAGGCCAGATAGTTCCCAAGACTGTCAGGTGTCAGGCCCGGAATGGGAATGACCGGGAGACGAATTGCTTGCATCATGGGTTCGGCTCCTCACCCGGCTTGGTGCTCCGCGATGGATGACTGCTGGCACGCCAGTCAGCTATACACACCAAGGCTTCCAGATAGGCCAACGCGAACGGCCCCAACCGTCGCGGCTCGCCATCGGGTACGGCGCCTGCTGAGGTTTCGTCGGTCGGATTCCATGGGCCGAGCAGATCGGCAATCAGTCCTGTCCAGCCATGATCGGTTAGCAGAAATTCATCGCCGTCCCATTCACCGGAAGCTCCATCTTTGGCGATGGAGAAGTCCATTGGCCAGGATTGGGTGCCGAACTTCAAGTCTGCGGGTGCGCGGGGAATGCCGAATACGTCCGTGCCGTCATCACCGAGACTGCGCATGACGGTGCGAACTTTCCCATGATGAGCGGCCGCCAGATAGACGGCGAGCGCAGGAAAAGGTTTTTCGCCGTCGGCATTGTGATAGCGTTGCCACATGGCAAGCGCGGAAGCGGCTTCGTGGCGCATGCCGGGCCGGAAGGGCACATGGCCCGCCCATAGTACGCCAGGAAGGGCCTTCAGTTGGTCCAATTCACCCCGATCCAACTTTTGATCGATTGCCCATTTTCGGCGTATTACATCTACCCTGCCGCGGCGTCGGGGTTCGTCGGGGAGCCGTACAGCGGTTGGCCGAAGCTTAGTGATCTCAATGGTGCAGCCATGGCTGTTCTGCGGAGTGTCGATGGCGAGCACACGCGGGCACTTAGCGAGCAGGACATTCGGAAAACAGAATTTCGCAGGAAGCGCATCATTCCATTTGGGATGAGCCTTGCCGAGATCATGGAGTCCGGCACCCTCAACCACAGCTAACCTGCAAAGATCATCGGATTTGAAGTCAAGCGCTTTACACAACTTCACGGCTTCCACTTTGGCATCGGCCAGATGAGTTTCGAGCGTTGACCAGTAACCGACTTCCGTCAGCGCATCGTCTTGGAACCCAGTGCCGCGCCCCGGTGTCGGCAGATGATCCAGCTTGTCCGCCGCATTGCCTGTCCACCCGGTATGCGGGCGGTATCCCCCGACATCGCGATGCAGCATCACGACCATGCCGGGCTTGAGATCGTTGGGCGAAACTCGATTCCAGCGCGCCTTTTTACCGTCCCATAGCCAAGCAGACGTGTGCCGTGCCGTGAGAAGCTCACGCACTTTAGGTGCGGCGACCGAGCATCCTTCCTGTCGCAAATTCAAATCCGGACCGTCAAGCTCATTGCCAGGTGGTGGTTGCTTCCCCGGCCAGCCGCGCCAGAAAACGGTTACATCCGAATCGGGATCGGTGCCGCGCACGAACATGCTGATATCGGTGAACCCTCCATGCACGTCGGGCTCGGTCGAAAACAGGCCGTGTACGTCAATTGCGCGCGGCAGCGGTGTAGGTTTCGGTTGAAGCGCCCTTTCGATATCGACCTTATGGCTGTTCCGAAGTGTTTGTAACGCTTGCCATGACGAATCGGTCTTCGAAAGAGGGGCAAGCACGCCAACGAGTTTGCTGGCAAGGTCGATGTCGGATGAATCATACGGCCCGACGCGCTCTTGCTTGCCTCGTCCCTCCTTGGGAGTCTTCCAGAAGAACGCCTGCGCTTCTTTATCCTTGCCATCGCGATTCAGGCGACCAAGCCGCTGTATGACAGAAGGCCACGGCGCCAGCTCCGACCACAAGCGGTGCGAGGAAACATCCATCCCTGCCTCGATTACTTGGGTGCTGACACAGATCAGACCCGGATCATCCGGCACAGGATTGCCGGCATATCGCCGACGCTTCGCTTCGAAATCGACCAACTTCTGCTCGTGGTGCTGACGATCCTGGCGGCGGAATTGTGAGGTGAGAAGAATCTTGTCCTCGGTATGCAATGCGTCAAAAACCGACCGCGCCATGTCCACCGTGTTGCAAACGATCAGGGACAATGTCCCTGGCTGATGTCCTGATTCAGCAGCAGCGGCAATTTGCTCGGCGAGAGACAAAGTGCTTTTCTTGGCGGGCGTAAACCAGTCAATTGGACGCTTGGCATCTCGCAACACCTGTGTCTTTGGATCGTTGCCAACGTCCGGTTGCCAAGGCGTGAGTTTGTCCAGTTTGTCGGTTCTGCGATCGGTGGTTGCCAAGAAGCTCGTCCCGATGGTGGCGCTCATCCACAGGCTTCGGCATGGCTTGATAGTCGGGAAACGTTTCTGCCTCATCCAGTCCAGTTGTGCCGAAGTCCACAGTCCTGGCCCCATCAATTGAATCTCGTCGAATACCCACAGACAGTCGTTGTGCAGGAGCGCGAAATGGATCGGCCACCGGTAGCGACTCATGCCGTAGCCGCGCATCAGCGCGCGCGAGAGCAGCATGTCCTGAGTGCCGATCAGGATCATGTCCTCTTCCGGATATTCGGCCCAAGTCTTGAGGTCATCGGCACCGCCCATCAATGTGTGCACCGAGACTTTTCCTTCGCCTGCTTTTTTGCCGTAGATGTTCAGTCTTTGTAGCCATTGCTGG
>CAZKOE010000195.1:0-4731 GCA_964554305.1 uncultured Gammaproteobacteria bacterium
TCCGCTTGCACCGCCCGATGGTTCACATGAGGCGGGAGCGAATTCTGGCCGGGGCATCGACGCCGCCGTCCTCCTCTGGAGGCGCCGAATTCAAGCTATCGGCAGGGAGACTATAACCCCATTTCTTGTCAAGCGCAAGTGCTCTGCCGAAAAATTGCCCGCGGGCAGCTCCCGCGCCGGGACTTGATACCGCCCGCGATCGGAAAGGAATCCCGCTCGCATGAATCGCAAGCTAAGCAGCACTTCTGGCGAGCCAACGAGACATGATGAGGCGCTGGATCTCGTTTGTGCCTTCGTAGATTTGCATCACCTTGGCGTCGCGCATGAGCTTCTCGGCCGGGTATTCCTTGCTGTAGCCGTAGCCACCGAGGATCTGGGCGCATTCGGTGGCCGCCCACATGCCGGTGTCGGAACAGAAGGTCTTGGCGTAGGAAGAATACAGGGTGTTGTCGAGGTCGTGGTCCTTGCGCCAGGCCGCCTCGCGCACGAGCAGCCGCGCGGCCTCGGTGCGCATGCCCATCTCGGCAATCTTGAAGCCGACGCCCTGCTGCTCGATGATCGGCTTGCCGAAGGCCTTGCGTTCGGTCGCGTAGGCGACGGCCTCGTCGAGTGCACGTTGCGCGAGTCCGGTCGCCATTGCGCCCACCATCGGGCGCGAACGGTCGAAGACGCGCATGGCGATCTTGAAACCTTCGTTTTCCGCACCCAGACGCTGAGCGTCGGATACCACGACGTCTTCGAGAAAAACCTCGCAGGCGTGCGAGGCCTTCTGCCCCATCTTCGGCAGTGGTTTGCCGACGGAAACGCCCTTGACATCCCGGTCCACCAGGAAGGCGGTGATACCGCGTGTGCGCGCCTCGGGATCCGTCTTTGCGAACACCACGAAGAATTCGGCGACGTCGGCGTTGCTGATCCAGATCTTCTGGCCGCTGATGGCCCAGTCCCTGCCGTGCTTTTCCGCCCGTGTGCGAATCGCGCCCGCATCCGAACCGGCCGAGGGCTCGGTCAGCGCGTAGGCGCCGAAGCCCTCGGCCAGCCTGCTGAAGTATTTCCTGCGTTGTTCCTCGTTGGCGGCAATGTTGACGGGATCGGCGGCGAGATTGTTCAGGAGAATCGCGAGGCCGATCCCGCTGCAACCCCATCCGAGTTGTTCGGCCACCAGGATGAGGTCCAGCACCGAGCCGCCGGTGCCGCCGAACTCGGCGGGCACGCTGACGTTCATCAACCCGAGTTCGCGCGCCTGCGCGACGATGTCCTTCGGGAATTCCACCCTGGCATCGAACTCGGCAGCATTCGGCGCGATCACTTCGCGGGCAAACTTGCGCGCGAGATCGCGGATCATTTCCTGTTCGTCAGTCAGTGCAAAATCCAAACGTGGTCCCCGTTATCCCTGGCGGTTTGCCATTTTATCGGAAGCTGCAATGAAGGCCGGCGCCACACGAAGCAAGACAGCCCGATCCCCCTGCAGCAGGACTCGCCGCAGACACGGCCTGCGGCCGTGGCCCGAAGCTGTGCCCGAAGGCAATCACCCGGCGGCCCCAAAATCAGCCGGGCTCGTCGCCGCTCGAAACCGGGCGCGCGGGATTGCGAATCCACTCGCTCCAGGAGCCGGCGTAAAGCCGCGAGCCGGAAAGGCCCGCATGCTCCATCGCGAGCACGTTGTGGCAGGCCGTCACACCCGAGCCGCAGTAATTCACCGCGCTACGCGGATCCTCCGCCATGGCGGCGAAGCGTTCGCGTAACGCGGCCGGGGCAAGGAAGCGCCCGCTGGCATCGAGGTTCCCCGAGAAGGGGCGATTGAGCGCGCCCGGTATGTGTCCCGCGACCGCGTCGATGGGTTCTTCCTCGCCCCGGTAGCGTTCGCCCGCGCGGGCATCGATCAGAATTCCTTCCGCCTCGCCCTGAACGATCGCCATCACATCGCTCGCCGTGAGCGGCGTCGTCAGCGGCTCGCGGATCGGGAAGTCGGCCGGTGCCGGGTTTCGTGTTTCACCGCCTTCGAGCTCACCGCCCGCCGCCCTCCAGCCGGCGAGACCGCCGTCGAGCACGGCGACCTCGGCATGCCCCAACCACCGCGTGAGCCACCACAGTCGCGCGGCGAAGGCGCCGCCCGAACCGTCGTAGGCAACGATCTGTGTCGCCTCGCCGACGCCTTCGCGTCCCAGCCATGCGGCCAGCGCGGCTCGATCGGGCAAGGGATGGCGCCCCGTCGCGGGTCCCGGCGGCGCGGCGAGCACCCGGTCCAGATCGGCATGACGCGCGCCCGGAATATGGCCATCCAGATATTGTGCGCGGCCCACCACCGGGTCGGACGGCGAGCAGCGGCAGTCGAAAACGCGCCAGCCCGCCTCGCCTCCATGACGCAACAGATCATGCGCGCCGACCAAAGTCGTATAAGCCATTTCCGCCTCCGGGTGCCGCGAGCTGCCTATACTATTTAGTTTACGGCGTATAGCACGGATCCATGTCGAGCCTCGCGGGCAAAACCCTCTTTGTGACCGGATCGAGCCGCGGCATCGGCGCGGTGATCGCCGTGCGCGCCGCAGCCGACGGCGCCAATGTCGCCGTCGTCGCAAAAACCAACCTGCCGCACCCGAGGTTGCCGGGTACGATCCACACGACGGCGCAGGCCGTCGAAAAGGCGGGCGGCAAGGCCCTGGCCCTGGCCGTGGACATCCGCGACGCCCAGGCCGTGGCGACGGCCGTCGAGCGCACCGCCGAGTACTTCGGCGGCATCGATATCCTCGTCAACAATGCCGGTGCCATCTGGCTTGCCGGCACCGAGAATACGCCGATCAAGCGATTAGACCTGATGCTCGACGTCAACCTGCGTGGCGCCTTCGTTTGTTCGCGGGCCTGCCTGCCCTGGCTCAGGCAAGCCGGCAACCCTCACATCCTCAGCCTGGCGCCGCCGCCGAACCTCGATCCGCGCTGGTTCCGCGGCCATGTCGCCTACACCGTCAGCAAATACGGCATGAGTCTCGCCGCCCGGGGCATGGCCGCCGAGTTCGAAGACGAGGGCATCGCCGTCAACACACTGTGGCCGCGCACGGTCATTGCCACGGCCGCCCTGGGCATGCTCGGTGGCCGCGTAAAGCCGGAGCAGTGCCGCAAACCCGAGATCGTCGCCGACGCGGCCCGCGCGATCCTCGTCCGCCCGGCCCATGAATGCACGGGCCGCCATTTCACGGACGAGGAGGCACTGGCCGAGGCCGGCGTGACCGATCTAGACCGCTATGCCGTATCGCCGGGCACGCCGCTCGCGACCGATCTTTTCCTGAACGACTGACTGCCGCATTTACGGGAGATCGAAACCCCGGCCGGCCGCACTGCTGTCCCCGCTTCGTCGTTCCCGCGAAGGCGCACCAATAACCTTTTCCAAATCGGACAGCGCCTCGAACTTCGTTGGCTCCGATGACGATTTGGACCCGGCCTCCCCGCCTGGGTCACCCCCCGGCTCGACGGGTTTCTCGCGCGTGGACGCGGAACGCCGCCGGGCGGGAGGCTTTTTACGCGTCGCGGCTGCCCGCCGGGTCGGGCGCGGCGCTTCCGGGGTCGGTTGCTTCACGCTTTCTGCAGCATCCCCGGGCGGAGAAGTCGTAAGGGGAAACGGTCGCCGCTCGGTGTTGTAGGTCAGAAAATCGGCGAGACCCGCCGCGAAGTGCGAAAGCTCCCGGCCCAGTTCCCGCAGTTGCGGATTACTCTCGCCGCTCGCCAATACGGAGAAGAACTGGAACAGCCCGATGGCGACGACCAGGAAACCGACACAACCCAGAAGCGGCGTGAACAGTAACATAAGCAGAAACCTGACCCAGGCCTTGCCACTAGTCACATGATCCGTCCAGTTCGTTTCCTCGCTCATCGCAACCCGTCCCGCATTCCGCTTCCCCAGCTTAGCAAAAGATGAATGCCCGTCAACCGCCCGCGCTGATCGACGTCGGCGCCAACCTTACCCACGACAGCTTCGATGCCGACCGCGATGCGGTCATCGCCCGCGCGCGGGAAGCAGGCGTCGCCCGCATGGTCGTCACCGGCGCGGACATCGCCCATTCGCGAGCCGCCATCGCCCTGGCCGAATCCCGTCCGGGTACGCTTTACGCCACGGCCGGCGTCCACCCCCATCAGGCCGGCGGTTTTTCGCCCGAGATCGCCCGCGAGATCGCCGACCTGCTGCCCCGGCCCGCCGTGGTTGCCGCCGGCGAATGCGGTCTCGATTACTTTCGCGACTTTTCTCCGCGCGATGCGCAGCGCGAAGCCTTCGCGGCCCAAATTTCGCTGGCCGCCGAGGCCGGCAAACCGCTGTTTTTGCACCAGCGCGACGCGCACGGGGATTTCCTCAATCTGCTCGACGAATTTTCCGGCCGACTGCCGAAAACCCTCGTGCATTGTTTTACCGGCAACGCCGGGGAACTCGATGCCTACCTGGAGCGCGGCTTCTACATCGGCATCACCGGCTGGGTCTGCGACGAACGTCGCGGCGCGCATCTCCCCGCCCTGCTCGGGCGCATTCCCGCCGGGCGGCTCGTGCTCGAAACCGACGCACCCTACCTGTTGCCGCGCGATCTCGATCCGAAGCCCGCGACCCGGCGCAACGAGCCACGCTGGCTCCCGCACATTGCCGCCGTGGTCGCCAGGGCACGCGGTGAAAACTTCGAGGAGCTTGCCGCCCACACGACGGCCGCGGCCCGCGATTTCTTCGGTATCGCCTGAGTGGCGCTTAAAATGGCCTGA
>CAZKOE010000196.1:0-4730 GCA_964554305.1 uncultured Gammaproteobacteria bacterium
GCTTGCCGTGATCCATCACTTGCAACAACAGGTAGAACACATCGGGATGCGCCTTCTCGATCTCGGCGAGGAGGAGCACCGAATGCGGATTCTTGACGACCTCCTCGGTGAGGAGCCCGCCCTGGTCGAAGCCGACATAGCCCGGCGGCGCACCGATCAGGCGGCTCACGGTGTGCCGTTCCATGTACTCGGACATGTCGAAGCGCACGAGCGGAATGCCGAGCAGATGCGCAAGCTGGCGCGTGACCTCGGTCTTGCCGACGCCGGTGGGCCCGGAAAAGAGGAAGGCACCGATGGGTTTCTCGGGATGGCCCAGGCCCGAGCGCGCCATCTTGATCGCCTGGCCGAGCTTCGCGATCGCCGCGTCTTGCCCGTAAATGGAAAGCTTCAAGTCGCGCTCGAGGGTGCGCAGCGCGTCACGGTCGTTGTGCGAGACGCTGCGCGGCGGGATACGCGCCATGCGCGCAACGATCGCCTCAACGTCGGTGACGGAAACCGTTTTGTGCCGCCGCGTCGCCGGGCGCAGGCGCATCTCGGCGCCCGCCTCGTCGATGATGTCGATCGCCTTGTCGGGCAAATGGCGGTCGTTGATGTAGCGATCGGCAAGCTCCGCCGCCGCGCGCAGCGTCCGCGCCGGGTAGCGCACGCCGTGATGGCTCTCGAAGCGGGTCTTGAGGCCGCGAAGGATGGCGATCGTCTCCTCCACACTGGGCTCGGCCACATCAATCTTCTGGAAACGCCGCGCGAGTGCACGGTCCTTCTCGAAGATGCCGCGAAACTCCTGGTAGGTGGTCGAGCCGATGCATTTGAGTTCGCCCGAGGCGAGCACCGGCTTGATGAGGTTGGAGGCGTCCATCACGCCGCCCGAAGCCGCGCCCGCGCCGATCACGGTATGAATCTCGTCGATGAACAGGATCGAGCTCTCGCGCTTGCCGAGCTCGGCGAGTACGGCCTTCAGACGTTTTTCGAAGTCCCCGCGGTACTTTGTCCCTGCGATAAGTGAGCCCAGATCGAGCGCGTACACGACGGCATCGGCGAGGATTTCCGGCACCCGCTCCTCGATGATCGCGAGCGCGAGCCCCTCGGCCAATGCCGTCTTGCCGACGCCGGCCTCGCCGACGAAAAGCGGATTGTTCTTGCGCCGCCGGCAGAGAATCTGCATCGTGCGCGCCAGTTCGTCCGCGCGCCCGACCAGGGGATCGATCCGGCCCTGGCGCGCGAGCTGGTTCAAATTGCGCGCGTATTGGGCGAGCGCCGAGGCCTCGCCCTTCTTGCCGGATTCGGGCTTGTCCTCGGCGTCCGCCGTCTCTTCGGGTTCTTCTTCGCCGCCGCGCGTGATGCCGTGGGAAATGTAATTCACCACATCGAGCCGGGTGACGTGCTGGCGGCCCAGGAGATAAACCGCCTGCGAATCCTTTTCGCTGAACACGGCGACAAGCACGTTGATCGCGCTCACCTCCTTTTCACCCGAGGACTGGACGTGGAAGACGGCGCGTTGGAGTACGCGTTGGAAGCCGAGCGTCGGCTGCACATCCACGGTCGTTTGCGCGCCGAGACGCGGCGTGGTCTTCTCGATGTAGCTCGCGAGTTCGCTGCGCAGGGTATCCACGTCGCCGCCGCAGGCCGCGAGCGTTTCGGTCACGCCGGGCACGTCGAGCAGCGCGAGCAGCAGATGCTCGACAGTAATGAACTCCTGGCGCGTGTCGCGCGCTTCCCGGAAGGAGTTGTTGAGACAGAACTCGAGTTCCTTGCTGAGCATGGCGGCCTCCTCTCAGTCCTTCTCCAGTGTACACAGCAACGGGTGCTGGTGCTTGCGGGCGTACTCGGTGACCTGCGCAACCTTGGTCTCCGCGATCTCGTAGGTGAACACGCCGGCGACGCCCTTGCCGCGCGTGTGCACATGCAACATGATCTGCGTCGCCTTGCTGCGCTCCATCCGGAAGATGGACTGCAGCACTTCAACGACGAATTCCATTGGCGTGTAATCGTCGTTCCGGAGTACCACCTTGTAGAGCGGAGGGCGCTTCAGGCGCGGGCGGGCTTCCTCGAGTTCGAGCCCGGAACCCTGGCCTCGTTCACGTTGTCTGTCCATGCATGGATTGTAGCTCAAGCACTCGCGGGAATGCCTGCCCGGCACGGCACCGAAATCCCGCTCCGGTGCTTGTGATAGCAGACGAAGCCCAGTAAACTTACGCATTCGGCAATTCAAACGTTTTTCGCATCCATCATGCCTCTGACCGGCCCCCGCAACGCCTCCGCCACGCTGGAGCAAATCCTGCCGGCGGCCACGCGCGCGCACATCCTGCGCTGGGCGCCCTATCTCCTGTTCCTGGGCCTGTTGATACTCTGCGGCTATCTCGCCGCCCGCCTGAGCTGGCAATTCGCTGCCCCGGCGCCGACGAGCGCCATCGTCACCGCCGGCGGCGCGGCGCGCCCCGCAGGCGGCACGGCCGGCCAAACGCCGGGCGACAAGGTCGTGGCGGCCCATCTTTTCGGTACTGCCAACGCCCCGGCCGCCTCCGTCGCCGCGCGCAACGCTCCGGAAACCTCGCTCGATCTCGATCTCGCCGGAGTTGCGGCGGCGAGCGCGGGCACGAAGTCCTACGCCATCATCACGAGCAACGGCAACACCGAACACACCTATGCCGTGGGCGCGAAACTGCCCGACGGGGCGCTGATTCGCGACATCCTGCCCGACCGAATCGTCATCGCCCATGACGGCCGGCTCGAAACCCTGCGCCTGCCGATATCGGGCACGTCGATACTCGCCGCGCCGGCGAACGACAACACGCGGAATTCCACGGCGCGCCCGCGCGCGCCCCTCGTCTCGCAAGGGTTTCGCGAGCAGGTGCAAAGTCACCCGCGTTCGCTCTCGGAATACATGCGCCTGCGCCCCTACGAGAAAGACGGGCACATCGCGGGCTATCGCGTCTATCCCGGCAAGCAGCCCGAATTGTTCAAAAAGGCCGGACTTCAGCCCGGCGATATCGTGACCGGCGTAAACGGCATTCAGCTCGACACGCCCGCCGGCAGCCTGAAGGCCATGCACCAGTTGCGCCAGGCCCACGGGCCGATACGCCTGGCGATCCTGCGCAAGGGCCACCGCCTGACCGTGACGATCAACACCGGCGGCTAGTAGAATGCCCAGCTTCCGCCCCCGTATTTTCAACCACCCGCCGGAGTCCCCTTGAATCGCATCGGCCTGTTCATCGCCTTCCTCGAGCTAGGCCTTCTCGCCGCCACGCCCGCTTTCGCGAAGCCGCCGAAGGAATCGGTCACCGCCCAGGGCTCGCATATCACCCTGAACCTCACGGATGCCGATATCCGCCAGGTGGCGCGGCTCGTGAGCTCCATAACGGGCAAGAACTTCATCGTGGATCCGCGCGCCAACGGCCACGTCACCGTCATCTCGGCCAAGCCGATTTCGGCCGACGCCCTGTTCTCGGTCTTCCTTTCCGTACTCCAGGTCCACGGTCTGACCGCCCAGCCCGCCGGGCACAACACCTGGAAGATCGTCCCTGCCGTCGAAGGGCGGCAAATGCCTGGCTACAACTCGAGTGATCTCGGCAAGGCGCCCGGCGCCGCCATGATTACCGAGGTTGTGCAGCTCAAAAACGTCCAGGTGGCACAACTGGTTGCCGCGCTGCGCCCGCTCATGTCGAGCACCGCCCAGCTCGCCGCCTACGCCGCCGCCAACATGCTCATTATCTCGGGGCGGGCCGGAAACGTCCGGCGCATCATCTCGCTCGTTCACAGCCTCGACAAACCGCTGACCAGCCAGTTCGAGCTGATCAAGCTGAAGTATGCCTCCGCGGCAAACATGGCCCAAGTGCTGACCAGCATGCTGCAGAACAGCCACGCCCAGGGCCAAATCCCGCTCAAGATTGCCGCCGACCCGCGCAGCAACTCGATTCTTGTCACCGGGAGCCCCGCCGAGCGCCTCCAGGTACGGGCTCTGATTGAACAACTCGACCAGCCGGGGCAGCGCACCGGCAACACCCAGGTAATTTATCTCCACTACGCCCAGGCGGAGGATCTCGCGAAAATCCTCCAAGGATACGTGAAATCCAAGGAACAGGCGAACAACGGGGTAAAAGGCGGCAACAAGCCGGTCATCAACATTGTCGCCGACAAGAACATCAACGCGCTGATCGCGACGGCACCGCCGAAAACCATGTCCGAAATCAACCAGATCATCAAGGATCTTGACGTGCGCCGCGCCCAGGTGCTGGTGCAGGGCATCATCGCCGAGTTGTCCAACACCGAGTCGGCCCAGCTCGGCATCAGCTGGGCCGCGCTCTCGAGCAGTGCCGCCGCACTTACCAACTGGCCGAACGGCGTCGTCAATCTCGCCCAGGAAGCCGGAGCCCTGGGCTCCTCCACGAACCTCAGCGGTGTCGGCGGCATCGGTGCCGGCAACCCCGGGCTGTCGCTTCCCCAGGGGCTGCTCTTCGGCGTCGGGCGCATCGTGAAGGACGGGACGAGTTTCGTCGCGCTTCTCAACGCGCTCTCCAGCAACAGTTCGACCAACATCCTGTCCACACCCTCCCTGGTGGCCCTCGACAACGAGAAGTCGAGCCTGGTGTCCGGCCAGAACGTGGGCCTCGTCAACGGGCAGTACACCAACACCACGGGGGTCAACACGAACGGCACGGCCTTCATCAACCCGTTCCAGACGGTCAACCGCCAGCAACTCGGCATCACCCTGGACATCACGCCGCAAATCAACT
>CAZKOE010000197.1:0-4669 GCA_964554305.1 uncultured Gammaproteobacteria bacterium
CGAATGGTTCCGGGGGCGCGCGCGGTGAGCCTGAGCCAGGCGATGTCGTGGGCGGAGGGTTGGAGTGCGAGCGTCGTTTGTGAATGTTGCCCGACTTGCAGCGGTGGGCCATCGGCACGAATTTTTGTGACGATGTTTCGTTTGACTGCCGTGCGGTTCGTGACTTCGAAACCGGCACCAAAGCGATCGCCGGCGCGGACCTGGTTCGGCAAGGCGGGCTGGATCTGAATCGGCAGATTGACACGCACGCTCGCATTGCCGAGCCCCATGGCGGCGGTCGGCGTCATGGCGACGACGAGGATGCGCCAGCGGGTGAGGTTGTCGGGAAGTTTGAAGGAAAACGCGGCCTGCCCATCGGCGTTGGTTTCGAGGTCGGGATTCCAATACGTCGCGTATTTGAAGATCGTGCGCACGGCCGGGCCAATGCCACCGCCGCCGCCGGGACTCTCACCCTTGCCGGTCTTGGGCTGCAGTTCGGTGAGGAGTTGTTCGGCCAGGCTGAAGTTGAGCATGTCCGGGCCGTCGGGCGGCGCGTAAAAGCGCTTGCGCGGATCGTAGTAGTTCACCCCGCCGGCGAGAAGATCGAGCACGGCCTGGTCGGTCACCACGGCGACGAGCCGGGTATCCGCGGCCGGTCTGCCGTTCTCGCGCCGGACCCCGACCTTGACGCGAACGGTTTGGCGCGGCTTGTACACGGGCGTGGCGGGCGTCACCTTCACGGCGAGCGAGTCGCCCTCACCCATGATCGGAAGCGCGACGTAGCCGAGCGCGAGTTCGGGTCGGCCGAGGTCGGGCGTGGTGGGTTCGGCCGCGCGCGGCGAGAAGATCGCAACCGACAAATAGGCGCCGGGGAAGAAATCCTTCACGATCGGCACGTCGATTACCGGCGTGCTGCCCGCGAGCCGCACCGTCTTCTTCCACAGAACGCCATAACGCTCGACGGTGACGAGCGCCACGGCGCCGGGAAAGGGATTCTGCACCAGCACATGCGCCGTGTCGCCGACGCGGTATCGACTCTTGTCCGGCACGAGGGTGACACGCTTTTCCTGTGACCAGAGCACGACGCCCGGGCCGGTGGCCCAGGTGCCGAGCGTGGTCGTTTGCGGGCGGCCGCGGGTATCGCGCACCGTGGCGCGAATGCGATAGCGCCCCGCGTGTTGCGGCGTGAAGGTGCAGTTTCCGGGCGCGGTGGTCGAGCGTGCGCGGCAGCGATCCTCGGTCACCCAGTTTGTCTCCTGCTTGACGGTGAAGTAGCCCGCGGCGTTCTTGATTCGTGCG
This sequence comes from uncultured Gammaproteobacteria bacterium, assembly GCA_964554305.1. GTDB lineage: Bacteria > Pseudomonadota > Gammaproteobacteria > JAKDMP01 > JAKDMP01 > JAKDMP01. The sequence continues at coordinate 1,279 of CAZKOE010000197.1, forward strand.
CTGGTGATCTGTTCGTGCTGAAGAAGAAATTCGACGACGCTCCCGGCAACGGGCTCGCCCTCGTCGTTCACGACGAGGTACTGCACCGTAGCGGGCGTTCCGGCCGTGAGCAGCCACTGTTTCAGGCGCAAACCGACGAAGCGGTCGCGTGCCGTGTAGGGCGCGCGCGTGCGGTCGGCGACCCAGGTGCCGCGCGCCGACTCCACGGCGGCTTCAAGCTCCAGCGATCCGTACAGAATCGGGTTTTCCTTCGGCAGGCCGAACCGGGTGGCGCTCTCGCCGCGATTGTTCAGCATCGTTTCCTTTTGCATCACCGCGACCGCGTCCGGCGAGTCCGGCGGGTTGGTGTCGAACGCGAAGCCGGCCGCCACCGGATTGGAAGAGGTAAAGCTTCTGGCTACGATGCGCGCCGTAAATTTTGTTTTAGCATCCGTGTAGGGTCCGCCCGAGTGTAATTTGGCGTTTGCCTGTACCCTGACGGTATCGCCGGGCCCGAACTTTTCGCCTTCGATCAACGCGTTGACCTTGAAGCTCGCGGGTACGAATTCGGTCACGAGGAAGCGTCCGATCTCGCGCGTCGCCGTACGTGTCGCCGTTGGCCAGGATAGCTTGATGGCGTACCAGCCCATCGGTGCCGTCTTCGCGATGTGCAGACTCGCCGCGTAGCCGCCGAAGCCGTCGAGTTTGACATGCTTCCGTTCGAGAATCGTATTGCCGAGCGGATCGTCCACGTCGAGCGTATAGTCGAGTGCGGGCGGGGCGGTAAGCGTGGCATTGCTCTGACCGCGCACGAACAATGCAAACTCGACCTCACTTCCGGGGCGGTACAGGCCCTGTTCGGTGACCGCCCAGGCATGCAGATGTCCCCAGGTCGCCGCGTTCTGCTCCCAGAAGGCGAAGTCGCTCGCAACACCGATGGAGCGCAGGAACGACCAGTCCAGCGGCAGGAAGCCGAGTGTTTTGTCCCGGGTGACACCGATGTAGTAATGAAACGCGCCCGAATGCCATGGCTCGAACCAGTCGGCGCCGAGGGTGGCCGCGCCCGGCAGGATGGCCAATCCGTCCCAGTTCGTTTCAGCGCTCCCCGAACCGATGCGCGAGAGGCGATCGAGCGTGCCGGCGTGCCCCGCGTAAAGACCGGCCCGAGCGTTGGCGACGGGCAGTCCCGTTTTGAACGAGGTGACCCAGACGAGGGTATCGAAGTAGCCGACCTTGGCGAAGACTTCCCAGGGCGTGACCTCGCCGAAGAAGTCTCGATGGCCGGTTTCATCGCCGTTCCCGGCCGGTGCCCATTCGATTCTGCCCCAGGCGATGCCTGAGCGCCCGTTGAGTGCGGCGCGCAGGCCGAGCGGGGCGGTGACGATCCGGTCTTTCTTCACGGCGAGGCCGGGACGTGCGAGGATGGAAGTCCCGATCGGCGGCGCGCGTTCGAGCGGCGGCACGGGATGATCGAGATCGTCCGCAAACAGGCGCCGGTACGTGAATTCCAGCGTATCGAGGTTAGTGAAGCGCAGCGGTGCGATGGTCGGTTCGCCCGCCTCCAGCACCGCCTCGTTCGGCGGGGTGTTCAGAAACGCCGCGCGATGCCCGGTGCGCACCGTGACGGTTGCGGGCCTGGCGAGCCGGCGCCCGAAGCTGTCGGTCACGCCGGCGGGGATCGTGATCCGGTAGCGGCTCATCGGTCGCAGCCCGAAGGGCAGGGGATAGGCGTCGGGCGAGGCGGCATCGGTGGGGTTGGACGGGATCCCGAGCCACCACGGCGAATAGCCGCGCCACTTGCGTTGCATCCGGTTTGTGAGAAGCGGCACCGGCGCCCACTGTGCGGCGGCGAGCGTCGAGCGCGGAACGGGTGCGGTGAATTGCAGTTGCACGGTCGCCGGATCGCAGGGTTCGGATTGCGTGGAGCCGGGTTCGACCGCAAGCGAGGCGTCGCCGGTGCTTTTGCAGCCGACGCCCGCGAAGCGGAAAGCCCCGTAGGTCCGCAGTTTCGTTACCCGCGGCATCCCGGCCTTGCCGGGCAGAGACCCGAGCGGCGTCGTCAGCCCGGCGGAAAGCTTCAGCGCGTAATCGCTTCCGGGCGCAAGCGGTTTCGAAGGGCTGATCAGCCATTGCACACGCGCCGCACCCGCAGCCTTGCCGGCGCCGAGCGGCGCCTGCGGTTTGGGGTTTCGGATTTCGATGAGCGCGCCCGGCGAACCGGGTGCCGGGAGCCACAGCGGCCCTTCGCGCCGCGCGGTGAACGGTTCGGCCTTCGCGCCGACCGCAAATTTCGACTCGCTCTGAAAATACAGATGGCTCGCCGCCGACTGCGCGGTCACCGGATAATTGAAACGCACCAGCCAGACCGGCAGGACGGGTGAGCGCCATTTACGGAAATTGCTCCAGAGGACCCGCGGAAGCTCGGTCGTGAATTCGGCGGTAACAGGCGCGGCGAGCCGCGATCCGTCCAGCGCCCGGAGAGCGGTGCCGACGGTGATCCGGTACTGCGTCGCCGGGCGGAACTTGGCCTTGCCCGGCAGACGGCAGGCGAGTTCGCTGGTGTCGAGCCAGCGCCACTGGCAGGTCAGGGCCGGTGTAATGTGAATGGGGATGTCTTGCGGCGCGCGAGCCATGTTGCCGAGGGCGACCATTTTGCGGTCGAACTGAAACACGATTTCCTGGCTCGGCGGCACGTCATTGCCACTCGGTGAAATGCGCCGTATTCCGAGTGGCGGGCCTGCGGCGAGGGCGTTGCCCGCCAGACTCGCGAGCAAAAGGAGCCCCAATCCGACCGATAGCCTTTGCGGTCTTCCCATGCTCCGTCCGATGTCGCTATCCCGATCGCAGTATAGCGAAGCCATCCCATTCAACAGGACCGAGCGGCCGTTCGCGGGTTCGGGCTGGCGGTCGCCCCCGGGGCTTGACGGCAATCTTGTGTTGTAGTACCGTATAACACGATGCGGCGCCTCGCTGGTTTCGGGGCGTTGCCGCAAGTCCCCGGCAAGATCGTATGCATTGCCGGGTCTCTTCGCCGTCACGCGATTCTGCGTGACCTCCATCGGGAGATCGAGATGAAGAAGTCGTTGCTGTGCCTGACCGGCCTTGCATTGCTGTTCCTGTTTTCCGTTGCCGCGCGCGCGGCCGACGGCGGCGATCATTTGCTGTTGCTGCGCTACCCGACCATGTCGAAGACGACAATCGTCTTCGAATACGGAAACGAACTGTGGACGGTACCGCGTGCCGGCGGCCAGGCGCATGTTCTCGCGACCGGCGTTTTTCTTTCTCCCGGCATCCTCGGTCACAACACCATCAAGCCGCTTTTCTCCCCCAACGGCCAATGGATCGCCTTCACCGGCACTTACGATCACAACAGCGACGTGTATGTGGTGCCGGCCGGCGGCGGCCAGCCCGA
>CAZKOE010000198.1:0-4659 GCA_964554305.1 uncultured Gammaproteobacteria bacterium
ATTTTCTTGCAGGCGAGTCTGTCAAAAATTTCGGGTGGAGCCGAGTCGTGCCTGTAATAAGGCCCTCCGCATAGTAAGCCGTGGACACAATCAATTCCGGCAAGTATCCTCCGGGTTTAGCTTACAATCACCCGTAATTTCACCTCGGATTCTCGTCATGCCGATTACGCTGTATCACAATCCGCGCTGCTCCAAGTCGCGGGCGGCACTCGCACTGCTTCGTGAGCATAATGTCGAACCAACCATCGTTGAATACCTGAAAACGCCGCCCGGCGAAGCAGCACTGCGCGCGCTTCTGACGAAGCTGGGGCTCAATGTCCGCGACGTGATTCGCAAAGGCGAGGCGCCGTACAAGGAACTCGGGCTCGGGCGCGACTCGGTAACCGACGTCGAACTCATTGCCGCAATCACGGCGCATCCGATTCTGCTCGAACGTCCGATTGCCGTCGCCGGCGAACGCGCCGTCATCGGGCGGCCGCCGGAACGGGTGCTGGAACTGCTGTGAAGCCTGCCCCCATCCTGGTGCTGTACTACAGCCGCTACGGCGCCACGCGGCGCATGGCCGAGCGTATCTGCCGCGGCATCGAGGAGGTGCCCGGCATGGAGGCGCGGCTGCGCACGGTGCCGCCGGTTTCGACCGTCGCCGAAGCCAGCGCGCCGGAAATTCCGGAAGATGGCCCGCCCTATGCGACACGCGAGGATCTCACCGACTGCTCGGCGCTCGTGCTCGGAAGCCCCACCCGCTTCGGCAACATGGCCGCGCCGCTGAAGTATTTTCTCGACGGCACGTCGAGCGAGTGGCTGGCGGGTACGCTGGCCGGAAAACCCGCCGCCGTTTTCACTTCGACCTCGACCCAGCACGGCGGCCAGGAGGCGACCCTGCTGAGCATGATGATTCCCCTCCTCCACCACGGCATGCTCGTGCTCGGAATCCCCTACACCGAAGAGCGCCTGCAAACCACCGCGAACGGCGGCACACCGTATGGCGCAAGTCACGTTGCCGGGATGATGAGCGACCGCGCGCTGAATGACGACGAGGCCTGGCTGTGCCGGGTGCTCGGGCGGCGCATCGCCGCAATCACCCGCCGGCTCGCGGCCTCCGATTCCTGAGCTCGACACGATCCCCAATTTCGTATCGCGAGCAAGCTCGCTCCTACACTCTCCCCTTCCGGTCTGGAAGCCGTAAAGGGAGGAGCGCTGGCATCTTGCCGGCTCTTACGGCGGTTGGCCGGGATTCGCGGGAATGGCTCGTGCCTACTGCGGCGCTGGCTCTTCCGCGGCGACGGTACGGGTGCGTGAAATGCCGAGAAAACGGCGCAGCTCCTCGCCGCGCGCGAGTGCGTCACGGCGCCCGAGCTCGATCAGATCGCGGCAGTAAACGGCCTCGAAAAGCATGTAGCTCAAAAGCAGATCGCCGCCACTGCCCTTGTCGCCGAGCGCACGCAGGAGCCAGCGAATGCCCTTCGGCAACGCCTTTTCGTGACGCGCTGCAAGCGTCACGATCCGGCTGGAGGGAGTAATCAGCAGGGTCTCGATCGGGTGCAGCAACAGCTTTTCGGCCTCCTCGGCGGCGGCCGAGCGGCGCTCCAGGATGCGGTTGATCTGCTCCAGCCGTTCGAGATCCGCATACAGGCTGTCGGAAAATATCGTGTCGAGCAGATAACCCGCAATCCGCGAAAACGATGGATACGGCACCTGCTCCCGATTGTTGGGGTTGCGTACCGGCGCCGGGTATTGCGTGTCCACGATCAGGAGTTTTTGCGCGCCCAGGTGGATGGCGGGCGACAGCGGCGCGAGCTGGCGCGTCGAGCCGTCACCGCACCATTCGTCGCCGATCCGGGCCGCGGGGAAAATCATCGGCAGGGCCAGCGAGGCCATGATGTGTTCGAGCGTGATCGTCGCCGGGCGGCCCTCGCGCCGTTCGCGCCACCAGGGCTGAACTTCGCGACTGGCCTGATACCAGGTGAGCGAGCGCTCGGAAGCGTAGCCGGCGGTCGTGATACCGAGCCCGCGCAACAGGCCATCGTCTATGTTGCGCTGAATTTCCCCGAACTCCAGGTTGTCGCCAAGGAGTTTGCGTAACGGTGCGTTATCCAGCAGCGATCGCGGATTGCCGTCGGCGAGGCCACGGGTCAGAAGCCGCCACAACCAGCGCAGGGTGACCCGAAAGATATTGCCGGTGTCGGCCCGATACACCTGCCCCACTTCGAGGTTACCCCAGAGTTCGCACAGGCGCGCGGCCGCCTGCGTGAACTCGGCGGCGCAGGTCGCGAGATAGGCCGCATTGATGGAGCCGGCCGAGGTTCCGACGATCACGGAAAACGGCGCCGGCTCGTGCGGATTGCACAGGCTCGCGATCCCGTCCATGACGCCCGCCTGGTAGGCGCTGCGAGCGCCGCCTCCCGGAAGCACCAGACCCACCGCCGGCATGCGCGGACCGCCGGATTGAAGTTTCTCTGACATCATCTGCTCCTCCTCCGAATTTCGGGTCCGTGCATCCTACTGTAAGCGAGTCGGCCGGTCGAAATCAGCGCGGTGCCGAAGCCGGGGCCGGTGTTGGTCCCGCGGCGGCCGGCGAACCTTTTCCCCGCGCCCGGGATGACCAGGGCAAAAGCCGCAATGTACTGAGTGTGCGCCCCGGCGCCAGCGGTTCCGGTTTGCCGTGAGCCCAGGCCAGAAAGCCCTGCTGGTACCAGGGCGACAGCGGATTTTCACTCTCGCCGCCGGGCAACTCGAGGATGGCCGAAGCGCTCGTTGCCGGCGGCGTCACCAGACGTTCCGAGGCGCCGAAGGCCGGTCCCTGTACCCGCGGCATGTGGGTATCGCCGGGCAACTCGAGTACCGGCCTGTTCATCCAGGCGCCCAAAAATCCCAGAGCCTTGCCGAAGGGGTTTTTTAATGCAACCGTGTTGCGCCGCCCCCAGGTCGCGCCGGAAAAGCCTGAATCCGATTTCCAGAATTTTTTAATTAATTGATCTATCGTATTGAGAAACAATTGATTCCAAGTGGCATAACGGCTGTTCAACCAATTGTGCGGCCGGGCCGTCACCAGCCGCCACAACGGTCCTTCCTCCTGCCTCCGGAACGGCAGGACAGCCTGAGGGTAACGGGCCTTGAGCCGCACCAGAATCGGGGCGAAGACCCTGCGCTCCACGCCGAGACGAAAGGCACGCACCAGACGGTAGCCCACCGAATCCACGGCCGCGTGCGCGCCCCAGTGCTCGATCGCCCGGCGGAACGCCTCGCGCCGGGGGTGATATTCAAGCGCCGTGGGCCGCAGCACTTCGAGGATGAGCTTTTGCCAGCGGGTGAGAAAAACCGCCCGGTCATCCAGTTGCACCCCGAGCAAGTCCTTCGGCGTCAATCCGCCCCGGGCCGTGAGTTTCTCGAGGTCGGCAACGATCTGGTGTGCCCGCGCACCGTCGACGTAGCCGCCGTTGCCGAGTACATCGCCGGCGGCGCTCGCATCCACGCGGTTGTTGGCGGTCGCAAGAATGCCCGACGGCGGATTCACGATTTTCGGATCCTCGCCGGGTGGAAGCCAGCCGTTCCACCCGCAATGTCCATCGGCCCAGGATTCCGGCACCGTGTAATCGCAACCGGCATGGCGCGCCGGAATACGGCCCACCGTGGTCCAGCCGAGATGCCCCCTGGAATCCACTACCAAGAAGTTTTGCGGCGGAATGCCGGAACGGGCGGCCAGTTGCAACGCCTGCCCGACCGTTTTCATCCGGCCCATGCGCAAAAAGTCGAGGTTGACCCCACCGGGCTGGGCGAGACTCCAGTGCGACACGAGCAATGCGCCGTCGCTCGCCGTGCCGATCACCGGCCCCCACTGTGTGTAGCGTGTGGTAAATGACCGGGGCTTCGCGCCGTGAACACGTATCGTCTGGCGCGCGACGGTGACATGCGCGGTGCCCTCGGGGGTCGCGTAAACAGGCGGCGTCCCGTGCTCGGGCACGCGGATGATATCGGTCCAATCGCCGTAGTTGTTGGTGAGCCCCCAGGCGATATGGCCGTTGCTGCCGGCGACGAGGGCGGGCACGCCGGGGAGAAACACGCCGGTGAGGGTCATGGGCTCATGCGGCGACCGCGGAGCCGGGAAAACGAGTTTCGCGCGGTACCAAGTCGGCGGGATGCCGAGCGGCAGATGCATGTCGTTGGCGAGAAGCGGCAATCCGCTTTGCGTAAAACGCCCTGCCACGGCGAAATTGTTCGATCCCGGCGGTGCCGGGGCCGGTTCCGGTGCCGCGCCATTCGCGCCAGGCGGCGACAAGGCGGCAAGGTCGATCGCGCTCGTGCCGGGAACGGGAGGCAGCACGGGCGGCGTGCCGCGCATCGGCGCGGACCAATGCACGTCGGGCGCCATCAGGAATTCCACTACCGACTTCGGGTACGATGCCTCGAGCGCCGCGAGCGAACGAGCGCGTTTGCCGAAAGGGTCGTCGAGCAGGAAAGCCATCGCGTAGAGCACGAGGACGCTGTCCTTCGCGCGCCACGGCCGCGGAGAAGTCCTCAGCAAAAGATACGGCCAGGGGCGCACGGACAAGGCATGAAGCCCTTCGTTGACGCCGAGCGCGAACACCTCGAGCCGCGCACGTTCGGCGGGCGATGCCGACGCATAAATTTTCGCGGCGCGTGCCCCGGTGCGGAAGAGGC
>CAZKOE010000199.1:0-4657 GCA_964554305.1 uncultured Gammaproteobacteria bacterium
GCCGAAAAGAAGACAAAAGCGGGCGGTGAGGCCCGGAAATCAGCCAGCAAGGCGGGGGAACCCGCCGCCTGAGAAGCTGCTGAAGTTCGCGGGCCGGGAGTCAAGGATATTCACCGCGGAGAGCGCAGAGCTCGCAGAGATGAGTAACTCCATCTGAAGCCGTGGGTCCCCGGCCTCTGTCGAGGACTTTAAAATCGTCGTTTCGTCCGAGAATGAGGCCAAAAACTTCTCTGCGTACTCTGCGATCTCGGCGATTATCCTTTCGGGTACTGAGGCTCGCGATCGCAGGAGCGCCGGCTTCCAGCCGGCTCTTGCCGGCAAGATGCCGGCGCTCCGTCCCGTTAAAATACGCGACGCCATTCAACTTCCCGGTCTTATTCATGCGCACGCATTCCTGCGGAGAACTCAATGCATCTGTGATCGGCGAGCAGGCGACCGTCGCGGGCTGGGTTCACCGCCGCCGCGATCACGGTGGCGTCATCTTTGTGGACCTGCGCGATGCGAGCGGCCTGGTACAGGTGGTCGCGGACCCGGACACGGCCGAGGCCTTCGCACGCGCCGAGCGGCTGCGCAGCGAGTGGGTGATCGAGGTATCGGGGAGGGTCCGCCGCCGTCCCGAAGGCACGGAGAACCCGGCGCTTGCGAGCGGCGAGATCGAAGTGTTGGCCACGGAGTTGACGGTGCTCGCGGCCGCGGCGACGCCTCCGTTCACACCCGAGGATGAAGAAGTGGGCGAGGATCTTCGCCTGCGCTATCGCTACCTCGATCTGCGCCGGCCGCTGATGCAGGAGCGCCTGCGCGCGCGCCATCGCATTATCCGCGATCTGCGCCGCTTCCTCGATGACGAGGGCTTCGTCGAGGTGGAAACGCCCTGCCTTACCAAGGCGACGCCCGAGGGCGCGCGCGACTATCTGGTGCCGAGCCGCGTGCATGCGGGCAAGTTTTTCGCCCTGCCGCAATCGCCGCAGCTCTACAAGCAATTGCTGATGATGGGCGGGCTGGAGCGCTATTACCAGATCGCGCGCTGCTTCCGCGACGAGGACTTGCGCGCCGATCGCCAGCCCGAATTCACCCAGCTCGACATCGAGACCTCCTTCCTCGATGAGGCCGCGATCATGAGGCTTGTGGAGCGGATGTTACGGGAGGTGCTCAAGGTCGAGCTGGATATCGAGCTGGGCGAATTCCCGCACCTGACCTGGGCCGAAGCCATGCGCCGCTTCGGCACCGATCGCCCGGATTTGCGCAACTCGCTGGAGTTGGTGGAAATCGCGGATATCGTCGCCGGGTCTGACTTCAAGGTGTTTGCCGCGCCGGCGCGCGACGCCAATGGCCGCGTAGCCGTTCTTCGGCTTCCCGGCGGGGCGGCGCTCACTCGCGGTCAGATTGACGGCTACACCGAGTTCGTCGGCCGCTACAAGGCAAAGGGGCTCGCCTGGATCAAGGTGAATGACCGTGCGGGGGGCCGCGATGGCCTTCAATCGCCGATCGTGAAGTTTCTCGCGGACGCCGAACTAGAGGGCATTCTCGCGGCAAGCGGCGCCGCGAGCGGCGACATCCTCTTTTTCGGCGCCGGCTCGGCCAAGATCGTGAGCGAATCGCTCGGCGCGTTGCGGGTCCGACTGGGCGAGGAGCACGGTTTTGTCGCCGACGGCTGGGCGCCGGTGTGGATCGTGGATTTCCCGATGTTCGAATGGGATGAAGACGAGAAACGCTGGCAGGCGCTGCATCACCCCTTTACGGCGCCGGCCGTGGCGAATGCCGAGGCGCTCGCGCGGGCGCCGGGGAGTGCGCTGTCTCGCGCCTACGATGTGGTGCTGAACGGCTACGAGATCGGCGGCGGCTCGATCCGCATTCACACGCCCGAGATGCAGCGCGCCGTGTTTTCGGTGCTCGGCATCGGCGCCGAGGAGGCCGAGGCGAAGTTCGGCTTTTTGACCGAGGCGCTGCAATACGGTGCGCCGCCGCACGGCGGGATCGCCTTCGGCCTCGATCGGCTGGTCATGCTCATGTGCGGCGCCGAGAGCATTCGCGAAGTCATCGCCTTCCCCAAGACCCAGACCGCGCAGGATCCGATGATGGGCGCGCCCGCCGCCGTCGGCGTGCGCCAGCTTGCCGAGCTTTCGATCCGGCTCAAGCCGGGCCCGGACGCCCGCTGAAGTTTGCGCCCTTGCAGGGGCGCCCGCGTTCAGTATCTGCCGAGATCTTTCAACAGCCGGAGCAGCGAACGGCGCAACTCCGGGCTCATGCCGAGCGCGAGACCGGTGATGAGAGCCCCCACGGTGGCCTTCTTCGCGTTGTGGCGGAGCAGCCGGGCCAGGACCTCGCCGATTTCCCCGGGGTCGAGGTGCCGCCGACGCGAATCGCGATGCCACGCGCGGCGGCCGCAACCGCCTAGCAGGAGCAGCCCGGCGAGGATCAGGGCACCGCCCGCCGTGACCAGCGCGGCCAGCATGCCGCCCAGCACGCCGGCGGCAAACAGGTACAAGGCGGCGAGTGCGAGACCCGCTGCTGCGGCGGCAAGGAGCGCAGCAGCAGCGGCGACGGCGGCGCGCCTCAGCGTTCCACCGAGGAGCCGGGGTTTCATGGCTGCGTCATGGTTCCCCTTGCCTTCAACGGAACCTGCGGTCAACCAGCATGCCGATGATGAAACCGATGCCCATCGCGATGCCGACGCTCGCCATGGGATGCTCTTCTATCTCGTGTTCCACTTGTTTTTCGGCTTTTTTCAGCTTGACCTTGGCGGCTCGCGTTTCGTCCGCGACCAACTCCTTGATGGCGCTCGAGAGCGCGCTCACGTCGGACTTCAGGCTCCGGAAGTCTTTTTTCAGGGTTTCCACGTCTTGATCGGTGGCGGTGGCCATGTGTTCTCCTGCATGCGCGTTAAGGGTGGATCAATGCTCAGGCTACCATGAAGCCCGTGGCCGTTTCATCTCACGCCGCAATGGAGGGTTTCCCGCGGGTTCAGCGTTTCGCGGCGCGCTCCGCCACGGTTTCGCGGAATATCGCCTCGAGGTGGTCGAGGTGACGTTCGCGGTCGAAGCGCGTAGTCGCCGCCTGTCGCCCGGCGCGGGCGAGCGTCCTTGCGAGGACGGGATCGGTGGCGAGCCGATGAAGCTGGCGGACAAGTGCCTCCACGTCGCCTACCGGGAAGGTGAGGCCGGTTTCCCCGTCGCGGAGGAATTCGAGCACGCCGCCCGCGGCCGAGGCGACGACCGGCACCCCCATCAGCATGGCCTCCACCATCACGAGGCCGAGGGCCTCGCCCGTGGAAGGCATTACGACGGCATCGCAGCAGGGCATAGCGGGGCGGGCGTCGGCCAGGGCGCCGAGAAAACGTACGGCCCGGTCGAGCTGAAGGGTTTTCACCCGCGCGCGTAACCTTGCGTCGTAGCCCGGGTTCATGATCGGCCCGGCAAATATGGCGCCTGCATCGATGCCTTCGTTGCGCAATCGGGCGACGGCTTCGAGGAGTTGATGTTGACCTTTGGCGGGCTCGATGCGCGAAAAGCAGCCGACGATGAAGTTGCCGTTCGGCGGGCGGATGCGGTCGCAGTCCTCCGTTTCGGCAACGGGCGCGACGCCGGGAACGAGGGCCTGTACCCGCCACGGAGATATCGGCAGATCCTTGCGCGCGACGGCGGCGATCTGCTCGGTGATCGGCAGCATCCGATCCACACGGCGAAACATGTAGCGGTGGGCGAGACTCAAGCGGCGGTTGCGGGTGATCAGCATGTGACGGGAGTACACGAGCGCAGGACGGCCGCCGGCACGGCGCTTTGCAAGTACGGCGAGCGGGAGATCGGCGCTGCGGTGAATGTGGATCACGTCGGCGTCAACCTCGCGCGCAAGTGTGCCGAGTTGGCGGGCGCCGAACCAGCGCAGATAGCGGTGATGCGGCAGGGTCAGCGCGGCGGGCTGGCCGGCACGCTTTCCGAATTCATTGCCTGTTCCCGCGACCACGACGAGCCGATGGCCGCGGGCGGCGAGCGCGGGTACGAGGTCCGCCGCGTAATGTTCGAGCCCGCCGCGCCCCTTGGAGAGGCAAAGTTCGATAATGGTCAACGGTTGAAGCGCGGCTTCCTGTTCTGATGCGGGCACGTTTGGATGACGGATCACACCGACTCAATTATAGGTAAAAGCGCAGACGCTCGGCCCGCGGCATTGTATGTGCACGGCCTGTTCATGACGGGTGCGGAAGGATCGGTGTTGATCCGGCGTTTGCGCAAAAGCGGTATGGTCTGCACGCGCTTCGGCTATGCCTCCCGGCACGAGGAACCGTTGCAAACGGCGGAGCGCCTCACCGCCCGACTAGCCGCCGACCCGGCATTGAACCTCGTCGGCCACAGCCTGGGCGGCGTGATTTCGGCGCTGGCCATCGCGAGGAGCCCTGGCTGGTGCGGCCGCGCCGTGCTCCTCGGCCCGCCGTTGGCCGGGAGCGATACCGCCCGCCGGGCGGCACGCCTTCCGGGCGGCCGGTGGCTGCTCGGTAAGGGCGGGCGCTATCTTGTGGACGAGCGGGCAGTTGCGGGCGGCTCGCCGCGGATGCTGGTGATTGCCGGCGTCAGGAATATCGGCATCGGACGGTTGATCGGCGCCTGCGCCGGGCCGGGCGACGGCCAGGTTCGCCTCGCCGAGACCGAACTTTTCGGCGCCATGC
>CAZKOE010000200.1:0-4649 GCA_964554305.1 uncultured Gammaproteobacteria bacterium
CGCCTGGGTCGTGTAACTCTGCGCACCGAGTTCAACGTTGGCAACCTGATCCAGATAAACGGGTGTGCCATTGACGGTTTTGACGACGAGGTGCTTGAAGGTTGCCACGTTCTCGGCCGAGAGATTACTGCCGATGGGAATCGCAACAAAGGCGTTGCGCGTACGGCCGAGGGCGGTGATTACATTTTGCGTTTGCAGCGTTTGCTGCACGTCGGCCGGTGTCACGCCGAAGGCCGTCATCGCCTCCGGCTTGAGCCATACCCGCATGGCGAGGTTGTTGCCGTTGCCGCCGCTCCCGCCGGGAATGATGCGCGCCTGGGACACGCCATCCACGGTCTGCAGCAGCGGTTGCACGTTCCGTACCATGTAATCGACGATCTGCGGCAGCGTCATGACGTTGCCGGGGCTGTAGAGCGCGATGTACATCAGCGAGGTCTGATGCCCGGAGGATACGTGGACGACGGGAGGGTGGCTGTTCGCGGGGAGCTGATCCTCGATCTGGGTAATCTCGGTTTGCACGTTGGAAAGGGCCTTCGCCTGGTTCGCGTTGAGCCGCATATAGAGCGTGATCCGCGAGTTCCCCTGCGCGCTCCGCTCGGTCACGTAGTTGAGGTCGGGCGTCTGGCCGAGTACGCGCGCCATCGGCTGGGTGATGAAGCTCTGCACCGTCTGTGGGCTCGCGCCGGGATACGAGGTGCTGACGGTGATGACGCTATTGGTGAGGTTGGGATATTCGCGGGTCTTCAGGCTGAAGAAGCTGAAGAGACCGAGAACCGCAACCAGTATCGCAATGACAATCGCGAGCACCGGGCGGCGGACGAAAATATCGGTCCACTTGCCGCGGGGCTCAGCCATCGCCCGTGCTCCCGGCGGTACCGACTGCGCCCCCGTTCGACGGGGGCGGAACGACCGTGACGAGTGCACCGGAGTGCAATTTCACCTGCCCCGCGGTGACCACCCGTTCACCGGCCTGTACGCCCCGTTGAACCACGACGCGGCCGTTGCGCGATGCGCCCGTTTCGACGTGGCGCTCCGTCGCGACCAGGCCCTTCGGCCCTTTTTTGACCACGTACAGGTAGCTCCCGTAGGTATTGTAGGTGATCGCCGATTCGGGTACCGTCACGACCTGCCGGGCGTGCCCGGTGTCGATCGTCACCTCGCCGTACATGCCGGGGCGGAGCTTGCCGGCGGGATTGCCGAGCGTCGCCTGCACCGCGACGTTGCGCGTGCCGGGTTCGACCCGGGCCCCGATCGCCGTGAGCTTGCCCGCGAACGCGGCGGTGAGGCCCGGAACGTGCAATACGACCTTCTGCCCGGTTCGAAGGCGGTTCAAGTTTTGTTGGGGAACCTGGAATTCGACATAAATCGGATTCCATTGCTGCAAGTCCACGACCGGCGTGGAAGTATCCACGTATTCTCCAAGGCTCACCTGGCGCAGGCCCAGGTGGCCGGTAAACGGCGCGCGTATCTGCAGTTTTGCGATCGTGGCCTCGTCCGCGCTTACGGCGGCCTGTGCCTGGGTGTAGTTTGCCTTGGCGCTTTGCAGCGCGATCGCGCTGGTATTATGCGTGCGGTAGAGTTCGCGTTGCTGGTCGAGCTTGATCCTGGTGAGCTTTCGCGCCGCAAGGTCGTGCTTGAGTTGTGCGCGCTGGTTTGCGTCGTTGAACTGAACCAGCAACTGGCCTTTTTTGACCGCATCGCCGGAATGAAAATAGATGCCCGTCACGATGCCCGCGATCTGCGGCACGAGTACCGCCCCCTGTACCGCCTTGAGGCTCGCGGTTGCCGTCAGTTCGGCGGGCCAAAGGGTTTCCCGCGCATTCGCGACGGACACGCCGACTCGTCGCGGCGGAGCTGCGGCAAGCGCTGCGCGCGTCTTCGCGCCGACGAAGGCGCGCCAACCGAAAATCGCGCCGAACAGCACGATCAGAAACACTGCGAGGATGGCGAGACGCAGGGCGAGCGACTTGTTTATGGCGCGAGACGTTTTCTTTACTCCTCGGTAACGACGTGCAGAATCGGGTTGTTGTGGGCGCTGGTTCGCTGCGACAGCAAGCCGCGGACCAGGCGCGTTGCCAGTCAAAATGGACTGGTCAGTCCATTATAACCTCTGGCCTTTCGCCGTTGGGGCGCCCGGTCGAAAGGCGGTGGCGCGCGATGTATTCGAGCCGTTAGCCGCCCCGGTTGTGCCGCGCTCCGGGCATGGGGAGACAAGTCCGGGTTTCTTTTATATTTCCGCGAGGGATGCGCGCCCTGAAAAGAGCACCGCGATGCTCACGAACACGGCGCCCGAACCGACGTAAAACGGCACGGCCGGCGTGAATGCGGAGCCGAGCGCGCCGGCGAGCACGGGGGCGATCGCACCGCCCGTGAAGCGCACGAAACTGTAGGCGGCCGAGGCGGGCGAGCGCGCGACCGGGGCGGACTGCATGACGGCCGTGGTGATCAGCGTGTTGTTCACGCCGAGAAATGCGCCCCCGACGATGACGGCGACGATCAGCACGAGCGAGTCGGCGACGCCGATCGCCATGGCGAGCAGATCGAGCGCCAGCAGCACGAGCATCGCGTACATGACCGGAAGCGTGCCGAACCGCGTTTGCAATCGGGGCGCGACGAACACGGCGCAGACCGCGAGCAGCAGTCCCCAGCCGAAGTACACGAAGCCCAACGCATGCACGCCGATGTGCATCGGGAACGGCGCGTAGGCGAGCAGCGTGAAAAAACCGAAGTTGTAGCACAGCGCCGTCAGGCCGAGCGTGAGCAGTCCCCGATGTTTCAGGGCGCGAACCGGCGCTGCAAGCGAACTCGATCGCTCGACCCGCGGCAGGCGCGGCAACAGAAGGACGAGGGCAACGAAGCCGATGAGCATCAGGGCGGCGACGCCGTAAAACGGTCCGCGCCAGGTGATCCCGCCGAGTGCGCCGCCGAGCAGCGGGCCGACCGAAATGCCGAGGCCGAGCGACGATTCGTAGAGAATCACCGCGCGTTCCGTGCCCTGCCCGGAGAGATGCACGATCGCCGCAAGCGCGGTGGCGATGAAGAGCGCGTTGCCGAGTCCCCAACCGCCGCGGTAGAGCGCGATGCCGGTGATGCCGCTGGCGGAACCGGCGAGGGCGCTGAAGGCGAGAATGAGTGCGAGCCCGACCAGGAGCGTGCGCTTCATGCCGAGCCGGCTGGAGACGTAGCCCGTGACGATCATCGCGATGCCGGTCACGAGGAAGTAGCTCGTGAACAGCATCTCCACCTGGCTCGGCGTTGCGTGAAGCTGCTCGGATAGAACCGGCAGTATCGGATCCACCAGGCCCAGGCCCATGAAGGAAACGACGCAGGCGAAGGCCACCGCCCATACCGCCTTGGGCTGGCGCAGGAGGTTCGATCGTTCTTCGGGTTCGGGCGCAGTCGCCATCCGCTCGCGTGAGACAGAAAGCGTGTATCCTAAACGACCTGTGTCGAGGGGAGATTTCTTCATGCGTGAGAAAAGCGCGAAAGTTGTTTTTGCCGCCGCGGCCTTGGTGTTGGTCGCCAACGCGTTTGCCGGGAACCCCTCAACGACGACGCCCATTCGTCATGTCGTGGTGATATTTCAGGAGAACGTTTCCTTCGATCACTATTTCGGCACCTATCCGCGTGCCGAAAATCCGCCCGGCGAACCACCTTTTCATGCCGTGCCCGGCACGCCGTCGGTGAACGGGCTGACTCCGGCGCTGCTGCACCACAACCCCAATCTTGCCAACCCTTACCGGCTCGACCGCTCGCAGGCGCTCACCTGCGACCAGACTCATGCCTACACGGCCGAGCAGGAAGCCTACAACGCGGGCATGGTCAACCGTTTCGTGCAGGTCAACCGGCCCAAGGACAAACGCCAGGGCTGCCCGCCCTCGACCGTCATGGGCTACTTCGACGGCAACACCGTCACGGCGCTGTGGAACTATGCGCAGCACTACGCGATGAGCGACAACTTCCACGGCACGGCCTTCGGGCCTTCGACGCCGGGCGCGCTGAATCTCGTGAGCGGGACGACGCGGTTGGGCGTGCCGACGCCGGTCGCCGGGCCCACCGGCACGGAGTCCGACAGCGCCCTCGCCGGCGGCGCCGTCATCGGCGATCACGATCCCCGGTTCGACGACTGCTCGCAAGGCGATACGATGTCGCTCAAGGGCAAGAACATCGGCGACCTCCTGAACGCGAAGGGTGTCACCTGGGGCTGGTTCGAGGGCGGCTTTCGGCCGACGGCGCACAAGGACGGCAAGCCCGTTTGCGACTCGCGCCACAGGAATATCGGCGGGCACTGGGTCACCGACTATATCCCGCATCACGAACCGTTCCAGTATTATCGTGCGACCGCAAATCCGAAACACCTGCTGCCGGCATCGCCGCTCGCGGTCGGCCACGACGGCCCGGCCAATCATCAGTACGGCCTCGAGGATTTCTGGGCCGCACTGCGCGCCGGCAACCTCCCGGCCGTGAGTTACCTCAAGGCCCGCGGCTATCAGGACGGGCATGCCGGCTATTCCGATCCGCTCGACGAGCAGCACTTCATCGTGAAAACCGTCAACCGCCTGATGCAAAGCAAGTTCTGGCCGCACCTGGCGATCATCGTCACCTACGACGATTCCGACGGCTGGTACGATCACGTGATGCCGCCGATT
>CAZKOE010000201.1:0-4648 GCA_964554305.1 uncultured Gammaproteobacteria bacterium
CTGGCACATTACGATGCCGTAAGAGAGCGGGAGGAGACCATCCCATCAGCCTACGAGATTTTATAATTGTTAAACGGCACCAAACGACACCTGCGGGAACGATGAGCAACGCAACCGAACTCGATGTATTGAAGGACATTGTCGAACGGCTGAAGTCGGCCGGATTCGATTACATGCTGATCGGCTCGCTGGCGATGAACTACTACGCGACGCCGCGCATGACGTGCAACATTGATCTGGTCGTCGCGTTGCGTCCAAACGATGCGCCACGGGGCAAGCGACTTTTTGCCGACGATTACTATGTGCCGGAGGAGTCGCTTGAAACCACGCTTGCCAAGCGCGGCCTGTTCAATCTGGTGCACATGGATAGCGTCATCAAGGTGGACATTGTGGTACGCAAGGACGCGGAGTATCGCCAAACAGAACCCGCGCGGCGGCGGCGGGTGGAGCTCGTCGGCTTCGAAGTCTGGATCGTGAGCCGCGAAGACCTCATACTATCCAAGCTCGTGTGGGCCAAGCCTTCTCATTCTGAGTTTCAGTTGCGCGATGTCGAAAATCTGCTAAGCTCGGAGACGGATATTGGCTACTTGCGCAGTTGGGCGGCACGACTTGATGTGACGGATCTGATAGAGGCGCGTTTGAACTAACGACACCAGTCCTGAAGTGGCGCGTTATGTGCGCGAACGCTATGCGGGGATGAGCGGCGCGCGCATGTTCGATACCGCGCACGCCATCGTGCTGGCCTCGCTACCGGAAGACATGCCGCCGCGCGAGCGCCGCCGTGCCCTGTGCCGCCGACTCTATCCCGAATTGGACGAGGACGCCGTTTCGCGATTGTGAACCGGCGGACAGCCATGTGCCACGGCACGAGTTGCAGCCCTCGAAAGGCCGCGTGAATCCATATAAACCGACGGGGGAAATGTAATAGAGGGCGCCTCGGGCAGGGGGTTCTCAATCGCCGCTTGACGTTCGGGCAGGCGGGTGACATACTGTTGTTCAAATTTTCAACAAAGGGCATGGATATGGGCAGCGTCAACTTCAGCGTCCCGGACGACGTCAAAGACGAGTTCAACGCGACGTTCCGCCGTCAGAACAAAAGCGCGATCATTGCCGATCTGATGCACGAAGCGATCGAGCGTGCGCGGAACGAAAAGCGTAGCCAAAGAGCGGCTGCACGAATCATTTATCGCCATCGCTCGGCGCCGCTGGTGACGGTGAAAACCTTGCGTAACGCCAGGAAACATGGCCGCGCATGATTGTCGTTGTGGATGCCAGCGTCGCGTTGAAATGGTTCTTCCGCCTGCGCCATGACGAGGACGATGTCGAGCATGCCCTGACTCTGTTGCGCGACATTGGCGAGGGTCGCCATCGAATGGTGCAACCGCCGCATTTTCTGGCCGAGATGGCCGTGGTTCTGGTGCGTAAAAAATCGCGGGCGGCGCAACGCGACTTCGCGGATCTCCAGGACCTTGATTGGGACACGCTTGACGGATCGGATTTGTACGTCAAGGCGATGGAATTGTCCAACCGCTTCGGCCACCATCTGTTCGATACGCTCTACCACACAACTGCCCTGTTGATGCCGGACTCGGTTCTGGTAACCGCCGATCGCACCTATTACCGCAAAGCGAAGCCGGCGGGACAAATTTCGCTTCTGAAGGATTTGGAGCAATTGATTTGAAATTTGTCAGGCAACGAGTGTTGGTGACAGGGGCTTCGCGCGGGATCGGGCGGGCGATTGCCGTGGCGTTCGCGGCGAAAGGCGCGCGGGTTGCCGTGCACTACCGGAACAATACCGAGGCAGCCGGAAAAACGCTCGATCTGCTGCAGGGCCAAGGGCATTTTACCGTTGCCGCCGATGTTGCAGATTCGGTTGCTTGTAAACGGTTGATCGCCGAGGTCGTTGAAAGGCTGGGTGGCCTGGACGTGCTCGTCAACAATGCCGGCGTTTATCGGACGCGCCCCGTGCAGGAACAAACCTACGGGGAATGGCAGGACGATTGGCGCAAAACATTGGCGGTGAATCTGATCGGCCCCGCGAACCTGTGTTTTCTTGCCGCACAGGCGATGCGCGAAAGCGGCGGCGAGCGGATCGTGAACGTCTCTTCCCGCGGCGCCTTTCGCGGCGAACCCGAGGCGCCCGCCTACGCCGCGAGCAAGGCGGGCTTGAATGCCTTGACGCAATCGCTCGCGCTTGCGCTCGCACCGTACAACATTATCGTTACCGCCGTTGCGCCGGGATTCGTCGAAACCGAAATGTCCGAACCTTATCTGCAGGGGCCCGAGGGCGATGCCATCCGGGCGCAAAGTCCGCTCGGCCGCGTCGTCGGCGAAGAAGAAGTCGCGAAGGCCGTGTTGTTCCTTGCCGATCCGGACTTGCCGTCCGTGACGGGCGCCATCATTGACGTGAACGGCGCCTCCTATCTGCGTTCTTGACAGCGAAGAAATCATCGAAATTGCTCGACCTTCGACTCCGATGGTAGTCGAACGCCGGCAACGGCGCTCCGCTCCTTATGCCAGCCTACCTGGACCTGGTCGTGTCTTCGTGATAGCACCAGTGCCAAGGCTCGTACTGGTAGCCCTCGGCGTTGTCTTCGGGATAGGACAGCGTGAAGCCGAATTCGCCGGCCCGCCGTTGCAGCCAGTCGTAGGCGGGGGTGTCGCCGAAGGTCAATTCCAGCAGGGGTTCTCCCGTCGTGCCGATGTCCACGGCGCGGCCTGTGTGGTGCTCGCTGTAGCCCGGCGGCGCGTTGACTGTGAGGATGTGTTCCAGCGTCTGGCCGGCGTCGAGCTTGCGTCGGAAGATTCCGATTTGCCGCTCGATGCCGCGAAAGGCCGACACGATGAACAGAGCGACCCCATCGTCTTTTGCCGCCTGCCGCATCTGGCGCCAGGCCGCGGCCGCCACCGGCGTCAGCCGATGTTCACGGCCGTTGGTATCCGTCTGGACGATCTCCAGCCCTTCGGCCTCGGCGTGGCTGCGCAATTTGCGCCTTTCGAGTTCGGCTACGGAGATTCCCAGCCGGCCGAGTTCCTGACGTAGCATTTCCGGCTTCACGGTTTCGGTTCTTGCAAGGGTTGCCTCATTCTACCGGCCGGGCGGAAATTTGACGGCATTCGCCGCGGTTGCGCATAATGAACAGCATCGAACAGCGGCGCCCGCCGGTGCGGCAAAGGAGTGAACTCGTGGCTCTTCTGAGGTTTGTCGGCAATGTATTGTGGTTCGTATTGGGCGGTGTCTGGATGGGGCTCGCCTGGTGGTTTGTGGGCATCGTCTGCTTCATTTCGATCATCGGTATCCCCTGGGGCCGCGCCTGTTTCGTGATCGGCGGCTTCTCGTTCTGGCCGTTCGGGCGCGCGGCCGTGAGCCGGCGCGAACTCTCGGGCAGGGAAGACGTTGGCACGGGCCCGTTCGGCACCGTTGGCAACGTGATCTGGCTCGTCCTCGCCGGCTGGTGGCTCGCGCTCGGACACCTGATCAGTGCCGCGCTCGATGCGATCACGATCATCGGCATTCCGTTCGCGATCCAGCACGTGAAGCTCGCCGCCATTTCCTTGTGGCCCATCGGCGTAAGGGTTGTTCCGGGGGACCTTGCCACCCGGGGTCGTGCCAACGGCACGGGGTCGAACCGGGAGCAGGAAAGCACGGTCAGGTAGGATCCGCGGCCGCGCTGATTGTGGCACCGCGTGGCCGGCGTGCCCGGGGGAATCAGCCCGGAGGCGGCATGAGGATGCGGGCACGGGCGGTAATTTCCGCCTCGCTCAGCGTTCCTCCTGCGATGTCATTGACAAAACGGGCGTTGTCGCGTGCACGCAGGGCGAGCATGGCCGCCCCGACTTCGTGCACGAGAAAGCCGAGGAGCTCGCGTTCGTCGGCCGGAAAGTCTTCTCCCGGGCGGTTGGCGAGCGCGATGAGGCCGAGAAGTTCGCCCCGGATGAGCATCGGCAGGGCAATGCCGCCTTCACCGAGTGCGCTCGCCAGTTCGTGCAGGTTGACCGTTTCGCGTTCCGCGCGCAGGGCGACGATGGCTCGGTCATCGCCGTCCAGGGTTTCGGGATAGTCGTCGGCGCCCGCCCGGGCGAGCCGCCGGTAGCTCTGCATGTTTTCGTGCCAGTAAAAGGCGATGGCGGGCGTGTCGGTGTGGAGCCTGAGTTCGCGCATGGTTTCCTCGCGCAGATGTTCGGGACTCTCGATGTAGGCACATTGGCGCGCGAAGGCGCGAAGCGCCCGGTCGTTATCGAACTTATGCCGGAAAAAGACGCGCTCGCCGAAAGTCTCCAGCCGCTTGCGGATGGCCTCGAACGAAAAGCCGATCAGCAGTGGCACGCCGAATTCGAGCAGGAGGCTTTCGCTTTTGCCCAGGGCCAGCTTTTCGGCAAAGCTTTCGAGCAGGATGAAAACGACGGCGACGACGCCCAGCGTCGCGCTGTAGACGATCGCCCGGTTGACGACGAAGCTCATGTCCACGACGCGATGGCGCAACACCGAGTAGAGCAGGCCGACGAAGGCGATGACGTAGCAGATGATTTCGACCAGGAAGGAGGCCTCGTAGCCGAACAGCGGTACGTTGCTCAGGAGAATCCCGAAGGTAAGCACGACGCCGCTCCAGAACATCCAGCGCAGGCGCGGGCGCGCCTCGGCGACGGC
>CAZKOE010000202.1:0-4612 GCA_964554305.1 uncultured Gammaproteobacteria bacterium
GCGCCGCGGGCATCTGGGGCTGGGGGGGTTGTACCCGACCCTGACGGCGCTCCTGATGGCCGGCGTCGCCGTCGGTGCCGGCGGGCTCGTCTTCCTCCTAGGTCTGCTGCGCTTCCGCGGCCGGCGCGACGACCCCGCGCGCAGGCTCTACGAACGCTGGTGCCGACGCCTCGCGCGCCACGGACTCAAGCGCCGCGCCAGCGAGGGACCGCTCGCCTTCGCCGCCCGTGTCGCACGCCTGCATCCTTCCCGCGCCGAAGAAGCCGGCGCAATCGCCGAGCTCTATGTCCGCGCCCGCTACGCCGGGGAAGCCGACGCACTCCCCCTCCTCAAACGTCGGCTGCGGCGCCGGCATTGACCGCGGCGCGCCCCAGGGGCAAAAGCCAGAGCCCGGCAAGACCGATGACGAAGAGGATCGCGATGGCGGAGACGGCGAGTCGCGGATCGCCGGTCGCCGTCTCGACGCCGGCGACGATCAACGGGCCGACAACCGCCGAGAACTTGCCCATCAACCCGTAAAAACCGAAGAAGGCCGCGCTCTCCTCCCGCGGAATGAGCCGCGCGTACAGCGAACGCGAGAGGCTCTGCACGCCGCCCTGCACGAGACCCACCAGCACCGCCAGCAAAAAGAACTGCCAGGGCCGTGTGATGAACGCGGCGTAAACGACCACCGCGATGTACACCGCCAGCCCCGCACTGATCGCGGCACGCGGGCCCAGGCGCTCGCCCAGCCAGCCGAAGCCGAGCGCGGCCGGAAAGGCGACGAACTGCGTCACCAATAATGCGAGCAACAGGCTCGAAGCCGGAAGCCCCACCGCGAGACCAAAGCCGACGGCGAGCTTGAACACGCTGTTCACGCCGTCAATGTAGAGCCAGTAGACCACCAGAAAGCCGAGCAGTACGGGGAGTGCGCGTAATTGGAAGAGAACGCGCTTGAACTCGGCGAGCCCCTCGATCAACGCCCGCCGGGCGCCGGCTCCGCCGCCCTGCTCACGCACGCCGAACAGGAGAATCAGCGCAAAGAGCCCCCACCACACGGCCACGGTAACGAAGGCCGCCCGGATGGCGGCGCCGGCGCTGGCCAGCCCGAACCACTGCGGATTCTCAACCATCAGCACGTTGACGAGGAAGAGCAGGCCACCGCCAAGATACCCGAGTGCATAACCGAGCGCGGAGGCGCGATCGAGCTGTGCGCGCCCGGCCACATGCGGCAGGAGAGCATCGTAGAACACGTTGCCGCCGATGAAGCCGAGACTTCCGACGCCGAAGAGTACAAGCGCCCAGAACAACCCGCCCTGCCCGGGCAAGGCGAGCAGGGCCGAGGAGACGACTCCGAGCACCAGGAAAGCGGCAAGGAAGCGTTTGCGGTGCGCCCCGCGATCCGCCACGGCGCCCAGCACGGGCGCGCTTGCCGCGATCGCGATGGCGACACCGGCGTTGACCCAGGCAAGCAGCGCAAAGGCCTGGCCATGGCTCATGCTGCCGCGCCAGTACTGATCGAGGAACACAGGAAAGAAGCCCGCGATCACCGTGGTCGCGAACACGGAATTGGCGAAGTCATAACTCGCCCAGCGCCAGACCTGCGGGCTCAGCCCCAGCCGCCAGTCGAATTTCCGCACTGCTATCCCTCGCCTTCGACTTGCGCGGATGCTACCACCTTTGGCGAAGAAGCCCCCTCCAACTCCCCCTTCCGCGAAGACACGCAAGGGGAGAGCGGTCCTGTCCTCCCCCTGGCTCGCGGCAGCGAGGAAGGGGAGCTAGAGGGGGATTCCTAGCGGCCGTAGCGGCGATCGCGGCGCTGATAGTCGCGCACGGCGCGCAGGAAGTCGATGCGCCGAAACGCGGGCCACAGGGCATCCACGAAATGGAACTCGCTGTAGGCCGACTGCCAGAGCAGGAATCCCGACAGGCGCTGCTCGCCACTGGTGCGGATGATGAAGTCGGGATCAGGCACGCCCGTGGTGTAGAGATGGTGCTCCAGGGCGTCGGCGCTGATCTCGGGGATCAGCGACTCGATCGAGCGCCCCGCCGCGGCCGCTTCCCTGAGCAGATCCTTGACGGCGTCGGCTATCTCTTCGCGTCCGCCGTAGGCAAGCGCGATGGTGAGCAGCATCCCGTCGTGCCCGGCGGTCGAAACCTCCAGGGCCTCGATGGCGTCGGTCACGCGCGTGGGCAAGCGCTCGCGCTGGCCGATCACGCGCACCCGCACCCGTTCGGATTTGATGCGCGGCTCCTCGAGCAGTGCCGCACTTTCGCGCACAAAGAGGTCGAGGAGGTAATCCACCTCCTGGGAGGGGCGACGGAAGTTCTCGGTACTGAACACGAACAGGGTGACATGGCGCACGTGCAGTTCCAGGCACCATTCGAGCACCTTGCGCAGTTTGTCGGCACCGTACTCGTGCCCCAAGCGCGCGGCGATGCCGATGCCGCGGGCATAACGCCGGTTACCGTCGAGTATCAGGCCGATATGCGCGGGAACGGGGCCGCAGCCGATCTGTCCGAGCAGGCGCCGCTCGTAGATCCAGTACAGCGGGCGCAGCAAGGGATGCAGCACTCGCGCGCGCGCCAGTCGCCAGACATCGCGCCAGGCGGGAAGGCTCGTGGCGGCGGCAGGCGAAGCATGATCGTGTGCGTCCATGCAATAACAGCATAATCGTTTGGCACGATGCCGCGTGGATACAATGCGGGCGACATGACGACTTACACACCCGATCGGATCGCCATCCACTGCGCCGAACTGGTACTCAAGGGCCGCAACCGCGCCGAATTCGAGAACCGGTTGCAGGGTCAGATCGTGGCGCGGCTCAAACGGCTCGGTCTGAACTGGCCGGTCCGGCGCACGGGCGGGCGGCTCCTTGCCGAGATCGCGGAAGGCGGCAAACGCGTCGGGGAGGCCCTGTCCGCGCTCGGCGAAATCCCGGGCATCGCCACCTATTTCCCGGCGATGAGCTTTGCTCCCGAGACGGCGGGCCGCGGCGCAACGGAGCTGCTCGCGGGCCCGTTGAACGAGGCGCTGTTGAATCTCGCCCGCCGCGAACATCACCCCGGCGCCCGCTTCGCCGTCCGCGTCGAACGCCGCGATCCGGCCAGCGAACTGTCCACCCAGGCGCTCGAACGCGCCTGGGGCGCCGCCATCCTGCGCGAAACCCCTTGGGAGGGCGTCAACCTGTCCGCACCCGACCGCACCTTCCACATCGCGATCTATCCCGATCGACTGCTCCTCTACGGGCGGCGCCTGAGCGGGCTCGGCGGCCTCCCGGCCGGCTCGTCCGGGCGAGTGCTGGCCCTGCTTTCGGGCGGCATCGACTCCCCGGTCGCAACCTTCCTCATGGCCCGGCGCGGCTGCCGGACGGAATGCCTGCACTTCAGCGCCAACTATCTCGATCGCGATGGTGCGGCCGAAACACCCGTCGGGCGGCTCGCGCGGCGGCTTTCGCGTTACACTCAGACACTCGCGCTGCACGTCGTGCCCTACATCCCCTTCGACCTCGCCCTCACCGGCACACGCGACGGCTACGAACTCATGCTCTTTCGCCGCTTCATGTTGCGCGCGGCCGCGGCGCTCGCCCGCCGGCGCCGGGCATCGGCGCTCGTCACCGGTGACAGCCTGAGCCAGGTCGCCTCGCAAACGCTTGCGAACCTCGTGGCGCTCGACGCGGCGGCGACGCTGCCGGTGCTGCGCCCGCTGGTCGGCCTGAACAAGCAGGAGATCATCGCCTGGGCACGGAGGATCGGCACCTACGAAACCTCGATCGAACCCTACAAAGACTGCTGCGCGCTGATCGCCCGCCGGCCACGGACGCGAACGAACGCCGAGCGACTCGACGCCCTCGAAGCCGAGCGCCTGCCCGACTACGACGCACTTGTCGAGGCTGCCCTGGAGGAAACCGTCAGCCTGCGCTTCGAATACGGCGAGCCGGCACGCTGACCCCGGTCCGGCGGGCTACAGACGCTCGTCGCAGGCGGCGGCAGGCAGGACCGCCTTCACGTCGTAGACGACGCAGTTCGCCCTGCCGAAGGCGCGCAAGGCGTCGGCGCCGAGGTCAGTGAACTCACGATGCGCGACGGCGAGCACGATCGCATCGTAGGCCCCCGTTTCCGGCCGTTGCAACAATTCCACGCCGTATTCGTGAAGGGCGAGCGCGGGATCGGCCCAGGGATCCCATACCTCGGGCACCATGCCGTGTTCGCGCAGGCGCGCGAGAATGTCCACCACGCGGGTATTGCGCACGTCGGGGCAGTTTTCCTTGAAGGTCAGCCCGAGCACGAGCGCCCGGGCACCGGCCGGAGGAATGTTTTTACCGACCATCAGCGCCCTCACCCGATCGGCCACGTAGGCGCCGATCCGGTCATTGGCGCGGCAACCGGCGAGGACGATCTCCGGATCGTAGCCGACCGCGAGCGCCTTGTGGGCCAGGTAAAGCGGATCGACCCCGATGCAGTGTCCGCCCACGAGTCCCGGTTTGAAAGGCAGGAAATTCCACTTGGTACCCGCCGCCGCCAGTACCTCCTGCGTATCGAGGCCGAGCCGGCCGAACAGCATGGCCAACTCGTTGATGAGCGCGATGTTGACGCTGCGCTGGGTATTCTCGATGACCTTGGCCGCCTCGGC
>CAZKOE010000203.1:0-4486 GCA_964554305.1 uncultured Gammaproteobacteria bacterium
CTGGCACATTACGATGCCGTAAGAGAGCGGGAGGAGACCATCCCATCAGCCTACGGGATGGCGTTGCCAATCGTGGAGAGCGGTTGCTCGATGCGGCGGATGAATTCGGCGAGGAGCTTTTCGTAGAGGCGATCGCCGAGCACGGCGTCCTCGACGTCGGCGTCGAGGTTCGGGTTGTCGTTGATCTCGATCACCGCCGCGCGCCCCGACAGCTCCTTGATGTCCACGCCGTAGAGGCCGTCGCCGATGAGCCGCGCCGTGCGCCGTGCGGTCGCGATCACCTCCTGGGGGGCGGCTTCGAGCGCGACCGTTTCCCAACCGCCCTCACGCGTTCGATTACCGGAGTGATCGTAGATCTGCCAGTGCTTGCGGGCCATGAAGTACTTGCAGGCGTAGAGCGGTTCGCCGGCGAGTACGCCGATTCGCCAGTCGAACGGCGTGTAAAGGAATTCCTGTGCGAGCACGAGTTCGGAGTCGGCGAGCAGCTTCTTGCCGATGGCGGCAAGCGCGGGGGCATCGTCGGCCTTGAATACGCCACGCGAGAACGAGCCGTCGGGCATCTTGAGTACGACGGGAAAGCCCAGTGTCCGCCCGGCATCGGCAAGCGTCTCGCGGTTCACGATCACGGTGCGCGGGTGGGCGATGCGGTGCTTGGCGAGGAGTTCCGCGAGGTAAACCTTGTTGGTGCAGCGCAGGATGGAGTCGGGGTCGTCCACGACCGGAATGCCCTCGTCCCAGGCGCGGGTGGAGAAGGCGAAGGTATGGTGGTTGATGGCCGTCGTTTCGCGGATGAAAAGCGCGTCGTATTCGGCGACGCGCGGGTAGTCGCGGCGCGTGATGAGTTCCACGTTGACCTTCATGCGCCGGCCGACACGGGTCAGCCGCGCGAGCGCGCGCCGATCCGAGGGCGGCAGTTTTTCTTCGGGATTGTGCAGGACGGCGAGATCGTAGCGGTAGCGGTTCGCCGTGCGCGGGCTGCGCCGCCAGCGCCGGCCGACGAAGCGCCGGAAGCCTTCGAGGAAGTCGTCGCGTTCGGCAAGCGGCAGGCGCGCGAACGGCACGAGCGCCAGCCGCCCGATGCGCCAGCCATCGTGGTTGCGCAGTTCGATGCGCAGGATCGGCGCCGGGAATCGCTCGAACAGCTGGCGGCACAACTCGCCGAAACCGGCGAGCGGGCTGAAGCCGAAATAGCTGTGGAAGACGAGGCGATGTTCACCCGCCTGTTCGCGCATCAGTCGGGAAAGATGCTCCGAGAGACCGCGCGTCGCGATGCCGTAGATCGCCTTGCGCGACAGATCCTCGATGGTGCGCACGCTCGGGATGATCCGTTGACCGCGGGCCTCGGCGAGGAGCGAGCAGTAGTAGCCGGTGGAAAGGTATCGGTAGTTCGGTGCGAGGTTGATGACGAGCCGTCCGCGTGCGTCGGCGCCCTCCTTGCCGCCGAGATAATCCGCGGGGCCGAACAGGGGCAGGGCCGGCCAGTCGCCCGGCGGGCGATCGGCGCGCTCCATGACGATGAGCGGCGCGATCACGCCGTGTGGCGGGCAGGCGGCGCCGTGGGTCGCTCAGGCAGGATCGGATGCATGCCGGCCACCGGTGAGCGATTTTTCGAAACGCAGCGCACTTCCACCGTCTTCGTAATAGCCGTCGATGATCGCGAATTGGCGGTAACCGCAGTTGCAATAAAGCGCGATCGCGTTGGCATTGCGGGAGTGTACTTCAAGTCGCAACCCGTGGCAATCGGCTTCTCGCGCTGCCGATTCCGCGGCGGCGAGGAGCGCCTTGCCCAACCCCCGGCCGCGCATGGCCGCGGCGACGGCGATGGAGTACACGCGGGCCCGGGTGCTGTTGCGGCGGAAAAGTACGACGATATAGCCGATCGGATTGCCGTGCAGCTCGGCAATGAAGGTGCGGGCGTGGCCCCGGCCTAGGAGATAGCGGAATTGGCGCCGGCTCATGCGGTCGTGGGTGAAGGCGGCTTCCTCGAGTGCGGCGAGGGCCGCCAGATCTTGCGGGCCGGCGGCGCGAATGTGTGCGCCTGCCGCAGGCGCCGGGCTGTGGTCGGACACGGCATCGGGTCGCTGGGCGGATTCTCATTGTAAATTGATCCGGTTCCGTCCGGCACCGGATTTTTGCTGCTCGTTGCCACGGGCACCATGTGGCAAAGGGGCCGGCGGACCTTGCGCCCGCCGGCCCGATTCCGATTCCGCTATTTACCCGACGGCTTTTCCTGAAGCGCCTTGACCGTGGCCTCGTTCGGGAAGCCCGTTGGCTTGAGCCCGTGCTTTTTCTGGAAGGCCTCGACGGCGGCGCGGGTCGCGTCGTTCCAGTGCCCGGTGGCCTTGATGTCGGCACCGTGGGCGATGAGTGCCTTTTGCACCGCCCGCATTTTTGCGGCCGTCCAGTCGCGGTAGCCGGCCATGTCCTGCACATTTTGGGTGTGGGCCTGCGTTTGCGCGGACTGTCTGGCCGGGGCCGAACCGGTGCCTGCGAATGCGAGCGGCGTGCAGGCGAGTGCCAGTGTCAGGGCGCAGGCGCCCCCTAGTGTTGCGATTTTCATCATAACCCTCCCTCGGGTTTGCAAGAGCTGCTCTTGTCCCAATGGCCGCGGCAGCGTAACGGCCGATTCACTTTATCGTTTCTTGGGCTCGGATGCAAGGGGTTCGAGCGCGAAGGCGATGAACGCCGCCGTGAATGAGGCTACGGCAGCAACGATCGCCTGCTCGCCGGGTTGCGCAAGAGGCGCGCAGGCTACACTATGAGCCCGCCCGGTCCGGGCCGCCGAACGTCCGGCGGCGCCGGGCGCCCCCCCATTTCAATCTTTTTGTTTTGTGCATGGGTGAAACACATCTGACCGGCACCGAAAGGCGCGCCGCCGCCTCGCTCGCGGGCATTTTCGGTTTGCGCATGTTCGGCCTGTTCATGCTCTATCCGGTTTTCGCCTCCTACGCCGAGGCGCTCCCGGGCGCGACCCCGGCCCTGATCGGCGTGGCGCTCGGTATCTACGGGCTGACGCAAGCCGGCCTGCAGTTGCCCTTCGGGCTCGCCTCCGACCGGCTCGGGCGCAAGGGCGTCATCACGTTGGGGTTGGTTTTGTTCGTCATCGGAAGCGTCATCGCGGGATTCGCGCCCGATATCGGCTGGATGATCCTCGGCCGCGCCGTGCAGGGCGCGGGCGCGGTGGGTGCGGCGACCCTGGCGCTCACGGCCGACCTGACGCGGGTGGAGCAGCGCAGCAAGGCGATCGGCGTCATCGGCATCGGCATGGGGCTCGCCTTCGGGCTCGCTCTCGTCGCGGGACCGGTGGTCAATGCCTGGCTCGGTCTCTCCGGCATTTTCTGGCTCACGGCCGCACTCGGCCTTGCGGGGCTTGCCGTGTTGTGGGTGGCGGTGCCCACGCCGGCGGTCGTGCGGCGGCATCGCGACACGGAGCCGGTGCCGGCACAGATCGGACGCGTGCTCCGCGACGGTCGGTTGCTGCGACTTTACGGCTCGATTTTCGCCCTGCATGCCATGCTGGTGGCGCTGTTTCTCGCGATTCCCCTTCTGGTGGGCGGCGTTTCGGTCCTGAAACCGCGCACCCAGTGGATGTTTTATCTCCCGGTGCTGGCCGTAGGGCTTCTGCTCGTGTTGCCGCTGGTGATCTATGCGGAGTCGCGGGGGCGCCTGAAACCGGTCGCACTGGGTGCGATTGCGACGCTCGCGGGCACCGCCTTCGCGCTCGGCTTCATGCCGCGCGGGCTGTGGCCGCTCGCCGTGGTGCTCGCCGCCTTTTTCGCGGCCCTGACGTTGATGGAGACGCTTCTGCCGTCACTCGTTTCGCGCCTTGCCCGCCCCGAGGCCAAGGGCACGGCGCTCGGTGTGTATTCGACCTCCCAGTTTTTGGGCATCTTCGCCGGCGGTGCGCTGGGCGGCTGGATTCACGGCCGTTTCGGCATCCCGGGCGTCTGCGTTTTTGTGGCCGCAGTCGGGGCCTTGTGGTTCGCCCTGTTTGCGACCCTGCGTCCGCCGCGCGTGCTCGCAAGCCGCGTTTTCTCCGTCAGGGTCCGCGACGAGGCCGGGGCCCTGCGGCTCGCGGCACGGCTGGAAGCCGTCGCCGGTGTCGAGGAGGTGGCCGTGTTCGCCGACGAGGGGATGGCGAGCCTGCGCGTGGATCGAGCCCGCCTCGATGAGGCTTCACTTGCCGCGGCGTTGCGTTCACCTTGATACCCGAGTGCAGGCAATGGAAACGCCGCGCGGAGGCGGCGGTTGCAATGCCAGTTTAGGGGGGGTGAGGGCATGGCGGCGCGGGGGGTGCTGAGCGCCTGCAGCCGCTTGTCGAGGGTGTTGATCTCGATGGCGTCGCGGATGTTGGGGGGCAGCTTGAGCAGGTACGACGACAGCTTCTTCAGCGGCACCTCGCCCTCGCCCCGGCCGACGATGAGGTCGTAGATCGGCGTGTCGCCGGAGATCCGGGCCACCCGCTTCTTCTCCTGCGCCAGCAGCG
>CAZKOE010000204.1:0-4460 GCA_964554305.1 uncultured Gammaproteobacteria bacterium
GTCGGCGTTTTCGGCAATGATGACGCCGGCGCTGGTGTGTGGCGCGAGAACCCGTGGCACAGGCCGGTTTCGACATTTGCCGCCTTCACGATGCGTGCAACTTCGCCAGTGATTTCCCGCCGCGCCCGACGGTTTCGAAGGAAAGCGTCTCCTGCGCCGTTTTCATGGCCTCAATGGCTGAGCTTCGGTCCGTTATAGGGCAACACCCGCGCCCAGCCGTATCGCGACCTGACGAGGACGATGCGTTCCCCTGTGTGCAAGGTAAATGCCTTGCTGTCGGGTTGTACTACGCTTTGTGCAGGTGACATACCCGAAATCTTTACCACGATCAACTGTCCCTTGCGGTCCTTGGGCAACGTGGCCGGATAGAGGGAGATTATCTTTCCAATTTGTGCACTGGTCGAAACGTTGATTTCGCCAGGAGCAAACTTGAGCACGCCTGGTGGCGCTTTAGGGGTGTCGGCCGCATTGGAGGGCTGCACGACCCGGAAGCGGAAGCCGGGCATGTCCTTCATGGCCTTTTTGACGGCGGCGGTGATGCTGGCGGCGGGGAAGGCGGGGATGACGATCGTGACGGTCGCCGAAGAGGGGGCGCGGCGCGCGGCCGCGGCGGGCAGGGCCACTGCGAGGCCGGCGGCGGCCAGGCAGGAAAACAGGAAGATGCGCATCGGGAATCACCGTTTGCGAAGTTCATCCAGCTTAGCACGCGCAAGTCACGGCAAAAGTCACCGCAGTGGGGTGGGGGCGCGCCCGGCTGTGGCAAAATAGCCGCTTTTCCGCGCCTTTTCCATGCCCAAACGCCGCATTCTCGTCACCAATGCGTTGATTTACGCGAACGGGCCGCTGCATCTCGGGCACCTGATTGACGTTGTCCAGAGCGACATCTGGGTGCGCTTTCAGAAGCTGCGCGGTCACGAGTGCTACTACATCGGCGGCGACGATGCGCACGGCACGCCGGTCATGCTGCGCGCGCGGCGCGAGAACACCACGCCCGAGACACTCATCGACGAGATGGGCGCTTCGCATCGCGCCGATCTCGCGGCCTTTCATGTCGGCTTCGACAACTACTACACGACGCACTCGCCGGAGAATCGCACCCGCGCGGAGCAGATTTACCGCGCGCTTCGGGCCGGCGGGCACATCGCGCGGCGTACGATCGCGCAGGCCTACGATGAGCAGGCGCGGATGTTTCTGCCCGACCGCTTTATCAGGGGCACTTGCCCGAATTGCGGTACGCCGGATCAGTACGGCGATTCCTGCGAAAACTGCGGTGCCACCTACACGCCGGCCGATCTGAAGGATTCGGTTTCCGTGGTTTCCGGCACGCGCCCCGTGATGCGCGAAAGCGAGCATTATTTTTTCCGGCTCGGCGACTTCGAGGCCGAACTCAGGCGTTGGGTGCAGGGCGGTCACCTGCAGCCGGCCATCGCGAACAAACTCAAGGAATGGTTCGACGCCGGCCTCAGGGACTGGGACATCTCGCGCGACGCACCGTACTTCGGTTTCGAAATCCCGGATGCGCCCGGCAAGTTCTTCTACGTGTGGCTGGATGCACCGATTGGCTACATGGCGAGCTTCGAAAACTACTGTGCACGCCACGAAGAACTCGACTTCGACGATTTCTGGGATGCCCGGCGTGCGGCGGAAGCGGGCAGCGAACTGTATCACTTCATCGGCAAGGATATCGCCTACTTTCACACCCTGTTCTGGCCGGCGATGCTCATGGGTTCGGGCCACCGGACGCCCGACGGCGTGTTCGCGCACGGTTTTCTCACCGTGGACGGGCAGAAGATGTCGAAGTCGCGCGGCACTTTCATTCTCGCGAGCACCTGGCGCGAACATTTGAATCCCGAGTATCTGCGCTATTACTTCGCCGCCAGGCTCGGCGACGGCGTGGACGACATAGATCTCAGCCTCGACGACTTCGTCGCCCGAGTGAATTCGGATCTCGTGGGTAAGTTCGTGAATATCGCGAGCCGCAGCGCGGGCTTTTTGCACAGGCGTTTCGGGGGCGAGATGCCCGTCCCGGGCGAGCCGCTGCTCGACGGCGAGGCGATCGGCCGGGAGTTGGCGGAGTACTACGAGAAGCGGCGTTAC
This sequence comes from uncultured Gammaproteobacteria bacterium, assembly GCA_964554305.1. GTDB lineage: Bacteria > Pseudomonadota > Gammaproteobacteria > JAKDMP01 > JAKDMP01 > JAKDMP01. The sequence continues at coordinate 2,098 of CAZKOE010000204.1, forward strand.
GGTGCCGCCATGAGCCGGATCATGGAGCTGGCCGACCGGGTCAACGCCTTTTGGGACCACGAACGGCCCTGGGAGATGACGAGCGCGGATGAAACCCGGGCCGGAGGCAGATTGCACCGGGTTTGCGGCGCCACCGTCGAGGGCTTCCGGCAGCTCTCCATCCTGCTCAAGCCCGTTCTTCCGGCCACGGCCGCACGCATCGAGACATTTCTCGGTACGGGAGCGCTGGGCTGGGATGATCTTGCGACGCCGCTCGCCGAAGGTCACCGTATTCGGCCGTACGAACACCTGATGCGGCGCGTCGAGAAAGACGCCGTTGCGGCGATGCTTGCCGCCTCACGCGAATCGCTTGCGCCGCACCCGTCATCGAACACTCCAGCAAAGGACAAAACCATGGAACCGATCAAGGATGAAATCACGATTGAAGATTTTGCCAGACTGGATTTGCGCATCGCGCGCGTGGCCAAGGCCGAACACGTGGAAGGCGCGGACAAGCTGCTGCGCCTGGAGCTCGACCTCGGCGGCGAAACGCGCCAGGTGTTCGCCGGCATCAAGGCTGCCTACGAGCCCGGAGTCCTGAACGGCAAGCTCGTCGTCATGGTCGCCAATCTGAAGCCGCGCAAGATGCGCTTCGGTCTCTCCGAGGGCATGGTGCTCGCGGCCGGACCCGGCGGCAAGGACATCTTCCTTGTCTCTCCCGACGCCGGAGCCGAGCCCGGCATGAAAGTGAAATAATCCCTTTCCGGTGGGCGTATCAGCCGTAAATATGTTGACAGCGGGAGCTCGCTCTGCTACGATTTTGCCGTCTTCGGCGCCGAGCCGCCCGAAGCTTGGTTACCTCTCAAGGCATGGTAAGCGGGCGCACTGCATGTGAATATTGCATCCGGATCGTCGAAAAGAAGCGCAGGCCCGTTAGCCGGAATTCGTCTCGCATCGAAGCAAGGTAGTTGGATTGCAGCCGCCGTTGCCCTGACCGTGGCGCTTGCCGCCTGTGGCGGCAGCGCGCCGCCGAAGCCGTCGGCCCCCGAGGTATCGGTGGTGACAGTCGAGCCGCAGACCCTGCCCATCACGTGGCAGTTCGTGGGGCAACTGGAGGGCTACAAGACCATCGAGATTCGCCCGCGGGTGAACGGCATCCTCCTGAAGCGCGCCTACACCGAAGGCAGCTTCGTCAAGAAGGGCCAGCTCCTTTTCAAGATCGATCCCACCCAGTACGAGGCGGACGTCCGCCAGGCGCAGGGCGTGGTCGCGCAAAAGAAGGCGGCGCTCGATCAGGCCAGACGTACACTCGCCCGGGTCAAGCCGCTGTACAAGACGGGGGCGGTGAGCGGGCAGCGCTATGACGACTCGGTTTCGAAAGTACAGATCGCGGAGGCGAATCTCGAGGCCTCGAAGGCGGCGCTCAAGCAGCAGCAGATCAATCTCGGCTACACCACCATCACGGCGCCGATTTCCGGGCTCAGCCAGAAGTCGAACTTCTCCGTCGGGAGCCTCGTCAGGGCGAGCCAGAGCACACCGCTGACCACCATCATCGAGACCGACCCCATCTACGTCTATTTCAGTTTCGCCGACAACGATTACCTCAAGTTGATGAAGGCCATCAACACCGGGCAGATCGCTCCGCCCAAGGACGACAAATACCAGGTGACGCTGGCGCTTGGCGACGGGTCGAAGTACACCCGGACCGGCAAGCTCGACTTCAAGAACAACGTCGTCAGTCCCACGACCGGCACCATCCAGTTGCGTGCCATCTTCCCCAATCCGGACGGCCAGCTGGTTCCGAACCAGTTCGTGCGCGTGGTCTTGAAAGGCGCGGTGCGCCCGCACGCCATCCTGGTGCCGCAGCGCGCCGTGCTGGAAAACGCCAAGGGCCAGTTCGTCTTCGTGGTGAACGCGAAAAATCAGGCCGCGATCAAGCCGGTCAAGGCGGGTAGCTGGGAGGGCACCGACTGGCTGATCGAGAAGGGCCTCGCCGCGGGCGATCGCGTGGTGACCGACGGCTTCATGAGGCTGAAGCCGGGCATGACGGTCAAGATCACCTCCGACGTGCCGTCCAACGTGTCATCGAGCGGCAAGGCGGCCACTGCCACCGCCTCTCGCTGACCCGGGCAGGGCCATGTTCTCCAGGTTTTTTATCGAACGGCCCATCTTCGCCACCGTCATCTCGATCGTCATCGTCCTGGCGGGCCTGATTTCGATTCTGACCCTGCCCATTACGCAGTATCCCAATATCGTTCCGCCCACCGTCACCATCACCGCGACCTATCCCGGCGCGACCGCCGAGACCATCCAGAATACCGTCGCGCAGCCGATCGAGCAGCAGGTGAACGGCGTGGAAAACATGATCTACATGAGTTCCACCA
>CAZKOE010000205.1:0-4451 GCA_964554305.1 uncultured Gammaproteobacteria bacterium
GTCATCAAGGCCGGCGTCGTCAAACTCGTGCCGCCGCAAACCGTGAAGCCCGGCAAGGCGTCGCTCGTCTTCGACTTCACCAACCCGTATTCGCCGGGCCTGCTCGGCGCCTACACCGACACCGTGGACGGCAAACACTACGTGTTCACCCAGTTCGAGGCGATTGCCGCGCGCCGCGCCTTTCCCTGTTTCGACGAGCCGCGGTTCAAGACACCGTTCACCCTGAGCTTTACCGTGCCCGCGGGCGACAAGGTGGTCGCCAACACGCCGGTGAAGGGAAAAACGCAAGTCGGCAAGGACGAGGTCAAGTGGCAGTTCATGACGACGCATCCCCTGCCGACCTATCTCGTGGACTGGAACATCGGCCCGCTCGACATCGTCGCGGGTCCGCCGATTGCACCGACCAAGCTGCGCAAGCGCCCGGTGCCGCTCTACGGTGTCACGGCGGCCGGCAAGGGTTCGCTGATCCATTACGCGCTGCAGCACGCGGGCGAGATCGTGACCACCGAGGAGAACTACTACGGTATCGCCTACCCGTGGCGCAAGCTTTCGCTCATTGCCGTCCCCGACTTTGCCGCCGGCGCTATGGAAAACGCCGGCGCCATCACCTTCCGCGAGAGTCTCCTGCTGATGAATCCGAAAACGGCGCCGACACACCAGAAGCGCGCCTTCTGGGGCGTCGCCGCGCACGAGCTCGGGCACATGTGGACGGGCGATCTCGTCACCGTGCCATGGTGGAACGACATCTGGCTCAACGAGGCCTTTGCAACCTGGATGTCCAACAAGGTCATGATCAAGCTTCATCCCGACTGGCATCCGAAGATGAGTGCCTTCGAGGCCACCCAGCGCGTGATGGGCGCCGATTCGCTCGTCTCGGCGCGCGCGATCCGCCAGCCGATCAAGAGCACGGGCGACATCAAAAACGCCTTCGACGGCATTACCTACGAGAAAGGCGCGGCCGTGATCCGCATGTTCGAGCACTACGTCGGCCCAGAGAAGTTTCGCCAGGGCATGCACAATTATCTCGTCGCGCACGCCTACGGGAGCGGCACACTCGAGGGCTTCCTTCACGCGATCTCCAAGGCTTCCGGCAAGCACGTCGGGCCGGCCTTCAAGACCTTTCTCAATCAGCCCGGCTTGCCGATGATCCACGCGACACTCGTGGAGAAAAACGGCCAGCCCGTCGTGCATCTCGCGCAGTCGCGCTATTTCCCGATCGGCTCGAGCGGCAACCGCCACGGCGAAACATGGCAGATCCCGGTGTGCATGCGTTACGCGTCGGGCGGGAAGATTTACCATCAGTGCGCGATGCTCGACAAGCAAAGCGCCGACGTGGCGCTGGACGCGGGCAGCATGCCGACCTGGTTCATGCCGAACGCCGCGGGCCACGGCTACTACCAGTGGGCACTCGATCCGCAAGGCTACGACGCGCTGGCGCAATCCTTCCAGAAGTTGACGCCGGTCGGCCAGCTCGTGCTCGCGGCGAGCATCGAGGGCGCTTTCGACGACGGCAGCATTGATACGAGCGAGGCGATGCGCGAACTTGCGCCGCTCACGCATTCCAAACACTACGCCGTCGCCGAAGAGCCGATGCGGCTCGTCTCCTTCGCCCGCGATCGGCTCGTGAGCGGCAAGGCGAAAGCGGGCGTCGAGGCCTGGGCGCGCAAGCTCTACGCTGGCTACGAGGTCGCCGGCGACTTCAAACCTGGTGGCGCGCCGGCAAGCGACAACGAGCGCCAGTTCGGCGCGAGCGTGGCCGCCTTTCTCGCTCGTACCGGCCAGGATCCGGCCGTGCGCAAGGCCGCGGCGGCGGCGGGCGAGCGCGTCCTCGGCCTGAACGGCAAGGGCGATGGCAACGGACAGTTCGACACCCAGGCGCTCGCGTCCGATTTCGTTCCGCTCGCCCTGCGTGTCGCCGTCCGTGACGATGGCAAACCCGTATTCGATGCCTTGCTCAAAACCTTCAAGGATGCGCAAACGCCGTTCGTGCGCAACGCGAGCCTCGATGCCCTCGTGAGCACGACCGATCCCAAGCTCGCCAAGCAGGTGCGGGCCATGGTGTTCGAGCCCAAAATCCTCAAGCGCAACGAGGTGGCGACGGTGATCTTCGGCCAGATGGGTCAGCCGGAAACCCGCGCGGCGACCTGGCAATGGGTGCAGAAAAACTACGCCGCTATCGCCAAGCGCCTGCCCGGCGACTTCGGCGGTTTCCTGCCGAGGATCGCCGGTGACTTCTGCAACGACAAGCAGGTCGCCGAAGTCGAAGCCTTCTTCCGGCCCAAACTCGCCGCCCATCCCGGCAGCAAGCGCGTCCTCGCCCAGGCCGTCGAGCGCGCCCATCTCTGCGCCGCCAAGCGCAAGGCCCAAAGCCCCTCCGCCCAAAAGTTCTTCGGCAACGGAGGAAGCTCATCGGAGCAATGAGCAGATCCAGTCCGGAGCGGGTGCAGTCAACTTCCGCCGACACGGATCGGTACGGATGACGCATTCGCCGACGCAATCCCTTCCGAGACTTCCCATTTCATGGGCTTCGTGCTACCCTTTGCCGAGGTTATGCGTCAAATCGCGAGGTTATACGTCACGGTTATACGTCACTTTGACGTATAGTTAGCGTTCGCCGGCTTGAGTTCCAGGTATCTCGCCGATTTCGTTGTAGCGACGACTTCCGTAGATCAGGAGTCAGTAGAGTGACTTTGAAAAGCGCCTTGAAAATTTTGCTTGTCTTTCTATGCGTGACACCGATCGCGTCGATCGCCTCTTCGCCAACTCATCCGGAGACGCCGCCCGCACCGCCCGCGAAGAGCACCAGTTCCAATTTGGGTAGCTTCGTGCACGATCTTCGTCCGAGCGTGCTGCCTGTGGGCGAAAGCATGCCGCACTGGTCCCTTCGAAAGCGGATGGCGCACTATCATGTGCCGGGTGTCACGGTTGCCGTTTTGCGGCATGGTAAAGTGGTTTTTGCCGCTGGTTACGGGGTGCGCGCTGCAGGCAGCAACGAAGCAGTCAACGCGGACACCCTGTTCTCGGTTGGATCCGTGAGCAAGGTCATTACGGCGGCGGCCACCTTGCGCTTGGTAGCGCAAGGCAAGCTCGATCTTGATCGCAACGTGGACGACTACTTGACGTCTTGGCATATTCCGCCAAATCCTAAATTCCCCGACGCTGTCGTGACGCTGCGGATGCTGATGTCGCATACCTCCGGCTTAAACGTTCACGGGTTCAAGGACTTCCCACCAGGCAAGCCACACCCAACATTGCTCCAGACCCTGAATGGCACAGGGCCTGCAGCGAATGACCCCGTGCATCTGATCTACAAGCCTGGCGCACGCTTTCACTATTCTGGTGGCGGCGTTGAGGTGGAACAGCTGGTGATGCAAAACGTCACCGGATCGCCTTTGGAAGCGACAGCGACTACCCAGGTCTTTCGTCCGCTCGGGATGCATCGGAGCACCTTCGCCGAACCGTTGCCCGCCGAAACTACCAATGTGGCCAAGGCTCACAACGGCAAGGGCAAACTCGTCGCGTTGCCTCGCGGCTGGCAGACGTTCGCGGGCACCGCGGCCTCAGGGCTATGGACCAGCGCCAATGATCTCGGAAAGTTCGTTGGCGCGTTGATACGAAGCTACCAGGGTAGCGGCGATTTCCTGCCTAAACCGCTCGCTTTGGACATGATGACCGAGGTGTCGCCAAGCCCATTTGGGCTGGGAGTAGGCCTCGCAGGTGCGGGCGCAAACCGCTTCTTCTATAAGGGCGGCGCCAACAACGATTACAAAGCATGGATCGAAGGCCATCTGGCGAACGGCGACGGGCTCGTTATCCTGACCAATGGTGCAAATGGCCGCAAGCTATACTTTGAAATACGCAACGCGGTCGCAGATATGCTTGGCTGGCGCGTTCACAGGCCGATACGGACTATCCGCTTGGATTCGGTCGAACAGCAACAACTCAAGAATTTCGCCGGGACCTATCACGTTGACAACAAATTGCCGATGGATTTGCAGCAAAGACTTTCGGACACCAATCTTGATGCAGTAAACATCAGCGTGAAAAATGGCGCCATCTCCATTGGGAGCCACAGCCATACCATCGCACAACTCTTGCCGTTGACCCCCACACGTTTCCTTGCAGCTCATATTCAACCTCCGGTAGGAAGCTTGCAGGTCATATTTCACAAGGATGCTAAGGGGCGGGTGCGCGCATTGACACTGCTTATGGGATCGGCACGCGCTTACTACACCCGGCAGTCACCCGAGCAATGATGGTGCGGCTTTGTCACACAAGAAGCATATCAGGGCTAAGTTCTATTCGGCGCGCATGCGATACTTTTTATGGGACCGCTGTGGTTCAGCATATGATCGCGCAAGCCACCGCCGTCGAACAATTCGCTGCAGCCGACCGCCATCCCCCAACGCGGGCTGCCGGCGGCGGAGCTCCGGCGTTAGCACTCAAAACGG
>CAZKOE010000206.1:0-4411 GCA_964554305.1 uncultured Gammaproteobacteria bacterium
CACTATCTCGACATTCCGGCGTTCCTGCGCCGCCAGGCGGATTGAACCCTGGTTGCGGATATTTGTGTACCGCCGGCGATCGGTGTAAAGTATGCGCAGCCAAGGGTCGCCCGCGGGCAAGTGTACAGAGCTTGTGCCGCGGTTTATGTTACAATTCCGCTGCTGCGCCCACGGGCGCCGTAGCCTTGCGATCGGAAAACGCCCATGGTAAAGCAACGCAGCCTCAAGAACAGTATTCGCGCAACCGGTGTGGGTCTGCACACGGGCCGCAAGGTCTTCATGATGCTCCGGCCCGCCGCTCCCGACACCGGGATCGTCTTCCGGCGAGTGGATTGCAATCCGCCGGTGGATATCCCCGCCCATGCGCTTCGAGTCGGCGATACCACGCTTGGCACTACCCTCGTTTCGGGCGAAACCCGGATAGCGACCGTTGAGCACCTGCTCTCCGCGCTCGCCGGCCTCGGCATAGACAATGCCTACGTGGATCTCTCGGCACCCGAGGTGCCGATCATGGACGGCAGCGCCGGCCCTTTCGTGTTCCTGATCCAGTCGGCGGGGATCGAGGAGCAGAACGCGCCCAAGCGCTTCATCCGCATCAAGAAGAAGGTCGAGGTGCGCCAGGAAGACAAGTGGGCGCGGCTCGAACCCTACGACGGTTTCAGCGTGGGGGTTGAGATCGACTTCGATCACCCGGTCTTCAAGACGCACACGCGGCGCAGTCTCGTGGACTTCTCCAGCACCTCCTTCGTGAAAGAGGTCAGCCGCGCGCGTACCTTTGGCTTCCTGCGCGACATCGAATACCTGCGCCGCCACAACCTCACCCTCGGTGCCTCACTCGACAACGCGATCGCGCTCGACGAGTTCCGGATCCTGAACGAGGACGGGCTGCGCTACGAAGACGAATTCGTCAAACACAAAATGCTCGACGCGGTCGGCGACCTGTATCTGCTCGGCCGCAGCCTGATCGGACGCTATCTGGCGTACAAGCCCGGTCACGGGCTCAACAACGCCATCCTGCGTGAACTGCTGGCCGACGCCAAGGCCTGGGAGGAAGTGAGCTTCGAAAACCCGGAGGCCTTGCCCATTTCCTACGCGGGACCGGCGTGGAGCCCGGCGGCAGGCTGACTCGACAGTACGCCGACGGCTGTTCAGCCGTCGTGCCCCGCCAGGCGGCGCAAAGCCGCGGCGAGCGGCCCATTCTCCGCGCCGCCTTTTTCGATGCTGCGGGCGGCGGCGTCCAGGGCCGCAACGGCGGACTCGGGCAGCGCGCGGCGGGGTGCCGGTTCACGGGTGAACGCCGGGGGTTGAACCCGAAAGCGGATTTGCGGTCGTTGACCGAGCAGGCTCTGCACCGTCGCCTCCAATTCGGGCGCCCGGTAGCGCAACCGCATGCACCAGGCCGGAGAGTCGGCAAACACCGTCAACCTGTTTCCGTGGAGGCTGACACCAACGACATGGGCCCCTTCTTGCCCGCCGAGCGCGGCGACCAGTCGATCGCGGAGCCACGCCAGGCGGCGCGCCTGCGCCGTGAGATCCCCCGGCAGCCCCTTCAGGGAGAGTGCTGACATGCGGGCGCTGCGGGAGAAATTTCGAGGCATTTGGCCCGAGGGAAATTTACCGGTACTGATTGTAATGCGGACCCGTTCGGGCGGGCGTCATTTCTCCCTGCACCGGGGGCATGTCCTGGGAGGTCTGGTCACCGTGGCAGTGCTGGCGCTGACCGTGTTGGTCGGGGGGTATTTCGTCGGCCGCGCGCATTCCAGCCACCGCCTCGACAGCCGCCTGACCGGGCTCCAGAAAAAGCTTGCGCGACAGAATACGGCATTGACTCGACTGCGGGCCCGAAGCCAGGCGGGCATAGACGCGGTCGCCAAGCGCATGGCCATGCTCGATGCGCGCCTGAACCGTCTCGATGCGATGGGCAAGCAAATCGTCGGGTTGGCCGGTTTACAGAAGGACGGGTTCGACTTTTCGGAGGCGCCCGGCGAGGGCGGCCCGGAACCCGCGGTTGAAACACACTGGGAGCTTCCCGCTCTCGGCATGGCGACGCAGGCGCTCGGCCATCGTATCTGGCACGAGCAAAGCCAGCTCGAGGCGTTGCAGGCCGTGCTCTTGCACCGCAAGAGCAGTGCCGAAGCCCTGCCGAGCGGCGAACCCGTCGCGCATGGCTGGATTTCTTCCGGCTACGGTTGGCGCACCGATCCTTTTACCGGCGAGCGTTCGTTTCATCCCGGGATTGACTTCGCCGGCGAACGCGGCTCGCCCGTGCGGGCGATCGCCTCCGGCGTCGTCACCTGGGCCGGACCGCATTTCGGTTACGGGCGGCTCGTGATCATCAATGACGGCAACGGTTACAGCACCTGGTATGGGCACAGCGAGAAGGTACTCGTGCACGTTGGCGAGATCGTCAGGCGCGGCGAGGAGATCGCGCTCCTCGGCACGACCGGCCGCTCCACCGGGCCGCATGTGCATCTCGAGGTGCACCACGACGGGAAGGTCATCAACCCGGTACCGTTCGTTCGGGGCCAGGAGCGGCTCGCGAGCAACGACTGAAATTTCCCTTCGCGATCCGGTCAAAAGCGAGGGAACACCACTGGCCTGTTAAAATCAAAGGTTGAAGGCGCGCCAAAGATCCGCCGAGGCGCACCTTGCCGAATCCTGCTCCGCAGCCCACCCCACAGTTTGTTATCTGCCCATGCTTGGAAGTCTGGTTAAAAACGTTGCGGGAAGCCGCAATCAGCGTCTGGTCAAGCGCATGGCGCGCCGGGTCGGCGTGATCAATGCACTGGAGGCCGATTTCGAGAAACTCTCGGATGCCGAATTGCGCGCGAAAACCGACGAGTTTCGTGCCCGCCTGGAAAAGGGCGAGTCACTCGACAAACTGCTTCCCGAAGCGTTTGCCGCGGTGCGCGAGGCCGCCAAGCGCCATCTCGGCCAGCGCCATTACGACGTGCAGTTGATCGGCGGCATGGTGCTGCACGCCGGCAAGATCGCCGAGATGGCCACGGGCGAGGGCAAAACGCTCGTCTCGACCTTGCCGGCCTATCTCAACGCCCTGCCCGGCAAAGGCGTGCACATCGTCACCGTCAACGAATACCTCGCCCAGCGCGACGCGAACTGGATGCGCCCGGTTTACGACGCGCTCGGGCTCACGGTGGGGTTCACCATTTCCGGCCAGACACCCGAAGAGAAGCGTGCCGCCTACGCCTGCGACATCACCTATGGCACGAACAACGAGTTCGGCTTCGATTACCTGCGCGACAATCTCTCGTTCGCACTCGAGGATCGCGTCCAGCGCGACCTGAACTTTTCCATCGTCGACGAGGTGGACTCGATCCTCATCGACGAGGCGCGCACGCCGCTCATCATTTCCGGCGCGGCCGACGAAGACACGGCGCTCTACACCAAGGTGGACCGGCTGATTCCGCGTCTGAAGGCGCAGTCAGACAAGGATTCCCCGGGCGACTTCCTGGTCGACGAAAAGGACAAGCAGATTTACCTGAGCGAGGAAGGCCACCAACACGTGGAAGAGGCATTGCGCTCGGCGGGCCTGCTTGAAGCCGGTGACAGTCTTTATGCCGCCCACAACATGACCTTGATGCACCATGTCAACGCGGCGCTGCGCGCTCATCACCTCTACAAGCGCGAGGTGGACTACATCGTGCGAGGCGGCGAGGTCGTCATCGTCGACGAGTTCACCGGGCGCACGATGGAGGGCCGGCGCTGGTCGGAGGGGCTGCACCAGGCGGTTGAGGCGAAGGAGGGTGTGCACATCGAGGCCGAGAACCAGACCGTCGCCTCGATCACCTTCCAGAATTATTTCCGCATGTACGACAAGCTCGCGGGCATGACCGGCACGGCCGATACCGAAGCCTACGAATTCCAGGATATCTACGGGCTCGAAGTCGTCGTCATCCCGACCAACAAGCCGATCGCGCGCGTGGACAATCCCGACCAAGTCTATATGAGCGCGCTCGAGAAGTTCGAGGCCATCGTCGCCGACATTCAGGATTGTCGCAAGCGCGGCCAGCCGGTGCTCGTCGGCACCGCCTCGATCGAGGTGTCGGAGGTGATTTCGAATCTGCTCAAGAAGAAAAAGATTGCGCACAACGTGCTCAACGCGAAGCAGCACGAGCGCGAGGCGCAGATCATCGCCGAGGCGGGCCGGCCGGGTGCGGTCACGATCGCGACCAACATGGCCGGGCGCGGTACCGACATCGTCCTCGGTGGCAACCCCGACAAGGAACTCGAGGCCGCGGGCGACGACGAGGCCAAGCGCAAGGAAATCCGCGCGGCCTGGGAGAAGCGTCACGAGCAGGTGCTCGAGGCTGGCGGGCTTCACATCATCGGCACCGAGCGGCACGAGTCGCGGCGGGTTGACAACCAGCTGCGCGGTCGTTCCGGGCGTCAG
>CAZKOE010000207.1:0-4403 GCA_964554305.1 uncultured Gammaproteobacteria bacterium
CTACACGCCTTGGGCCTGCGCCGCGAAATATCCGGAAAGTCCTCCAGGTAGTCCCGTCCCGACGACGGCGATTTCTCCGCTCCCCGACTTCAAATCCACCTGCCATTGGGACGACAGTGTGGGGATTTATGTTCTGCCTCCCGCCAATCCGGCCAAGGTTTATCTTAATCCGGCCAAGACGAGCGCCGGCTTTCGCGACATCGAGGTCTGGAACGATTCGGGGGGAAGCAGTTACAACAATACGCCACGGAACGGATACGTCGGCAACAGCGGTGGTGAGGGCTGCACTGCCGATTATCACGGCAACGGATTGGTAACCTGCGAAGGGCAGCCGGTCAGCGGCAACCTCAGCGGGGGTTGCCAGTTTCGCTGTGACAACAGTAACTACACTCTTGTTAACGCGCCGGCCGAGGGCAGTTTGACATCACCGGCGACAGGCGCTCCCGGCCTGGATAGCGACGGCCGATTTACCTACACGCCGAATCCCGGATTTGTCGGCACCGATTCGTTTACCTATACCTACCAACACTGCGAGCGTCATCACCATCATCGTAGAGGGGGAGGCGGTACAACTTGTACGACTGAAGACGGCGCCCAGACGATCACGGTGCTTGCCGGGGCGCCTGCCGGCGGCTTCTGGCCGGCGACCTATTTCAATTACCTCGGCCCGAGGCCGGGAACTTGTACCGGCCCCAGATACGACGAAACCTGTGACTATACGACGATAGGCAACTACGAGCGCGTGCAGATCTGTCCGGCGACGGCTACGCCCAATTCCGATGGCATCGTGAGTACGAACGTGTGCACGCCGCCGCCGGCATTGGGCTCGGGCGCGACGCCGTATCACACCTATACTGATGCGAGCGGCGATTACGTCTATGTTGAGGCCGATGGCACGAAAATCACGCGCACACCTGCGGAGGCGCTGCGAAACTTCGCCAACTGGTACCAGTATTACCGCTCGCACATCCTCGCGACGCAGGCCGGTATCGGCATCGCCTTCATGCAGGTGCCGACCGGCTTCCGCGTGGACTACGGCGTCATCAACACGATGGATGATAACGAAGATGGGGCGGAGATTAAGAACACGGAGGATTTCACCCAGCTCGGCGGTACCGCCGGCTATCGCTATCAGTTCTTGCACACGCTTTACACCCAGCCGATTTTCATGAATGGCACGCCGAACCGGGAGGCACTGCAAAATGTGGGCGAGTGGTTTCAGCAATCTGCCACCGAGGGCGCGGCACCTTGGGGTAATTCGACGGCGGAAGCCGTGAACAGTCACACGCCGCTTTCCTGCCGCGCCAACTACGTGATCCTCGCGACCGATGGCGAGTGGACCGGCGATACCGTGCATCCGCACAATGTGGATGGCGAGATCGGCCCCGCGATCGCGGCCTCCTCGGGCCATGCCGCTTATCAGTACCAGCCGGCTGCTCCGTTCAAAGACGGCGTCGAGAACACGCTCGCCGACGTGGCGATGAAGTATTGGGAGACCGATCTTCAGAACGGACTTGCGAACAACGTGCCGACCAATTCGAGCGATGCTGGGTTCTGGCAGCACCTGGTGACTTTCACCGTGGGCCTGGGTTTGACGCCGTCGCTCGTCGAGGGCTACTTGGAGGATAATCCTGGCGTGGGCCGGGCGGCCGCGCAACAGGCCGTGTTTCAGGAGTTGGTGGATGGCACCGTGGAGTGGCCGTCGCCCTGCGGTTCCGGCGACAATGCCAACAACTGCAACGGAGGCAGCGAATCCACGCCACAAAAAATTGACGACACCTGGCACGCGGCCATAGACGGGCACGGCGTGTTCACGAGCGCAACGACTCCGACCGCCCTGTACAAGGCGATCAGCGACGCGCTGATAGACATCGTGAACCGCACCGGTGCGGCAAGCTCGCTGTCCGTCAACACGGAAAAGACGGGGCAGACGCGCACGCAGCAACAGGTGTTCCAGGCACTGTTTCATCCGCAGAACTGGTGGGGCGATTTGCTCGCCCTTCCGGTAGTCATTACTCCGGCCAACGGGACGGCGGGAATACCGGCTTTCCTGACTACCGGCACGGCCGACTGGTCGGGGAGCTGCGATCTGACCGGAGGCGCCTGCCCGCAGATAGGAAATGGCGGTACGGCCACGGCGCAGGATCCCGCGAGCCGCAACATCGTCACCTGGAACGGTTCGGCGGGTGTGGACTTCACGGCGACGGGACTCGCCGCGGCGGCTGTATCGGCGATCGGTGGAGCCGACATCGTCAACTATATTCGCGGCGTGCGTTCGACCGAGGCCGGGTTCGGCGGCAAGCTGCGCAAGCGCGATTCGGTGTTGGGCGATGTGGTACGGTCGAGCCCGATCTACGCCGGCAAGCCGGATGCGGACTACCCGGCGACTTGGGCAAACTTTCTGTATCCGTCCGCGACGCCGCCCGAAAACAGCGCGAGCGTGAAATACAGCCAGTTCGAGGCGGATCATGCGAATCGCTATCCGGTCGTGTACGCCGGCGCGAACGACGGCATGCTGCACGGATTTTGCGCGGCCTCGCCCACCGCGACCGGAAGCTGCACGCCCGGCCGCGAAGTTCTCGCCTACGTGCCGAAGGCCGTCTATGTCAATCTGAAGAATTACGCGAATCCGAACTATCAGAATCAGCATCGCTTCTTCGTGAATGCAACGCCGGCGGTGGCCGATCTTTACGACGGCAGCGAATGGCAGACCTGGCTCGTCGGCGGCGAGGGCGCGGGCGGCAAGTCCATATTCGCCCTCAACGTCACCGACCCGAAGACTTTCGATGCGGGCGAGGTAATCGGCGAGTGGGGGCCGGGGAATATCAGCTGCGTGGGCGATGCGAATTGCGGCGAGGACCTGGGCTATACTTTCGGAACGCCCATCATCACCCGCTTCAACAACGGCAAGTGGGGGTTCGTTTTCGGCAACGGCTTCAACAGCGCGACCGGCGTCGCTTCGATCTTCATCGGGATAGTCAGTGGCGGCACGGTGACGTTTCGCGAGCTCAAGACGGGCTACGGCCCGGGCAACGATCCGGAGGCGCTGAACCGTCCGGACGGCATCGCCTTCGTCACGCCCGTGGACCTGAATGGCGATCACACGGCCGATTATGTTTATGCCGGCGATTATTTCGGCAACGTCTGGCGCTTCGATCTGACTTCAAGTTCCGCCGCCGGCTGGAAGGTGACGGCCTATACGCCCGCCGGCGGACCGTTGTTCAGCGCCGTCAATGCCAGCGGTACGGATCAACCGATCACGACCAAGCTTCTGGTCCTCTCGGTTCCCGGCGCGGGCTTCGGCCCGCGGGTGATGGTCGAATTCGGAACCGGCGCGGCCGTCACCGATGCGCAGCAGGCGCCGAATCTGTTGCCCGCCGGCGTGCAAAGCATTTACGGCATCTGGGACTGGAATCTCGGCGCCTGGAACACGATGAAAGCCAACCGGGGTGTCCGCGCGTTCGAGTACGCCAGCCTCGCGACCGGACCGTCCGGGGATTACCCGCGCGGTAGCGGTAAATTGGCGATGCAAAGCGTACTGTACGAGCAAACCACGCAAACCGTCGAGGGCGGTGTCAACAACAACCGCGTGATTTCCGGCACGCCGGTTTGCTGGGCGGACCTGCCGACGGCGCGCCTGCCCAATGGTTGTGCGACGCCGCATCAGTACGGCTGGTATCTCGACCTGGTTTCTCCGGACAAGGGCGATCAGGGCGAGAAGGTCGTTTTCAACCCGGTGTTGCGCAACGGCGTGTTTTTCGTGAATACCACGATTCCGAGCAGTTCGTCCGGGCTGACCTGTCAGGCCGCGGCACAGACCGGCTGGACGATGGCGCTCGACCCGGCAACAGGTGGGCCGCTTCCCTTCGAGATTTTCGATCCCACCGGCAACGGAAAATTCGAGACGATCACGATTGATGGCAAGACCTACATCACCTCGGGCATCACCCTGGGCGCGGTCGGCAGCCCCGGCTTCATCACCTACCAGGGCGGTACCTGGCTGATCACGAACACCGGCGAGGGCAAGCCCGCAATCGTGCGGCTCAACACTCCCTCCGGTAACTTGGCGGTGCAAATGTCCTGGCAGGAGTTGCGCTGATGAATACTACAAGCCGGCAAGGTTGGACGACGAATGTAGCCGAACGCCGGCAACGCCGCTGCACGGCTTATGCCGGCCTACGGTTGTTGCACTTCATACCCCCTCTCCCCTTGTGGGAGAGGGCCGGGGTGAGGGGTCGTGCCGCAGAGCGGCGCGCAGCCGCTTTCACCCTCACCCCAACCCTCTCCTGTCAAGGGAGAGGGGGCAGGAACGAAGGCGGGTTTACGCTCATCGAGTTGATGATCGTGGTGGTCATCGCCGTGATCCTTGCCGCGATCGCCTATCCGCTCTACACGCACTACGT
>CAZKOE010000208.1:0-4388 GCA_964554305.1 uncultured Gammaproteobacteria bacterium
GATGCCGTCATCCAGTTTGACCGCCTCGCGCCGGAGACCATCCTGCGTATCGTGGACAAGTTCCTGATCGAGCTCGAAGCGCAGCTCGAAGACAAGAAGGTCGTGCTGGACGTCGACGAGGACGCCCGGCGCTGGCTCGCCGAGCACGGCTACGATCCCCTGATGGGCGCTCGGCCCATGGCGCGTGTGATTCAGGAGCGCATCAAGGCGCCGCTCGCCGAAGAGCTTCTCTTCGGCCGCCTCGCCGACGGCGGCTGGGTCGCCGTTTCCATCCGCGACGGCGACCTCGTCCTCGACATTTCCGCCGCCGAAGCACGGGAGTCCCGGGCTCTCTCCGACTGATTGCCCCGACGGATCCGCCCGGCCGGCGGCGCCTCTCAATCGGTGACCGGGAATCCGTTCGAAGCGACGGACGACATGAGTTCAGTCGCGAGTCACGATAATGTAGATCGCGTGCAGCACGCCTGGGATGTAGCCCAGAATCGTGAGCAGCACATTGATCCAGAATTGCAGGCCGAGGCCCACCTGGAGAAACACGCCGAGCGGCGGGATGAGGATCGAAAGAATAATGCGAATCAAATCCATCATGGTAATTTCCCCTTTGATTTGTACGTCTCCACTTGAGCATAATAGCAAGAGAAGTCGGCGATTCGAAAGGGCCACTCGGATCGTGAGTCGGGCTCCTGGCTTTCCGGAGGTAAAGCGTGGCAAATGCCGTTTCGGAGATTTGCGACGAGGCGGGGATGCGCGCGGTAAACCGCGATTTTTACAATGCGTTATGGAGCGACGCGTGGCTGGTCGAACCGTGGCATTTCAACACCTGGGCGCTGGTCGGTGAGTTGACCGGCGGTGCCCGCGCCTGCCTGGAGGTCGCCCCGGGCATGCGCCCGCGTTTTCCGCTCGAAGGCACTCGGTTTCTGGACTTGAGCGCGGTGGCGGTGACGCGTCTGCGTGCGCGGGGCGCCGATGCCGTCGTCGGCTCGATCACCGCCATGCCGTTTGTCTCGGGCAGCTTCGATTGCGTTTGTGCCTTCGATATCGTCGAGCATGTGGAAGACGACGAAGCGGCCTTCGCCGAGCTTGCGCGAGTGAGCGAAGCCGGTGCCACGCTTCTGTTGTCGGTGCCCTTGTTTGCAAGCGCCTGGACCGCCTTCGACGCCTTCGTCGGTCATTGCCGCCGCTATGAACCCGGAGACCTGGTTGCGAAACTGAACCGTCATGGCTTTACGGTGGAACACAGCGCGGCCTACGGCATGCAGCCGCGATCCGCGTGGCTGCTCGAGCTGGGCATGTGGTTTCTCGTGCACCGGCGCATGCAGGCGATGCGCTGGTACAACCGGGTTATCATGCCGATTGGCTTGCGCCGCCAGAAGCCGTTGCGGTTTTCCCCCGGCCTGATTCCGGGTAAAAACGTGGACACGGTTCTGCTCGTCTGCCGCAGATCGGGCGGCTCAAACCCGTAAAAAAGGCCCGATTCCCGTAACTTGCGATTGTCCCGTCGGTCCCAGAGCCCCCTGATTGACAGGGAGAAAATTCCGTTCTACATTAGTAGTACTACGTCTGTAGAAGATTGGTTTCATGAGTCGCCGGAAAGCGCGCCGTCACATCCATTTGAGCACGCTTCAGCTCGCGCTGATGCGGGTACTCTGGCGGCGCGGCACGGCTACAACCGCCGAGATTCAGACCGAACTGGGTCCGGGGCGCGAACTCGCGCATACCACCGTTGCAACCCTGCTCACGCGACTCGAAAGACGCGGCGTGGTGGCGAGCCGCCGCGAGGGGCGGCAGCGGGTGTATCGAGCTCGAGTGGAGGAGAGCGAGGTGCGCAGTTCCATGGTTTCGGAGCTGGTCGCCACGTTGTTTCAAGGCGACCCAAAAGCCTTGATGAGCCATCTGCTGCGCGAATCCGAAATGCGGGCCGGCGATCTCGAACGGATCCGTGAGTTGCTCGAGCGGGAGCACGGCGATGACTGAATGGGCGAGTCTGGCCGTCGGTTGGCTGCTGGTCTACCTCGTGCACAGCAGCCTGCTCCTGGCCACGGTTTGGGGCGTCGAGCGGTTCGGGCGCATCCGCTCAGGCGCGCTGCTCACGGGACTCTGGCGCGCGGCGTTCTTCGGCGCCATTGTCACCGCGTCGTTGCAAACGGTCCTTGCTACTTCGCCCTTGCAGGGACGGCTGCAGCTCGCGGCCGCGGTGCCGGCGCAGCCCATTCCGATGCAATCCATCGCGGCCGGTCGGTCCCTGCCGAAGCCGGGGCCTGTCGGATCTTCGCCAAATATTGCGGAGCAGACAATCGCCGGCGCGGCGCCGACGCTTCATGCGGCGGTGAACCGTGCACAGGCGAGCCCTGCGAAGCCATCTGTTCTTGTTGCCCTTGCGTCATGGTCGGGTCGACACTGGCTCTGGTTTGTCGTTGCCACCTGGTTCGCCGTCGCGCTCATGCTGTTTGCGCGGGTCGGTTTCGGAGTCCGCGCCGCCAGGCGTGAACTTGTCGGGCGCAGGCGCCTGCACGACGGTTCCGCGTTCGACACGCTTGCCGAACTCTCCCGCCAGGCGGGAAGCCGTCACGCGCCGCGCTTGAGTAGTTCGTCCTCCCTCATGGGGCCGGTTTCCTTGCCGAACGGCGAAATCGTCTTGCCGTTGTGGACGCTTGAACGGCTGGCTCCCAATCAGCTTCGTGTTCTCCTTGCCCAGGAACTCGCGCACTGTCGGCGGCACGATCCGCAATGGCGGTTCGCCGAGACGCTGACGAGGGCTTTCCTGTTTTTTCAGCCTCTCAACTGGTTGGCTCGCACGCGCCTTTGCGCCGGCGCCGAGCTGGCCAGCGACGATTGGGCTGCAGCACACACCGGCGATCGGCGCGCGCTCGCCGAATGCCTCGTCGAATGCGCGGCCCGGCTGCACTCGAGTCGCTTGCCCGACTTCGCGTCCGCCATGGCCGCGCCGCGTTCACAACTTGCACACCGCATTGCCCGGCTCACCGGCGGCATGCGTCCATTCCACGGAGAAATCGGCATGAAAACACGCATCGCAATTATCGTCGTTCTGGCCGTAGCGGCTTTTCTAGCGCCCGGCTTTTTGATCGCTCCGTCGTTCGCCAAGAGTAGCGTGCCGCCGCCCTCGTCGGTGGCGCCCGCTTTGGCTTCTGCACAAGCGCGCGCCGCCCGTCAGGCCCAGGCGGCGCGCGAGCAAGCCAAGGCTGCGGCTCAACAGGTTGTGGCGGCGGAAAAGCAAGCTGCGCGGGCGCGGATCGATCTCCAAAAGGCACAGTCGCAAGCCGAACGACGTGCAATGCGGAAGGCCGAGGTTGCAAGGCACAAGGAGAAGGCGGCATTGACACAACGGCAGGTTGCGCGCGAAGCACAGAAACGCGCGGAGCAGCAGGCCGAAGTGGCCGCTCGACAGACCGAAGCCGAGCGTGAGGGGGTCGAGCGGAAAGCCGAGGCGGCGGCTCATCAGGCGGAAGCCGCACGAAAGCGGGCCGAGGCGGCAGAGGCTAGGAGCGGCCTTCGGAAGGCACAGGCGGAAATGGCCGCGCAGCAGGCCCAATTGAAAGCCGAGCAACGTGCAATGCAGGAGGCCGCCGAGGCAATGCGCAAAGAGACCGAGGCAATGCGCAAGGAGGCTAAAGCGACATGACACCCGGCCGAGATGGCGCAACTGGAGCAACAGATTGAACGCGAGATGAAGAGTGCCGGAAAAGCGGCCCCGCCGATGTCGGTGAATCCGGCTGAGATTGCAAGGCTGGAGAAACAGGTTTTACGCGAGATGAAAAATGCCGAGAAGGCAGCCAATCAGGCCGAAGCCGTGCAGGGAAAATCTGCAAGACAGTAAAGAGTTTTGGAAGCTTGTGGCCGCATCTGCTTGGTCGTCTGACTTGGTTCCGGGCATAAAAAAGCCCCGCCGAAGCGGGGCTTTGAGTCATTGGATTTGTAGTTTGCGGAGGCTTCGTTCTTAAAAGTCCATGTCGCCCATGCCGCCCATGCCGCCGCCGGGGCCACCGGCCGGCGCCTTTTCTTCCTTGGGGAGTTCGGCGATCATGGCCTCGGCCGTGATCAGCAGGCTCGCGACCGAGGCCGCGTTCTGCAGTGCCGAGCGGGTGACCTTGGTCGGATCGAGGATGCCGAACTCGACCATGTCGCCGTATTCGCCGTTGGCCGCGTTGTAGCCGTAGTTGCCGTCGCCGTCGCGGACCTTGGCGAGCACCACGGAGGCCTCGTCGCCGGCGTTGGCGACGATCTGGCGCAGCGGCTCTTCCATCGCGCGGCGCACGATCTCGACGCCCACGTTCTGATCCTGACCGGCACCGCGGATATTCTTGATTTTCTCGAGCACGCGAACGAGAGCGACGCCGCCACCCGGAACGATGCCTTCCTCGACCGCCGCC
>CAZKOE010000209.1:0-4385 GCA_964554305.1 uncultured Gammaproteobacteria bacterium
CCACCGCGAGGGTGGATTTCGCGGCGCTCACCGCCGGTTTCGACGAGCCGCCACCACCGCAGGCAACCAATGCGAGCGGAACGGCGCAAAACACCAAAAAGAGTTTGACGATCGAAACGGGAAGCTCCCTCATAGCCGGTCTCCTGATCTTCGAGAAAAGCCGAAGCGGAATATCCGCCGCGGATCGTTGGCGCACCGGTTCACAAGCCCGGCACCTCTACGCGATGTTGTTCAATGGCCCAATCGGAATTTCCCGGCCGATCCGCAATCACGTTGCTGATCAGTGCCTCGAAAACCCAGGTCGGGAGCGCGCCCGCAAGCCGCCAGGCCCTGTGCCGCGCCGTGTTGACGACAAAAATCGTGGGCGTGCCGGTGACGCCCCGGAACCTGGCATCCGGCGCAATGAGCGCGGCGCCCGTTTTCCCCGTCGTGCAGTTGTCGTAGTACTGTTTCAGCGTTTTCCGATCGAGATCCACCTTGCTGTCGCGCAAGGCGGCATCGGAAAGCGCGGCCAGCCTTTTTTCATGGTCGGCGTCCTGGCCGGCGGCGGTGGCGAACATTTTGGCGGTGAAGCTGCGAAAGGCGTCGGCTCCGGCAATGCGGGCAATGCAGGCACCGGCTATCGCCTCGGTGCGCGCAATCTTGCCGTGTATGCCGAGCGGGAAGAAGCGGAACAGGAAAAGCGCGTCGGAATGAAACCGGTCATGCAGCAAAGCACTGGTTTCGGTCTCGAATCGCTTGCAGTACGGGCACTCGTAATCCGCGTACACGATGACGCGCACCGCCGATTTCGGGTTGCCGACGGCCGTGGCGCGATCCAGTGCGGAGAGCGAAAACAAACTGTCGGCATCCGCGCCGGTGTACTCGTCAATGTAACTCGAGTAGCGATGCCAGTTGCGCAGCTTGAAGGCGCGGCGAATTTCCTGCCGCACGATCTTCACTACTTCGCCGCGAGTCATGGCGGCAGGCGGATTGGCGACCGATTGCGAATGCGCGGCCCGGGCAGACGCCGCGAGGACGGGCGCGACGAAGGCAAACATCGGGACGAGGATGAAAACGAAGGTCCACGGCCCGCGGCGCGGCTGCCTTGAGTTCGTCGACCGCGCAGCCAAGGGCCGGCGTCGCCCAGTGACGTCAGTGGATTCGTCAGGTCTCATATACGGGTCGAATGCCGCTGGGTCAACGTCAATTGTGCCGGCTGGCAACGCAAATGTCAAGAATTTACGCGGGCTCTTGCCCTGGAACGAATTTCAATGCTCCGGGATGAGGACAACGGCCGGGAGAAAGCGCAAGGACCGAGCCAATTCCAGTCTGCGCCTGTGTACCGCCGCTCCGTAAACAAATCGTACCGGGTGGATCGCCTCGCCCCATCGCGGCATGTATCCCGGCGAGCGCACGGTGGCGTTCATCCGCACCGCCGACAGAGCCGTTCAGCGCCCGCTGTCACAAACGGCAGGCCGCATCAGCGGGGATGTTGCGAGATTGCGCGGGCCATGCGCTCCTCTTGCACGGCACGCAACACGGCGCGAAAACGCGGATCGTCAATCCATTCGTGCCAGGGCGGCAGACGCCGGCGCCGCCAGTTGGGTTCCTCGTCCGTCGTTCCCGGCACGTTGACGGGTTCGACGATGTCGAATGCGTCTTCGGGTTGAATGGAAACGAGCCGGCTCGGCGTGCGTGCGAGCCAGCGATAGGCCGCGACCGTCGGCGGTTCGGCCTCGGCGCCCGGCAAACCGGCGCGCCGGAACGCTTCGACCAGCGCCGTCCGCTCCGCGGGCCGTCTGCGGCGCGCCGCCCCGGCCCGGGCCGTGGACGGCCACAGGCCGAGCCGGTCATTGCGGTCGAAATCGTCTTCGCGCCACCAACCGGCAAGCGGCGGCAGATCGTGGCTGCCGACGGCCGCCATGGCGTCCCGGGGATAGTCTTCGGGCCGACGCGGCCCACCGTCGTCCGCGCGCTCGAAATACAGCAGGCGTAGGGAAAGAATGCCGCGTTCGGCGAGCCGTTCGCGCAGGCCCGCCGGCACGGTTCCCAAATCCTCGCCGACGACCAGGCAGCGCGCGCGGTGGCTTTCGAGCACGGTGACGGCGAGCAGGAGATCGAGCGGATAGCGCAGGTAGGCGCCATCGGCGGCGCTGCCGCCCGCCGGGATCACGAACAGGCGGTTGAAACCGAGCACGTGGTCAATGCGCAATGCCCCCGCGTGGCGCATGTTCGCGCGGATGAGTTCGATGAACGGCGAGAGTCCACGCTCGCACAGACCCCGCGGATGCAGCGGCGGGAAGCCCCAGTTCTGCCCTCGTGGATTCAGCGGATCGGGCGGCGCGCCGACGCTCAGACCGGCGGCGTAGTCCTTTCCGCCCGCCCAGACTTCGGCACCGGCCGGATCGGCGCCGAGCGCGAGATCGTGGTAAAGGCCGATGGCCAGGCCTGCGTCATGCCCTCGCCGCGCCGCCACGCCGAGCTGCATCTCGGCCTGCCACTGGAGCCAGAGATGAAAGTCGAGATCTCTCTCCTGCCCGGCAGAAAAAGCCGCCAGCGCCGACGCGTCGTGCCCGCGAAGGCGCGCAGGCCAATCGCGAAAATCCGGACCGTGGACAACGGCGGCAGCCTCGAAACTTGCCCAGTCGCGGACGCCGACACTCGCGCTCCGGCAGAATTGCGTGAACGCGGGATCGCCGCCCGCCGCCCGAAACCGCCCGAAGGCATCGCGCGCGATGCCGAGCTTCGTTCCGGCCATCGTTGGATAGTCCACCAGCACCTGCGCGTTGAGGGTCCGAACCCGCGCCGCAAATGCCGGCGAGGCGAGCCGCGCTCGCAGCGAACCGGTCAGACCGGGCAGCCGGCGGATGTCGAGATACAGCGGGTTGAGGGCGAGCCGCGAACTCGGCGAATACGGGCTCGCGCGTTCGGGCGCAGCAAGAAACGGCGCGTGCAGTGGATTGAGACCGAGCGTCGCCGCGCCCAGCCTTCCCGCAGCCTCGCCCAGCCCGGCGAGATCGGAAAAGTCGCCGATGCCGATGCTCTCCGGGCCGATCTGCTCGTAGAGCTGAATCGCCAGCCCATAACCGCGCTCCGGCGTTTCCGGCGCCCAGGCCCGCTCCGGCGCACGGACGAGAAGCGTCGCCGCTTCCCTCCCGCCGGCGGCGATCCGGAGCCGATGATAACCCGGCGCAAGCACGGGCAAAACCAGCCAGGCTTTGTCGCCACGCCGTTCAAGTTCGTCCGCCGCGCACCGGCCCCGGTGTATTTGCCCTTCGCCGGCAAGCGTCCATTCAAGCGCGGCGGCGCCGAGTGCCGCGGCATTCAAGGCAACGCGCGGCGGCTCGGGCTCGAAGCTCGCCGCCACCGGCGGCGCAAGTTCGGCGGCGCGTGCGGCCTCCAGCGACGCGAGGGTTTCACCGGGATTCCCGGTTGCGTAGCCGAGTGTCTCGAGGATCGCCCGCAGACTTTCCACCGGAACAACGCAGGCATCGCCGCCGATGGTGCTGTAGTCGCGCGCAAGCCCGGCAGCGTCGGCGAGCGCCGCAAGCCGCGGCTCATCGTTCATTGAAAAATCACGTCCGCAACGGTGCGTAACACGCGGCGACAGTCACATCATCCGCTCCGTGCTTCGTCCACACTCAGGTGAAACAGGGCGACGCTGCGCCCGCCGAGCGTGTAGGCCACGTCGAAGGCATGCCGGCTGTCCGCTGCCGGCGTCTCCCGCGCGGTGTCGAGCACACAGGTCCAGGCGCTTCCGAACGGCAGGGCAGGAAGCCGGAATTCGATGCCCTCGCCGCCCGCGTTGAACAGAACGAGCAGAATCTCCTCCGACGGCTGCGGACTTTCCTCTTCGGGCCAGCTCGCATTGCCGTTCAGGAGCAGGCCGACGGTGCGCGCGTTGCCGTCCCGCCAACGCTCGTCGTTCATCTCGGTGGCGTCGGGCGCAAGCCAGACAATGTCCTTCAGGCCACGCTCGCCCTCCGCCCGGCCATGCAGGAAATGCGAACAACGCAGAACCGGATAATCGCGGCGGAGCTTCAACAGCCGGCGCAGGAATTCCACGTCGTCGCAGTGCCCGTCATCGAGTAGCGACCAATCCACCCAGCTGATCTCGTTGTCCTGGCAGTAGGCGTTGTTGTTGCCGCCCTGGCTGCGGGCGAATTCGTCGCCCGCGAGCAGCATCGGAGTGCCCTGCGAAAACAGCAGCGTCGCGAGAAAGTTGCGGCGCTGGCGGCGGCGCAGGGCGAGAATGGATTCGTCGTCGGTGTCACCCTCGACGCCATAATTTGCCGAAAGGTTGTTATCGCTGCCATCGCGATTGTCCTCGCCGTTCGCCTCGTTGTGCTTGCGCTCGTAGGAGACGAGATCGGCAAGCGTGAAGCCGTCATGCGCGGTGACGA
>CAZKOE010000210.1:0-4365 GCA_964554305.1 uncultured Gammaproteobacteria bacterium
CGGCGTCGTGTTCAAGGTCAATGACTTTGCGGCCCAGAAAAAACTTGGTGCGGTATCGCGGGCGCCGCGCTGGGCAATCGCGCAGAAGTTTCCGGCCGAGGAGGTCGCGACCAGGATCCGCGACGTGGAATGGAACGTGGGGCGCACCGGCGCGCTGACTCCCGTCGCCAGACTCGAACCGGTGTTCGTCGGCGGCGTGACCGTCTCCAATGCCACGCTTCACAACCCCGACGAGATCAGGAAAAAAGGCGTGTGGATCGGCGCCAGCGTGATCGTGCGCCGGGCAGGCGATGTCATCCCCGAGGTCGTGAAAGTCCTCGATGAAAAACCCACCGATGTCGAATTTCCCCGCCCGCCCGACACCTGTCCCGTGTGCGGTTCGGGCGTGCGCCGGCGCAGCCGCGAGAGCCGCGGCAAGGGCGGCAAGCGCGCGCAGGTCCAGCTTGCCGTGTGGGAGTGCGTCGGCAAGATGCAGTGTCCGGCCCAGCTTGCCCGTTCGATCGAACACTTCGTCTCGCGTCGGGCGGCCGACATTGACGGCTTCGGCGAAAAGCTCTGCGCCATGCTGGTCGAAACCGGGCATGTAAAAACGCTCGCCGACGTGTACCGGCTCAAGGCCGAAACACTCCGCGAACTGGAAGGCTATGCCGAACTTTCCGCCGCCAATCTCATGGCCGCGATCGATGCTCGCCGCAAGCTGCCGCTCGCGCGCTTCCTCAACGCCATAGGGATTCCGGAAATAGGGGAGGTGGGTGCGAAACAACTGGCCCGCCTTTTGGGACGGTTGGAATACCTGCGCGACTGCCCGGCGGAAGTGCTCGCCTGTTTCGAAGGCATCGGGCTCACCGTCGGTTACCTGGTGGAAGATTTTTTCGCGGATGCAAACAGCCGCAAGGCGCTCGATGCCTTTTTCACGCCCGATACTGGCTTCTCCCTCGAAGAAACCGATCCTTCACCCCAAGCCTGTTCGGCAGTCTCGTTCGGCCAATTGATCGCGAACCTCGACATCGGAGGCCTCGGCGCAAAATCCGCAAAGAACCTTGGTACCAAATTGACTCATTTCGGAGTGCTTGCCGACATCAACGGGCCGGAAAAAGCCCCCGAGGGCATTTCGGTGCGGACTGCGGAGGCATTGGCAAAATTTGCCGTCGAAAAGGATCATCGCGACCGTATCCTTGCCATCGACCGGTGGATCGAGCGCACCGGCATTCACGCAGGAAACAATTCGGCCGCCGCGAAGAATCCGGACTCGAAGGGCGTTCTTGCGGGTAAAAACTTCGTATTGACAGGCACGCTCGATTCAATGACCCGCGAGGAAGCCAAGGAGCGCATCGAAGCGCTCGGCGGCAAGGTAACGGGAAGCGTCTCGGGCAAGACCGACTACGTCGTCGCCGGCGCCGAACCCGGCTCCAAACTCGACAAGGCTCGCCGGCTGAACGTTGACATCCTCGATGAAGCCGCCTTCCTGAAACTCGCATCGATCGAAACGTCTGCCGGAACAGCCGGGCAGGGCGGTTAATTCGAGGCATTCACGAACTTGACGAAAGACAAAGGGAAAATTGCGCAATGATTGAGTTTTTCAACCGCCACAGATTTCGCGGCATTCTGGCGGCCGCGGTTCTGGCGCTGAGCCTCGCCGCGCCGGTAGTAGTCCGGGCGGGTGACGTCGCAGTGGTCCCGATGCCGACCATACCCAGACTGCCGAACATGATCGGGTTCGGGGTGGGTACCACGCCGGATTTCGTGGGGGCAAAGTCAAACTACATCGGCGTGGCACCCTTCTTTCGCTACCAGTTCGGCGAAAGTGAGCGCAACGTGTTTCTGCTCGGCCCTCTGGCGAGCTTCAACCTCGTCAACGACAAAAACTGGCATGCCGGGCCCCTGTTGCGCTACCGGTCGGGACGCTCGGATGCGGACAACGCGGTCATAGCGAGCCTGCACGATATTGGTGCTACCGTCGAAGCCGGCGCCTTCGTAAGCTACCAGTGGTACGGTAAGGGCGCTGTGCCATGGCGCATACATGTGTCCGCCAATCTGTTGCAAGGCTTCAACAGTGCCGATGGCACCCGTCTGTCCCTGGGAGGAAACATCATGCTGCCGCTCAGCCGCTGGGCGCTGGTGAGCGTTGGCGGTTCGTTGAGTTTTACCGATGCGAAAACCATGCAAGGTTATTTTGGTATCACAACGGCCGATAGCGCCAACAGCGGATTGCCAGTATATGAACCGGGCGGTGGTCTGAGTAATGCCGACCTCTGGATGGGCTTGAGCTTCCTTATCGGGCGTCGGTGGATCCTGGGCGGCGGAATTTACTGGCAACGTTTGCGTGGTAACGCAGCAGACAGTCCCTGGGTAAGCCAAGAGGGCGATGTCAACCAGGTATCATACGGCGTGGGACTGGTCTATTTCTGGAACTAGCACAGCTGTGCACTCGGTTCACGGACGCGCCAAGCGCCAGAATTGGGGACTATGAACCTTCAACGAGGTGGCGTTCAAGGGCTCTGAGATGGGCTTGCCAAGCACTTTTGCACCCAGCGGAAAACTTTCGTCCTTTGACGAGTAGACAGCTTGTTGAAGTCGTTGAAGTCTGGGATATTTTCAAGACTCGAAACTGTAAGGTTCAAGAGTGTGCTATCAACTGTGCTGCTGCCTCCTGACCCGCAAATGAGCAGCATAATGCGTATAATGTATATTATGTCAAATTATATATTGAAGCTGCGCAAAATAAGAAATGGGCTACGAAGCTGCTGCGAATCTCCTATTAATATATTCTTCATTTACTTATCATTTCTTCTTAAAGTTTACGTCATGCGTGGAACGTTTTTGAAAATTTGAAAAAGTTTGCCACTTACGGGGCTGCATAACGTACAATGGTCGTTCAGCTTCCTTCGGAACCGCCGTGCTCGCCGGGGCAGCGCCATTAGAACAAACCAGTGCGACACCGGACCCGTCCGCGGCGTTTGCCTACATTCGGAGCAGGCAAACGCCGGAGGGCGGCTTTTCCTTCTATCGCAGCCAAGGAATCGAGGAGCCGGCGGCGGCCGACACCTTTTATGCCCTGGCGGCACTGCATGGCACTGAAGCCCGACCCGAACGGCCAGGAGCCTGCCTGGATTGGCTGCTGGACCGACAGGCAGCCGACGGAGGTTACTCCAACCTCGCAACGGCCTGGTACGTCAGCGAATCGCTGGATCGCCTGGGGGCGAGCCCGCGCCGTTCCCTCGCCGACTGGCTGGCCCCCTACTCCGAACGTTTCTTCGATGGAGAACAAGCGCTCGATGCTGCCCATGATTTTCTCCTGAATCTCTGGCGTTACGTCGAACTCTGCGAGCGCTTCGAACTGCCTCTGGAAGCTCGCCACCGCAACGCGCTCGTGGCCACCCTGAAGCGCTTTCAAGATGGCGACGGCGCATTTCCCGCGGGCGGGGCGACGTTGCCGGATTCCGCCATTGCCTTGCGGTTGATGCACGCGGCGAACCTGATCGCGGGGCGGCAGATTCTCGCGCTTGCCCGCGCGAGCGAAGACGCCACCTACGGTTTCCGTGTGGCCCGGATAGGGCAAAGTACGTCGCTGGACGTGTTGGCAGCGGGGCTCTCGATCCTCGCGGCTTTCAATGTCGCGCCAAAGTATCGAACTGCCCTGCTCCGGACCGTGTCGGCCTGCCAGGACGCGAACGGCGGATTCGGGCATCGGGAAGGCGCCATCCCCACCTTGCGAAACACATATCTGGCATTATTTATTCTCAAGCGCATCGAATTTGTTTGAACGAGGAGCCGCGATGGCAGCACAGGACTATATCCGTTTTTTCAGCGATATCGGCGTGGACGACGTGCCGCTTGTGGGCGGCAAAAGCGCATCGCTGGGGGAAATGTACCAGGCACTTTCCGATCAGGGCGTGCGGGTGCCGAACGGTTACGCCATCACGGCCGAGGCCTACCGTCACCTGATTGAGAGCGCCGGCCTCGAGCCCCGCCTGCGCGAAGTACTCCGCGGTTTCCGCCCGGGCGACGTCCGTTCCCTGGCGGAAAGCGGGCGAAAGGCGCGCGAACTGGTTTACGAAGCCCCTCTCCCCGACGATCTGAAAGAACAAATCCTCGGTGGATACAATAAGTTGAAAGAAGAATATGGAGAGAACCTCACGCTTGCCGTGCGCAGTTCGGCAACCGCCGAGGACCTGCCGACGGCGAGTTTCGCGGGCCAGCAGGAATCCTACCTCAACGTACGCAACGAGGAGGAACTCCTCGACACCTGCCGGCAGTGTTTCGCGAGCCTGTTTACGGATCGCGCGATCAGCTACCGCACCGAGCGCGGTTTCGATCACTTCGATGTCGCCCTCGCGATCACGGTCATGAAGATGGTGCGTGCCG
>CAZKOE010000211.1:0-4270 GCA_964554305.1 uncultured Gammaproteobacteria bacterium
CGCGCGGGAGCTTGGGGCTGTCGGCGGTGCTGTAGAAGCTGCGCCCGTCGAGCTCGTAGTCATTGATCATGACGCCGAAGGCGTGCTCGTAGGTCGCCGTTGTCGCCTCGGTGTGGATCAACATCCGATTCGGGGCGACATTCTTCACCTCGATGCCGTGCGCCTTGAGAAATTGCAACACTTGCGCCACATCGGCCTTGCTCGGACCATAACGCTCGGTGAATTCCTTCGGCGTCAACCATTGATGGTAGACGGCGCTTGTCGGATTCTGCACCTGTCGGAGAAAACTCTTGAGCTTCGCTACATGGCGAAGCTTCAGCCCGACGGTCAATTCGATCTTCGAGTGAATCGCGTGAGGCCCCACTTTGGTCGCGTGCGAGAGCAGTTTCAATGAGCTTTGCGGCGCCATCGTCACCAAACGACTTGGCATACCGGCCTTCAAGGCTGTATCAATACCTTGATGAGTGAGCCCTGAGCGCCGATTCGCATGAGCCGGTGCGGCCGAAGAAACGGACACAAAGGCAGCACCAACGAAAATCGTCAGCGCGAACAGGCCAGTCACGGCTACGGGTAATCTCCGGCGCATTATCGATACCTCTTCATCTCAAAGAAATTCAATCAGTCACATTGCACGGTATCGCGTAAAGACGTTCTCACACCGAACAAGGCCGCTATTCTCACTGCATAAAGACAGCTTGTACATGCTCGTTTAATCGAACCGGCGACTGAATCGGCCGTAGCCGCCAGCAAAGACAAGTCCCAGCAGCCCGGCCAGCGCGAGCCAGCCGAGGGCGCCGCCGCCTCCGTCATCATGGTGGCTGCCCTCTCCGTTGCTCGCGGCCTTCACGGTCACCGTAGCCGTTGCCACATTGTTGGACTGACCCGGATCATCCGCGCTGGTGAGCGCCTGCCCCTGCACCGTCGCCATTCCGGCGCTGAGGCCGAAAGCGGTAAGCGTCACTTCAACCTTGCCCTTCGCCGCTACTTCGCCCATGTCGCAGGTGTAGCCCCCCTGCCCCGTGGCAGTACAACGGCCCTGGCTGCTCGCGGCACCCTCAAGCTTCACGTTGCCCCCGGGGCTCAGCTTGAGCCGAACGTCCGTGGCCGCATCCGGTCCGGCGTTGGCCACCGAAAACCCGATCGTCCCGTCGCTGCCCGCCGTCAGCGTAGTGCGCGCCCCACTGACACTCACATCGGCGCGACCGATCACCGTGGTGGCTATATCCAACGTGTTCTTGCCCGAGTCATCGGGTTCGCGCGAACTCACCTCGAAGTGACTCTCAAGCTTGCCGGCCCGCTCGGCCTTGACCGCAATCGTCACCGTCCGGGAGGCCCCTTGGGCAAGCGTGCCCAGAGCGCAGCTCACCACGCGGGGCCGACCGATACTCGATGCGACCGGCAGCGCCGCGTTGCCCTGCACCGACGCCGTGCAGTTCGCACCGCCACTGGCGGCGACATAATGCACACCGTCCGGCAGCGCGTAGGTCAGCGTCGTTCGCGTTGCCGGCCCCTGATCCTGCGTCCCTCCATTTGTGACGGTCAAGCCGTAAGTGAAGTTGTCACCTTTGTGGACCGACTCCGCGCTCGCCTCGCCCGCAAGCGACAAGGAGACGGGTCGGGGCTCCCAATCCACGCTGATCGGCACGATCAGATTTCCATAGGGTGCACTGTTCGTGACAGCCAGATACCCGCGGGAAGTGCTGAACGCCTTTTGTCCCGTGCCATCAATATCGAGACTGACCGTGGCCGAGGCGCCCGCGCCCAAAGTACCGGATACCGGCGCAACGCTGAGCCAGGGGATTCCCTTGTACGTGCACCAGTCCGACTCACCAGAAGCGGCAATCCGGACGATTTTATTTTTAAAATCACTGACGACGAGATCCCCCGCGCAATCGTAAGCCAGGCCGGCGCCCGCATTACTCGAACTGAATCCGCCAATATCGAAGTGCCTCAACTGGACGTAATCGTTCCTGGCATCAAGCACGTAAATGGCATGCAAACCGTAGCTCGTCAACACGAACAAATGACCGGTCACCGGATTGTAGGCAAGCCCCGTGATCGGTAATCCCACGTTGGCGGAATCGAGCAACGTACCCGAGGAATCAAAATGGTAGATCGTCATGCTGTGAAAATCTCCCGCGTACCAAGTGTTGGTCAAGGGATCGAATGCAAGCCCCCGCTCGGACTGCGAAGACGGAATTGCCATGCTGTTGCCGGTCTCTTGCATGGTTTTCGGATCGATCTCGTAAATATGGCTTGTGGTCGCGTGAGGAGCGTCAATACTCACTTGCCACAACATGCCGGTGTTATCGTCGAAAGCCATATCGGCCATATACAAAACATTGTCGTTGGTAACGTCTATGTCGTCGCCCGTGTTGGTGCCGTCGAGAAGGAAGCGATGGTCCTTTCCGTCTCCGCCAAGCGGAGGTGGACTACCCACCCACAGGCCGTTGGCAACATGGTCCACGCCCAAACCGTAGATGGGAAAATCAACCGGAAAGGCGGAAATGATGCTGCCCGCCGCATGTGCAGCGATGGAACGATGCGCCAGAACGGCGGAATCGCTCCGGTGCCCCGCATTGCCGGCTGCACTCATCGCCGTGAGATTCGTGCCTTTGGGGTAATGCACAATCGCCGCAAATGGACCCGTCACGGCGGCGCTCTCCGGCGGGGGCGAATCAATGGCGACGACTCGGAAAGTACCCGATCCCGAGCCGATATTCTTGAGCGCGAACGAGGCTGTCGCCGAGCCGTTCACCATCACGCGCAATACAAGATGGCGCGGATTGACTTTGAGTCGACCCGCCTTGAGCGCGAAGTTCTGTTGCACGATCTTGTTGTCGCGTACACCGACATGCGCCGTGGAATCGGAATAGCGACTGTGGCTCGCGGTCAAGTCATGGCCGCCCTGGGAGACGAAGAAAAGGTACGTGCCGGTCGGAAGGTTCGAGTCCGCCGGATTAACCAGCGTGGCCGATACTCTGCCCTGATCATCCTCCACGTGGGCTCCGACGACCGCCTTCCCGGTATTGGCGTCGGTTACCCGGCCCGTAACCAGGCCACCGGGAAGTGGAGCGCAGGAGCCGATCACTACGTCGTCTATCTGCGCGTAAAAATCCCAGCCGAAGCCGTCCAGATCGTAATAGCGCCAGCGAAGCCGAAAACTTCCGCTGGCCGGCAGATAAGGCGCTAGATCCACCTCGACGGCTTCTCCCGGCAAATTGTCGTAGGCACCATGCGATTCGTTCCAATGCGAAATCGTGGTCCAGGTGTTGCCTCCATCAGTACTGATGTCGAGGTCAAGCGAGTCGTGTCCGAAAGAGCCCGTGCTGTAATAGTTGGCCTTGTACCTGAGCTGAGTGCCGTTGAGCGAGGAGACTTCGATTGGCGGAGTCACAAGGGATGTATCGTGGTTATCGTAATAGGCGCTACCATCGGGTAAGTCGGCATTGCCATCGGCTTCCGCCGCCGTGCCGGTCCCGCCGGTCCAGTTGTCCTGGTTCCAGTCGGTATTGAGCTTCCAGACTACCGGCGAGCCGGAAATGGCATTGCCGACCGTCCATCCCTCGGGAGGGAACTTCGTGCCATTGAAATCCTCGCCAAAACCGCCGACACCACCGAAAGCGTAACCCGGCGCCGTGCAGGCATCGGCGACGGTGAGCGCAAAGTTTTCGGTCTCGTTGCCGTCAAGGGAGATCTTCGCGGAGCCTGTGTCGTAGCCGCCCAGAGCCGCCGCCACTTCCAGCGTATAATCGACGCCCTTGGGCAATTTGACGCTGTAGTCGCCGGTTGCGGGATTGGTCCACACATCGACCACGTGTCCGGCCCCCTCGGCTTTCACACTGATATCCGCGTATAACCCATAGCCATGACCGGAACCGTCGGTGACTTTGCCGGAGAGTCTCGCCATGGGCGCAGACGCAAGGCTAAAGTCTTTCGTGGTCTGGCCACCGCCGGTGATCGTAACCGAAGCCGCATCATCCGCGTAACCGAAGTCACTTACCGTGACGGTAAAATCGCCCGCCGGCAAGACGCGCGAGTAGTGGCCTTCCCTGTCTGTTTTCGTGGTGTAGGTTTGACCGTTTGTGACAACGGTCACCTCGGCGCCGGCAATCGAATCGCCAGTTCCGGCTGCGGTCACGCTGCCGGCGAGGGTACCCTTGGGGCCTTGAATACCGACATGGGAAAGAAGATTTCCCACATTGGGGCTACCCCATCCGGTGGGATGATCCCAGCCGGGGCCCGCGGTGAAGGCGCCATTGTCGCCGCT
>CAZKOE010000212.1:0-4248 GCA_964554305.1 uncultured Gammaproteobacteria bacterium
GCTTCAGCGGCCGGGTGTCGGATTCCGGCGAGGGCCGCTGGACGATCCAGGCCGCGATCGAGTCGGGCGCGCCCGTGCCGGTGCTCGCGACGGCGCTGTTCGAGCGTTTCACCAGCCGCGGCGAGAGCGACTTCGCCAACCAGATCATGTCCGCCATGCGCAACGAATTCGGCGGCCACGACGAAAAGAAGGACTGAGCCATGGCAAACGGAAAATCCACGCGCTCGGACGCGCTGGTATTGTTCGGCGCCACCGGCGACCTGGCCTACAAGAAGATATTCCCCTCGCTCGAACGGCTCGAAATCGAGAACGAACTGGATATGCCGGTGATCGGCGTCGCCAGCTCCGAGTGGAACGCGGAGAAGCTGCGCGACCGAGCTAAACAAAGCATCGCCGAACACGGCCAGAACAAGGACGAAAAGGCCGTGGAACGCCTTCTCAAACGCCTCGACTACATTGACGGCGACTACCGCGACGACAAAACCTTCGCCGAACTGGCCAAGTGCCTGGGCGGGGCGAAGTCGCCGCTGTTTTATCTCGCGATTCCGCCGAGCCTGTTCGAGACCGTGATCCAGGGCCTGCACAAGGCAAAGCTGTCGAAGATCGGCAGCGTGGTGGTGGAAAAACCCTTCGGCCGCGACCTCGATTCCGCGCTCGCGCTCGACCGCTGCCTGCTCGGCGTGTTTCCGGAGGAACGGATCTACCGCATAGATCACTACCTCGGCAAGGAGCCGGTGCAGAACCTGCTCTACTTCCGCTTCGCCAACACCTTTCTCGAACCGTTCTGGAACCGCACCTACATCGAAAGCATCCAGATCACCATGGCCGAATCCTTCGGCGTCGAGGACCGCGGCGCCTTCTACGACGACGTGGGCGCGATTCGCGACGTGGTGCAGAATCACATGCTCCAGGAGCTTTCCATCCTCGCGATGGAGCCGCCGTCAAGCCCGAACGGCCAGGCGCTGCGCGACGAAAAGGCGAAACTGCTTTCGAGCGTGCGCCCGCTCTCGCCACGGCATCTCGTGCGCGGGCAGTATGCGGGCTATCGCAAAATCGAAGGCGTGAAGAGCAACTCCACCCGCGAGACCTTTGCCGCCCTCAGACTCGGCATAGACAACTGGCGCTGGGCCGGCGTGCCGATCTTCATCCGCGCGGGAAAAATGCTTGCCGTGGACGCGCAGGAAGTCCTCGTTCGCCTGCACCGCCCTCCTTTCGATCTGTTCAACGAACCGCTGGCCTCGAACAGCAACCACATCCGCTTCCGGCTCGGGCCGGATCGGGTCGAGATCGCGATCGGTGCGCGCGTCAAGCAGCCGGGTGAAATCATGGCGGGAAAACGCGTCGAACTCGAACTTGCGAGCGATCCATCCGCCGACGATCCGCCCTACGAGCGCCTGATCGGCGATGCGCTCAAGGGCGACCAGGAGTTGTTCGCGCGCAGCGACGCCGTGCGCGAGGCCTGGCGCATCGTGGATCCGGTGCTGGCGGCGGACACGCCGGTTTATGCCTATGATCCGGGCAGTTGGGGGCCGGCCGAATCGCATGAAATGACCGCCGCCGCCGGCGGCTGGCACGATCCCGACGGCGCCCAATGAACGTAGCAGTCATTCTTTCCTCTCCCCACTCGGGAGAGTTCATGTTTTTTCTCGCTCTCTCTTCGAGAGAGGGTTGGGGTGAGGGAAAACAATGACAGCGCGCCTCTGGCTTGCCCGCCACGGCGAAACCGACTGGAGCGCCACGGGTCGGCACACCGGCCTTACGGACGTGCCGCTCAACGCCAAGGGCCGTGCACAGGCCGAGGCGCTGGGGCGTGGACTCGCCGCGCTCGATGATGTGCACTTTTCCGCCGCTTTCACCTCGCCGCTTTCCCGAGCCCGCGACACGGCCCGACTCGCCGGCTTCGGCAATGCCGACGTCATGGACGAACTTCACGAGTGGGATTACGGGGAATTCGAAGGTCGCAAGACGGCCGACATTCGCCGCGAACTGAACGATCCGCACTGGCTCATCTGGACTACGGAGATTCGCGAGGGCGAAATGCCGGAGGCCGTGGGCGAGCGCGCCGATCGCGCCTGCGAGGCATTGCTGCGGTTCAAAGGCGAGGTCATCGTGTTTGCGCACGGCCATTTCCTGCGCATGTTCGCCGCCCGCTGGATGGGTCTCGCCGCGCGCGCCGGTCAACACCTGGCACTTTCGACAGGTACAATTTCCATACTCGGCTTCGAGCACGATTACCACGTCATCGAACGCTGGAACGCCCCCGTAAGCAACGACTGAACGTTATGCACTGAAATTCGGAATTTACCACAGAGATCACAGAGTACACAGAGTTTTTTGGTTAAATGCCATTCACCGCAGAAAACGCAGAGCAAACATCATGAATTTTGCATATACCCTCTGTGCCGAATGGCACTTGCTCAAGTGCGTAGGCCGGCATAAGCCCGTCAGGGCTTTGCGGGCCTACATAGTGCATCGCGGGTTACTAAGAAGTACATTTGTATGGTGACACAGCATGTACGATTTACCGCATTTTTGTCTCCATTTGGATAACCGTGCGTCTACTTACTTTCGTACTCCTTTACTCCTTAGTAAGTAAACGCCATTCCTCTCTGTGTTCTCTGTGAACTCTATGGTAAAAACATGGCCGAAAATTACCACAGGGTACGTAATAATCACAGAGCAAAAACGACAAATTGAACTTGCATTTCTCTGCGATCCTTGCGCACTCTGCGGTGAACTTCTTGATTCAAAAACGGATAACCGAACATGCACGAAGAATTTGAAATAGCCGAACTTTCCGCGCGCGAAATTCTCGACTCGCGCGGCAACCCGACCGTGGAAGTCGAATGCGAACTCGCCTGCGGCGTGCGCGCCCGCGCGGCCGTACCCTCCGGCGCCTCCACCGGCGAGCGCGAGGCGACGGAACTGCGCGACGGCGACAAGAAACGCTACGGCGGCAAGGGCGTCCTCAAGGCTTGCAAAAACGTAGAAGAAACCATCTCTAACGCATTGATTGGTATGGATTCACGGCAGCAGGCCGGGATGGATTTGCGCCTGCGCGAACTCGATGGCACGCCGAACAAATCCAAGCTCGGTGCAAACGCCATGCTTGGCGTTTCCCTCGCCGTCGCCCGCGCGGCGGCCAAAGCTTCGGAGCTTCCGCTGTTCGCCTACCTCGGCGGCCCGAGCGCCAATCGCCTGCCCGTGCCCTGCATGAACATTCTCAACGGCGGCGTACACGCGAACTGGGAAGGTCCGGACTTTCAGGAATACATGATCGCGCCAGTGGGCGCCGATTCATTCGCTGAAGCGCTGCGCTGCGGTGCCGAGGTGTATCACGCGCTCAAGGCCGAACTCAAGGACAAGGGGCTGGGCACCCTGGTCGGCGACGAAGGCGGTTTCGCGCCCAAGGTCGCCTCCAACGAACAGCCGTTGGAACTGATCGTGAAGGCCATCGAAATGGCGGGCTACAAACCGGGCGGCGACGTCGCCATCGCCTGCGACTCCGCAGCCAGCGAATTCTTCGAGAACGGCAACTATCGCCTGCGTTCGGAAAAGCGCGAACTCGATGCCGCCGGCATGAGCGACTATTACGTCAAGCTCGCCAGTGCCTACCCGCTCGTGAGCCTCGAAGACGGCCTCGCCGAATCCGACTGGAACGGCTGGAAAATTCACACCGAAGCGCTCGGGACCAAACTGCAACTGATCGGCGACGACCTCTTCTGCACCAACCCCGAACTCATTCGCCGCGGCATCGCCGAAGGCGTCTCCAACGCGGTGCTCATCAAACTCAACCAGATCGGCACCCTCACCGAAACCATCGAGGCCACCCGCCTCGCCCAGGACAACGGCTGGGGCGCCATGATCTCGCACCGTTCGGGCGAAACCGTGGACAGCTTCATCGCCGACCTCGCCGTCGCACTCGGCAGTAGCCAAATAAAAACCGGTGCCCCCGCTCGCGGCGAACGCGTGGGAAAATACAACCAACTTCTGCGCATAGAATCCAGCCTCGGCACCGCCGCCACCTACGCCGGCCGAAGCGCCTTCAAACAACTGTAGGAGCGGGTCATGCCCGCGACAGGGAGCGCCGGCATCTTGCCGGCTTTCTTTTTTTGCAGGCCGGGATAACCCCGCACTTGATGCGGGGGTTCCCGGCGTTCCGCACCAAACGCCGGCAACGATCTCCGATCTTGTGCCGTATATGGTCTCCTCCCGCATTGCAAGCCCCCGGTCACGGTAAAGGAAGGC
>CAZKOE010000213.1:0-4232 GCA_964554305.1 uncultured Gammaproteobacteria bacterium
CGGCACGGCCCCTCATCCCAGCCTTCTCCCGCAAGGGGAGAAGGGGCAAGAATAACGGGCCGGCTAAAGCCGGGGGATTTACATAGCCCCTATTGAGGATTTTAAAATCATCGTCGCTCCCGCGAAGAGCCTGCCCCCGCAAAGGCGTGGGGCGGGAGCCCAGTATGGGAATGCATCCCGCTCTGCGAGCGGGATGCATCATGAACGGGATGACTCGCGACAAGAGTCACTCGCCCTTCGGGCCATGCGCGATGCACCTGTTGTCTCCGGCCTTCGGCCTCCGGCTCCCGCCTTCGCGGGGATGACGAGGAAAAGGAGTGCTTCCGGAGTTTTCCGGACAGTAGTGGTCAGCCGCGGGAACGACTGTCCCCGTCACGAGTTTGAAGCACCGGCGTCTTGTCGGCGCTCCTTCGCGGCCAGGGCGGCTTTGCACGCCGACTAGCGTTTCGTGAGGGTGAAGGTGAAGGGAAAGTCGTAGTGGACATTCTTTGGCGGCGGCTGGGCGAGGCAGGCCGGATCGGGAGACAGCCCCATGACTTTCGATAGCGCATCGAGCGTGGGCGGGCCAACCTTGGCGACCCCGAAATACAACGCGATGTGCGGGTAGCGCGGGATTTCGAGAAAATTCGCGCTCGGCGTTTTTCCCGCGAGCGCCTTGACAGCGGTCGCTGGCGCGATCTTGTCCTTGCCGCCGGCGATATAAAGCACGGGCGCCTCAATGTTGCCGACGCGCGAGGACGGATCGGCGTTCGCGAGGTTCATGCCGACTCGTTGATCGGCGATCACGAGCGCCTGCGCCAGCTTTTCCTTGCTGACCGCCTTTGATATAGTCGGAATATAGAAGTTTCCAACGCCGCGAATCGCCGTCTTGAGATTGACGAACGGCGCGACTGCCACCACGGCGCCGACGCGCGGATCGGCGGCGGCCGTGTCGAGCGCAACCGTCGCGCCTTCGGAAACGCCAACGAGCGCGAGCTTGCCGACGACGAGATTGCGATCGTACAGCGCCGAAATAACCTGGCTGATGTCGCGGTGTTCGATGAGACCATAGGTGACGTATTTCCCGGTTGACTCCCCCTGCCCGCGCAGGTCTACGAGCACGACGCGGTAACCGTGATTGGCGAAGTCGAGCGCGAGGCCGATGAGTGTCTCCTTCGTCTCGCCCCAGCCGGGGAGCAAAATCACGGTGCCCGTTGCAGGGCAGATCGGAAGTTTCGGGATGGCCTGCTCCAGCATGCGCCGCATGTATTGGAAAGCCTTTGCGCCCGTCAGATTTTTCGTATTCTCGCCCTCGGATTTGTTGCCGCTCTCGCCCGCCGCATGGGCACGAATCCGCCATTTCAGTACCAATGCCTCGCGGTTCTTCTTCCATTTTTCGCTCGCGCTGAACCCGTAATTGCGCGGCGCGACAACGGCAAGGGCAAGCGTCGCGGGCGGCGGCCCGACGGCCACCTTGAATTGGTCGATATAAAGGGGAGCCGCTACCTGACCCAGCAGGTCGGAATGCGAGCCCTGCTGGTTCGGTGCCGTGACGATCATGTGCGCGACATCGCTCGCGCTGATGCAACCACCGAGCGCGAGCGCGGTGACGATGAGAACAAGACCGGGCAGAAGACGGCGCACGCTCGTCACTCTACCATTTTCCTGGCCTTGACGAAAAACGGGAGGAGCCTCCCATTCGGTTTGACGCCAATCGCCGAACGGAAGCGGAGCGCCCCTATCTCGCCGACGCGACCGGCTGGAAGCCGCGTTCCTGTGTAGATGCCGGCTTCGCGGCTTCGAGAATGGCCGTCACGCCCATGCCGCCGCCGGTGCAGATCGAAATCAGCCCGCGCCCGCTGCCCTTCTCGGCAAGCAGTTTGGCGAGCGTTCCGACGATGCGCGCGCCGGTCGCGCCGAAGGGATGGCCGAGGGCGACGCTGCCGCCGACGACGTTGAGCCTGTCGCGATCCATTTTGCCCAGCGGCTCCGCGCGGCCGAGCCGTTCGCGCGAAAAGCCCGCATCGTTCCAGGCCTTGAGCGTGCACAGCACCTGCGCCGCGAAGGCCTCGTGAATCTCGAAGAAGTCGAAGTCGGCGAAGTCCAGTCCGTTCCGCTCCAGAAGCCGTGAAACCGCGTAAGCCGGCGCCATCAGGAGCCCGTCGGGGCCGGGGTCGCCGTCAATGAAATTGACCGCACCGACTTCGCTGTCCACAAGGTACGCCTGAACGGGAAGGTTTCTCTCGCGCGCCCAGGTCTCCGAGGCGAGCAATACGCCCGCAGCGCCATCGGTGAGCGGGCTCGAGTTGCCGGCCGTGAGCGTCGCCTGCGAATCGTGGGCGAAGGACGGCCTGAGTTTCGCGAGCTTCTCGAGTGAAGTATCCGGGCGAACGTTGTTGTCGCGCCCGGCTCCGGCAAACGGCACGACGAGATCGTCGTAAAAGCCCTTTTCCCAGGCCTCGACGGCGTGCTTGTGGCTTGCGAGCGCGAGCTTGTCCTGGGATTCGCGACTCACCTTCCAGGCACGCGCCATGCGCTCGCAGCTCTGGCCCATGGAAAGCCCGGTGTGCGGCTCGGTCACCCCCGGCGCCCGCGGCTTGAGGTCGCCCGGGCGAATGCGCGCAAAGGCCTTCAGACGTCGGCCGAGCGTTTTCGCGCGGCTGGCGGCAAGCAGATTGCGGCGCAGGCGGTCGGTATATTCCATCGGCATGTCGCTGATCGAATCCACCCCGGCGCCGATACCCGCCTCGATATTGCCGAGCGCGATCTTGTGCCCGATCAGTAGGCAGGCGGACAGACTCGTGCCGCAGGCGCGCTGCAGATCGAAGGCGGGGGTATCGCGCGCGAGACCGGAATCCAGCACCGCCTCGCGGGCAAGATTCCAGTCGCGCGAATGCTTGAAGGTCGCCCCGGCGGCGACGTCGCCCAGGCGCTGGCCCTTGAGTTCGTAACGTTCGACCAGCGCGCGCATGACGGCGGTGAGCATGTCCTTGTTGCTTTTCCCCGCGTAATGCGTGCCGGCGCGGCAGAACGGAATACGCAGGCCGCCGACGACGGCAACCCGCCGCGGTGCTTCCATTTCGGGCATGATCGCTCCTTGAGAAACTGGATGATTCATCCTGCCACAATTCCGGTTTTATTTCCGGGCAAAGACTTATAATTGGTTAATTCCACCCATTCAGGAGGCCCCATGCAACCCCGTTTCCACTACCGTCCCGATTCCCCCGGCATCAAGCCGCTGCGCGACCTGGAAGCCTACCTGCATGGCTGCGGTCTGGAGCCAGCGCTGCTCGAACTGGTAAAAATGCGTGCCTCGCAGATCAACGGCTGCGCCTTCTGTCTCGACATGCACTCGAAGGACGCGCGCGCCGGGGGCGAGACCGAGCAGCGCCTGTACGCGCTCGACGCCTGGCGCGAGACGCCGTTCTTCAGCGAACGCGAGCGCGCGGCGCTCGCCTGGACCGAGGCGCTCACGCTGATCGCCGACACGCATGCGCCGGATGACGTTTACGCGCAGTTGCGCGCGCAGTTCGACGAGAAGGAAATCGCCGATCTCTCGCTCGCCATCGCGGCGATCAACTCCTGGAACCGGCTTGCCATCTCTTCGCGCTCGGAGGCGGGAAGCTACAAGCCGGAACTCGCGAAATAGGCCCGTGCGCACCTTCGACGACGCGCAAGGCAGGCGCTGGCAGGCCGCAACGATGTTCGGCTCCTATGGCGAGGCGCACCTGATTTTCTCGCGCATTGACGGCGACGATCTGCTCGCCATCGCCATGCCTGACGCGACACTGCGCGAAGCCGACGAACGACTCGCCGCGTTTTCCACCGAAGAGCTGCGGGAACGGCTGGGGAGTGCAAAACCGCTGTCGTGAAAGCCCTCCATCCGGGTTTGCTCGCCCGTGCCGCGCTGCTTGGTTCCCTGGCGGCGGTTGCCGCGATCGTGATCGGATTCGCTGCGGAGTCGCCCGCGGCGCAAACGCCGGACCTCCGGCTCGCCTCCACGGCCTACGCCGACGGCGGAACCATCCCCGCCCGCTTCACCTGCACCGGCGCGGGCGTCTCGCCGCCGCTCGCCTGGTCCGGGGCGCCGCGGGGGACGAAGAGTTTCGCGCTCGTGATTGCGGATCCCGATGCGCCCAATCCCGACGCGCCGAAAATGACCTGGTGTCACTGGCTACTTTATGACATTCCGGCCGGCGTGCACAGCCTGGCCGAGGGCGCCTCGAAACGACTGCCGGCCGGGACCCGCAGCG
>CAZKOE010000214.1:0-4198 GCA_964554305.1 uncultured Gammaproteobacteria bacterium
GGCTGCTCGTCGCGAGCGACCGGCTCTCCGCCTTCGACGTGGTCTTCCCGGATCCAATCCCGGGCAAGGGCGCGGTGCTCACGGCCGTCTCGCGCTTCTGGTTCGAGGCGACCCGCGCCATCGTCCCCAACCACCTGGCGGCGATGCCGCTCGAGGAGGCCGTGCCCGATGCCGCCGATCGCGCCCTGGTGGCCGATCGCGGGATGGTCGTGCGCAAGCTGCGCGCGCTCCCGATCGAGGCCGTCGTGCGCGGTTATCTCGCCGGTTCCGGCTGGAAGGATTATCAGGCGACGGGGGGGATTTGCGGCATCGCGCTGCCGCGGGGGCTCCGGCTCGCCGACAGGTTGCCCGAACCGCTCTTCACCCCCGCGACCAAGGCCGAGGCGGGTGCGCATGACGAGAACATCTCCTTCGACGCCTGCGGCGACCTCATCGGCCGGGAGCTTGCCGGCCAGGTGCGCGAGACCGCCTTCGCCCTCTACAACCACGCCGCCGGGTACGCGCGCGAGCGCGGCATCATCATTGCCGACACCAAGTTCGAGTTCGGCGTGGACGCCGCCGGCACCCTCACGCTCATAGACGAGG
The DNA here is from genome assembly GCA_964554305.1 of uncultured Gammaproteobacteria bacterium. Classification (GTDB taxonomy): domain Bacteria; phylum Pseudomonadota; class Gammaproteobacteria; order JAKDMP01; family JAKDMP01; genus JAKDMP01. Next base: position 586 of record CAZKOE010000214.1, read on the forward strand.
CGCTCACCCCGGATTCCTCGCGCTTCTGGCCCGCCTTTTCATGGCGGCCGGGCGCGAGCCCGCCCTCTTTCGACAAGCAGTACGTGCGCGACTGGGTGGAAGCGAGCGGCTGGAGCAAACGCCCCCCCGCGCCCAGGCTCCCGGCCGAGGTCCTCGCGAAGACGGCCGAAAAATATGCCGAGGCGCGCCGGCGTATAATGAACGGCTCAAAGCAATGACAATACTACCGGAGGAACGACAGTATGCACAAGATTCTGTTGTGGGCAGCCGCGGTCACCTTCAGCTTCGCTACCTTCCTGGCTTCCTGCGCCACGCAGCCGCAATCCGACGAGCAGAAGGCGCCCGCGCCGGCCACCCACAAGCAGGGAGCCGGCCACTCCAAGACGCTCGCCGGCATCGCCCTGCGTTCGGTGCACTATGCAAATCCATCATCGGCGTCTACCGCTCCGATCGCGTAACCGATCCCATCCGGCCCTGTTTTTTTTCAGTCATTCCGGATGCGTGAAACGCGATGTCACACCCGCGTCTGCACCGTTCGAATTTAAAATCATCGTCGCTCCCCCCGAAGAGCCTGCCCCTGCGAAGACGTGGGGGGGAGCCCGGTCAAAAAGATGAATCCCGCCCTGCGGGCGGGATTCATTCATACTGGATTCCGGATCGCGCTCACGCGCGTCCGGAATGACGATTTTCAGCTTTCCCCGAACCGCAGTGCGCCTGCGTGGGAATGACGAAATTACCTCATAAATCAGAGCGAATTTAACGCATTTTTTATGACTTTTGTGCGGGTTCGAGGGCGGTGGCGAGGACGTCTTCGAGCTTTTCGGCCCAAACGAATTCGAGCGCTTCGCGCGCGGGTTCGGGGACGTCCTCGAAGTCCTTTTTGTTGCGGGCGGGCAGAATCACGCGCTTGATGCCGGCCGTCTGCGCGGCCAGTGCCTTTTCCTTGACGCCGCCAATGGGGAGCACGAGCCCGCGCAGCGTGATCTCGCCCGTCATCGCAAGGTCGGCGTGCACGCGCCGGCCCGTGAGCAACGAAACCAGCGCCGTGGTCATGGTGACGCCCGCACTCGGCCCGTCCTTCGGGATGGCGCCGGCCGGGACGTGCACATGGATGTCGCGCTCGGCGAAGAGCTTTTCGTCAATGCCGAGTTGGCCTGCTCGTGCCTTGACGAGTGAGAGGGCAATCTCCACGCTTTCCTTCATCACGTCGCCCAACTGTCCGGTGAGGTGCAGCCGGCCCTTGCCCGGCATCATGCCGGCTTCGACGAAGAGAATCTGGCCGCCGACGGGCGTCCAGGCGAGTCCGGTCGCCACACCCGCAACGCTCGTTCTGAGCGCGGCCTCGTTTTCGAACTTGCGCGCACCGAGAATCTCCTGCAGATCCTCGAGCCGGATCGTGTACGGCCCCGGCTTGCCCTCGGCGATGCGCGTGGTGATTGCGCGGCAGATCGAACCGATTTCGCGCTCGAGCTGGCGCACGCCCGCCTCGCGCGTGTAGCCTTCGATGAGCGCATGGAGCGTCGTGTCGGGAATCTCGATTTCGTTCTCGGCGAGGCCGTTTTCCCCACGTTGGCGCTTGATTAAATAACGCCGCGCGATTTCGAGCTTGTCGGCGACGGTGTAGCCGGGTAGTTCGATCACTTCGAGGCGGTCGCGCAGCGGCCCCGGAATCTGGTCGAGCACGTTCGCCGTGCCGATGAAAATCACCTGCGACAGATCCACCGTGACGTCCAAATAGTTGTCGCGGAAGGTATCGTTCTGCGCCGGGTCGAGCACTTCGAGCAGCGCCGCGGCGGGATCGCCCTGGATGCCGGCGCCAAGCTTGTCGAGCTCATCGAGCATGACGACGGGGTTGCGGGTGCCGGCCTTTTTCAGCGCGCGCACGATGTTCCCCGGCATGGCGCCGATGTAGGTGCGTCGATGGCCGCGGATTTCCGCCTCGTCGTGCATGCCGCCAAGACTGAAGCGCTCGAACTTGCGCCCCATCGCGCGCGCGATGGATTGGCCGAGCGAGGTCTTGCCGACGCCGGGCGGGCCGACGAAACACAGGAGCGGCGCGTGGCCTCCGGGGTTGCGCTTGCGCACGGCGAGAAACTCCACGATCCGCCGCTTGATCTTGTCGAGATCGTAGTGATCCTCGTCGAGCACCTTGCGCGCGGCGGCAAGGTCGTAGTTGTCCTCGGTTGCGCTCGCCCAGGGAAACTCGACCAGCCAATCGAGGTAGGTCCGGAGCATCGAGTATTCGGCCGCCGCCTCGGGCATGCGCTCCAGGCGCTTCAATTCGCCCCGGGCCTGCTTCTCCGCGGCCTCGGGCATTTTTGCCTCGGTAATTTTCTTGCCGAGTTCCTCGATTTCGGCGCCTCTGGCGTCTTCGCCCTCGCCGAGTTCCTTCTGAATCTGCTTCAATTGTTCGCGCAGGATGAACTCGCGCTGCTTCTCGCCCATGGATTCCTGAGTTTCGCGGCGAATGCGCGATGAAATGCGCAGCACCTCCAGGCGTTTTTCGAGCTCGCGACTGACGCTGCGCAGCCGTTCGGATAGTTCGAGCGTCTCCAGGATGCGCTGCTTCTCGGCCGCTCCCAGGTCGAGATAGCCCGCGACCAGATCGGCCAGCGCACCCGGTTCGCGGATCGCGCGCACTGCATTGACCAGCTCTTCCGGCGTCTGCGGCAGAAGATCCAGCGCCTCGAGCGCCTGTTGGCGGAGATGCAGCGTCTGCGCCGCGAGTTCGGCATCGGGCTCGCCCGGGGGGGGCTCCAGGCGTTCCGCGTATACGGTGAAGTAGCCGTCCTTGCGTTCGAAACCGCCGGCGCGGAAGCGCGCGATCCCCTGGCAAATCAGGTGATGGCTGCCGTCGGGCGCCGTGAGAAAGCGCAGCGCATTGGCGAGCGTGCCGATGCCGTGCAGCGATTCCGGGCGCGGATTGTCGTCCTCCTTGCGGCGTTGCAGAAGGAGCGCGACCGGCCGCTCGGCCTTGATCGCGGCCTCGACGGCCGCGACCGACTCCGCGCGGCCGATGGTGAGCGGCAACATCATGCCGGGGAAAATCACCACATCGCGCAGGGGCACCACGGGTACCACCTCGGCGGTGGACAGCGCGCCGCTGCCGGTTTGGCCTTGATTCTGCGGGGGGGGATTTTCGTTGACGTCGTTCATGACCGTATCTTCATGGGGGGTAAGGCCGGTAATTTCAAATTCGATCGCCGTGCAGGCCGGTCATTTTTCGAGCACCAGCGACAGGCAGCCGTTCGCGAAGGTCGAGCCCGCGATGCGTACCGCGGGAATGGCGAGCCGCCGCTCGAAACGGCCCTGCGGCAATTCCATGCGGCGAATCGCCGCGCCCGCAAGCGCGGACGGCAGACGCCGTTCGCCGGCAATGACGAGTACATGATCGTTCAGGGAGGCCTCGATGTTTTCGGGGGTCACGTCCGGCAACGCCACCAGTACGTGGAACTCCCCTTCGCCTTCGAACACATCCACCGGCGGCGCCCAGCAGACGTGACGGCTCGCCTTCGCCGCCGGCAGAAAGAATCGCCGCTGCAGGCGTTCCGCGCGCTCCAGCATGTCGAGCGCCTCGGCCCACATGCGATCGGGTAACTCGTCGCGCCCCACT
>CAZKOE010000215.1:0-4195 GCA_964554305.1 uncultured Gammaproteobacteria bacterium
GCTGCTCGAAGACCTCGACGCGCTCGGCTACAGCCTGGTCGGCTACGGCTGCACGACCTGTATCGGCAATTCCGGACCACTGCGCCCCGAAATCAGCGAGGCCATCCGCGCCGCCGACATCAGTGCCTGTGCGGTTCTCTCCGGCAACCGTAACTTCGAGGGCCGTATTCATCCCGAGGTCAAAATGAATTTTCTCGCCTCGCCGCCGCTGGTCGTCGCCTACGCCCTGGCCGGCACGATGACGGTCGAGATACTCAAGGAGCCGCTCGGCCACACCGAGGAGGGCAAACCGGTGTACCTCGCCGACCTCTGGCCGAGCCAGAAAGAAGTGTCCGACCTCGTGCTTTCCTGCATAGACTCGAGCATGTTCCAGCACGTTTACGGCGAGGTTTTCAATGGCGACAAGAACTGGAACAGCCTCGACATACCCGAAGGCGAAATCTACGGTTGGGACGCGGCCTCGACCTATGTTCGTAACCCGCCCTACTTCGAAGGCATGGCCAAAACCGTGGGACACCCGCAGGACATACGCGGAGCACGGGTACTCGCATTGCTCGGCGACTCGGTAACGACCGACCACATCTCCCCCGCCGGCAGCATTGCCGAGGCAAGCCCGGCCGGACAGTACCTGATCGCGCACGGCGTGCAACGCAGGGATTTCAACTCCTACGGCTCGCGCCGTGGCAACCACGAAGTCATGATGCGCGGCACCTTCGCCAACATCCGCCTGCGCAATCAACTCGCGCCGGGAACGGAAGGCGGCGTCACCACTTACATTCCGAGCGGCGAAGTGATGAGCATCTACGATGCCTCGGTCAAGTACCAGGAGAGCGGCACTCCACTCATCGTGATTGCCGGCACCGAATACGGCAGCGGTTCATCGCGCGACTGGGCGGCCAAGGGCACCCTGCTGCTCGGGGTCAAGGCCGTGCTGGCCAAGAGTTTCGAGCGCATCCACCGTTCGAACCTGATCGGGATGGGCGTTCTGCCGCTCGAATTCCTGCCCGGCGAGGATGCCGGGACGCTCGGCCTGACCGGGAAGGAGGAATTCTCGATCACGGGCCTGGCCGACGAGAACGCGGGAAAGGTACGAATCGGCGCCAAAGACGAGAGCGGCAAGGAAATCAGCTTCGAGGCGAAAGTCCGCCTCGACACGCCCAAGGAACGCGATTATTACCTGAACGACGGAATCCTGCAGTACGTCCTGCGCCAGCTTGCTGCCTGACCAAAGGCGGCAAGCACTCCAGCGGCCGAAAACCGGATTGCACGGCTATGCAGTCGACTGCTGTCCGTGCCCTCTCCACAAGGAGAGAAGGAGCAGGAATGCCGCTCAAGCCGCGGGATTTACATATCCCCTACCGGAGACTCTAAAAGAAGAAGTTGGCGCCGATCGTGAAGTTGTTGTTGGTGATGGAAACGCCGCGGTCGCCGTCCACCTTCTGGTGCATGAACTGAATCAGGAGACTCGCCGTCCCGGTCGCCGACATCCACTCGAAGCCGACGCCATAGCGCGGCGAGCTGTCGCTGCCGCTCAGGTCGCCGCTGAGATTGCTCCAACCATAGCCGACCTTGACGTAAGGCATGTACTGGTTGTACCCCCCGAGGGGGAACCCGACACGCCCGTCCAGGCCATAAATCCGCGAACCGTAACGCACCGAACAGCCGTTCGAACAGGCGTTGTAGCTATGGGTCTTTTCGTTGTTCCATTCGTAAAAGCCCCCCACACCCAACACGAAGTGCTGGCTCAACTGAAAATCATAGCCGGCAAGCAAACTTGCCGTGAAGGCAAGTTCATTATCCGTGTTGTTGCCGGAAGTACTGTTGCCACCGAGCAGGACGCCGATATGTCCCCCCGTCCAACTGCCCGACGAAGCCGCAAGCGCGGCAACCGGTACACAGGACAAAACAGCCAGCAAAAGAAGACGCGGTAAAGATTTCATTGCGATTCTCCCGTGAATTTACAGAACTCTCGGCGGAACAATCCACACCCGCAAGGCATCACAAGCCATCAATGAATGTTCAGAAATGGAAATTCACGCCCAGCGTGAAGTTACTGTTCTCCCAGTCGCCGACGTCGTCGCCATACTTGGCGTAGGTGTACTGGAAGATCAGCCCCAGCGAGTCACCGATCACCCACTCGATTCCCGCGCCATAACGCCAGTCGTTGTCGCTGCCGCTCACGTTGTCCCCGGTCACATCGAGATGACCGTAACCGATCTTGACGTAGGGCATGAAGTTATTGGCAAACCCCACGGGAAAACCGAAGAGCGCGTCAACGCCATAAACGTTGGAGCCCATGTTCGTGTTTGGGCAGCCGAAACCGGGCGTGCAGACCTGGTGGTCCTTGTCCTGGTTCCACTCGTAGAACACGTCGCCGCCAATCGCAAAATGGTCGCTCAGCTGCACGTTGTAACCGGCGCGCAGGCCCAGTGTAAAAGCATTTTCAGTGCTGACACTCGCGGTAGCGCCTCCAGGCAGTTTGAAGTCGCTGAGACTGGTTCGGTTCAAACCGGCCTGAACACCGACATAAGGCCCCGTCCAGGGGCCCGGCATGGCCGCAAACGCCGCCACTGGCGCGAGCAGAAGCGCGGCGGAGGCTACTCGTAAGCAGAAAGTCTTCATTGCACCTCTCCTCGGGTCAAGTTCAATGGAAGTTTCAGAAGTATTCTGAAGTCCTGTCCTTGGGATAGCTCAAAAACGCCGGAAGTTCCGCGAAATTCTAGCACATCAACGATCGGCCTCACGCCGCCTGCCAAGCGGAAAACCGCCTCGCCCGGGTGTTCTCGCCCATCGGCGGCGGAGCCGGGCGGCGAGACGGCGGGTCAACGCCGGTGGCCCCAGGGGCGGAGAAATCCCGAGCCGGACGCGCAGGCGGCGCAAAGCCTCTCGCTCCACGCCATCGCGGGCGACGCAAACCGTGCGTGGCCGCCGTCCGGCGCCACGCAGGCGAAGTACGACAAGTACCGGAAGCACCAGCGTTCCAGGCTCGATAGTGCCATGGCACCATTGCCCGCGTCGCTCCAGCCACTCGCACTCGCCATCGGATCGCCAGACGAGGCGCACGATGGAATCCGGGGCAAGAAGCAGGGCTCGCCCGGCCGTCCACCACAGCGCAAAACCCAGGAGAACGAGAATCAACACGACGCGAATCGGCCAGACAATACCGCTCAGAACAACGGCGGCAACCGCCCCCGCATACGCTGCCGCACAAAGGCAGGCCAGGCTTCGCGAAGCTCCAATGAAAAGGTCAATCGCAGGCGGTAAGCGTCCCGACGACATGGCTCAATTCGGCAGGTGGTGCCGCCCTCCCCAGAATCCAGTCGAGTATATCCGGATCGCTGCATTCGAGCAAGGCCGCGAATGCGCTCCGCTCGGCGGCACCGGCGCTCGGGTAGCGATTGTCAAGCCAGCGGGCCAGAACGAGGTCCAGCTCGCGTTGCCCGCGGCGAGCGCGCCAGCGCAAGCGTCTCAACTGAAGTTCCCGAGGCTCAACCCGCGTTGAAGTTGTAGCCATCTTCCGCCATCCGGCGTATGCATGAATCGAAGCCGCAGAAGCAGTAGACTCCGTCCCGATTACACCCCGGCAATCGCTTCATTTCCGAAACACGGACGAGCTACAGTCCTGCACGTCTGCCGGATCCTCGAGTCTCAGGTTTCGCGCTCGGCGATCGCCTTCTTGATGTCCGCGATGGCCTTGGCCGGATTGAGGTGCTTGGGGCAGGTATCGGTGCAATTCAGAATGGTATGGCAGCGATACAGGCGGAAGTTGTCCTGCAGAAAGTCCAGCCGTTCGCCCGTCGCCTCGTCGCGGCTGTCGGCGATCCAGCGTTGCGCCGTGAGCAGCACGGCCGGACCCATGTAACGGTCGCCATTCCACCACCAGCTCGGGCAACTCGTGGTACAGCAGGCGCACATGACGCACTCGGTCAGGCCGTTGAGTTTTGCCCGATCCTCGGGCGACTGCAAACGCTCGCGGCTCGGCGCCGGCGAGTCGGCTTTCAGCCAGGGTTCGATCGCCGCGTATTGGGCATAGAAATGAGTCATGTCCGGAACCAGATCCTTCACGACCGGTAGCGCCGGCAGCGGATGAATCCTGATTTCGCCGTGAAAGTCATCCTGTGCGGTGATGCAGGCAAGCGTGTTCATGCCGCCCGTCTTGCCGCCGATATTCATGCCGCAGGAGCCGCACACGCCT
>CAZKOE010000216.1:0-4164 GCA_964554305.1 uncultured Gammaproteobacteria bacterium
GATCGGCCACGAGTCCAGCCACGGCTTCGACGACCAGGGCAGCCAGTTCGACGGTCACGGCAATCGCGCCAACTGGTGGACCAAGCAGGACAAGAAGCGCTTCGATGCCCTGACCGCCCAGCTGGCCAAACAATACGATCAATACGCGCCCATCCCCGGCAAGCCCAAGCTGCACGTCAACGGCCAATTGACGCTGGGCGAGGACATTGCCGACCTCGGCGGGCTCAACATCGCCTACACGGCCCTGCAGACGGCGCTCAAGAACAATCCCGAGGAGGCCGACAAGAAGATTCAGGGTTTCACTCAGGATCAGCGCTTCTTTCTGAGTTCCGCACGGGTCTGGGAAGGCACGATCCGCCCGAAGGCCGAAGAAGTGGCGCTCAACACGGATCCGCATGCTCCGGCGAAAATTCGCGCCTTCGCATCGGCCAGCAACATGCCGCAATTCGCACAGGCGTTCCAGTGCAAGGCGGGCTCCAGGATGGTTCGCAAGCATCCGATCAAAATCTGGTAATCCCGGCTCCTTTGCCGAGAGCGGTACTCCCCCTTGTTGACGAAGTCAGGGAGGGGGAGTTGGGGATTCTCCCGTGGGTCCCGGTGCGTTCAGCAGGCGTTCAGCAGGAGCGGCGCTTGTGTCCCGCAGCCACTGAATCATGGTGCGCAGTGCCGCGCTTTCAAAGCCGGAATTCGGGCAGGAGCCGGCTCGCTTGCGATTTTCGCACGTTGCCCGTGACCGAGCGGGCTGCGAAAAGGGCAAAGCGCTTGAAAGCGGTGTGATCTCGCCCTGGAGGTCGCCAAGGGTCGCCCGGATCGGCAAGATACGGGACTCCCCCGGACGGGAACTTTTCGCGTGATCTGCCAGTTGTTCCCGTCCTTGTTAACCGATGATCGGGAGGTCGGGGCTTCGCGGTGGCGGGGATGAGGCTGACTGCGAACGGCGCGCTGCGCGGCTGGTGGCAGTCCGCGGCGACTCGAATCACGTTGGGATTCGCATTGCGCGGCTCCATCGCGATGCTGGTTCCGTTCATCGTGTTGCTGGAACTCGGCTGGCCGTTCGCCAGCGTCTTCGCCGGGCTCGGCGGATTGAATACCGTCCTTACCGACACCGGCGGGGCCTATCAGCGCCGCTTCGGGGCGATGTTGCTGGCATTTGTGGCCGGCGCCGTGAGCCTGTTCATCGGCGCGCGGTTGCCGCAAGCCATCTGGCTGGCGCCCGTGGTCGTTGCCGTGCTGGCCTTTACCGGCGGCATGGCGCGCGTGTTCGGTGGTTCCGGGATTTCCATTGGCCTGTTTGCGAGCATCATGTTTCTGGTGGGGTCTCTGGCGCCGCAGGATACGGCGCGCGCCGCCGAGTTTGCAGGCTTTTATGCGCTGGGCGGATTGTGGGTCGTCGTGTTCCATCTGGCTGCTTGGCGATTGCGTCCATACCGAGCCCTTGGGCAGCAGGTTGCCGCCGCCTACGGAGCTTGTGCCGCGCTCGTGCAAGCAGTGGCAGCGGAATCGGTGAAGCGTGATTCGGCAATGTTGCGCCGGCGTCATCGCGCAGCACGCGAGGCGATTCGTGCCGCGGAGGCGACGTTCGAGGCCGTGCGGATCGGCGCCGGTCATTCGGGCCCGTTTCTCGATCGCATTGCCTTGTTGCTCGCAGCGGCGTCGCGTGAAGCGGTGGCGGTCACGAGCCTGCGCAGCGTGAGCCGACCGGCGCCGGGGACGATCGAGGCAAAGCTGTGGCGAGACTTGTTCACGAGTTGGCAGGCGATACTTGCGGCGATATCGCAACTCCTGCTCGAAGGGCGCGGAGAAGTTTCGATCGCGCCCATGCAGGCGGCATTCGAGGCGCTCGAGAAGCGATCCGTCATTCCCGGGACCGCGATGCCGCCGCTGAGGCTCGCGCTTTTACACCTGAACGCCGCCGCAGAGGCCGGCCCGCGGGTTCTCGGTGCGCATTTCTCGTGGCACGAAGCCCTGCCCCGGCTCAGTATCGGCGGCCTGCGCGGCGCAGTGGCGACGGTTGCCGCGCAGTTGGACTTCCGTTCGATCATTTTTCGTCACGCGTTGCGGGTGGCTGTCGCCGCGGGTTTCGGCCTGTGGATTTCCGGAGTATTCGATGTAGAGCATCGCCTGTGGTTGCCGATGACGACGCTGATCGTGTTGCAACCGGAGTTCGGTGCGACTTGGCAGCGGCTGTGGCAGCGCATTGGAGGTACGCTCGTCGGCGTGCTGATCGCCGGCGGACTGCATTTCCTCGTGCATGGCGGCGTGGCGGAAATGGCGATGATCGCCGTGTTTGCCTTTGGCACCTTCTTTTTCATTCGCGGACATTACGGTATAGGCGTGGTCATGCTGACGCCGATGGTATTGCTGCTTCTGGGTGTATTGACGCCGCAGACGAGTGGACAGTTGATCGTGGCCCGGGGCGTGGATACTGTGTTGGGTGGCGTGCTCGCCTTCGCGGCGGCCTATTTGTTGTGGCCGCTGTGGCAGCGCGGCGCCTTTCTGCCGCAGTGTGCCGCGGCGCTGCGTGCCGAACGCGATTATCTGGCGATTGCTTTTGCACTGCCTGGCGACGGCGAACTTTCCCATCCCGAACTGATGCGGGCGCGCCACGAGAGCGAGCGCGCAAGCGACAACGCCGATGCCACCTTGCGCCGGATGTTGTCCGAACCGCGCCGTCGGCGGGGCGATACGCGAGCGGCGCTGGGATTCATGACCTACCTGCATCGTCTCTCCGGCAACGCGACGCGCTTTGCAGTGGAATTGGCCGGCGCGCGGCTCGCCCCGGCCGACCGGATTCAGGGCGAAGAACTGTTGCCGCGGCTCGATGATATCGCCACCGTTCTCGAAGGCAAGGCGAAGCCGGACACCTTGGCGGCAATCCGGCCGCAGCTTGCAGTATCTGCCGGCGCCGGGCCGCTTGCGCCCTGGTTCGAGCGTTTCGCCGCGGACACGGCGATGCTTGCTCTCGCTACTCGCCGGCTGTTGCGTACCGAACCGCGGGACCGCCGGGCATGGCGGGCTGGGCTTGTGCACCGGCGCGTGTGATAGCCCGCATTATTCATGAGGTATCGTGGTGATTGCGGAATTCATGGCAAACCAGGCGCCGGGTTGGAGTGAAAAGCGTAGCCGTAACCGTGGTTTTCGCCAAGCCCAAGCGTGGCGTCGCGAGGGGCATAGTCACTGCAAGCACCGCGATGGACTGGCACGATCTACAGGTCGTCGTCCGGAAATTTCGTTGAAACACAATTATGCTCTATGCGATTCAATACGTTACGATTCAGTGCTCGTTGGCCTCGTGAATAATGCGGGCTAGAGGCGCCGGTTGATGGATTCGCGAAATCTTTACATTGACATGCTCCGCGGCGTTGCGATCACGCTGGTCATGTTGCTTCATTTTCAGTTGGCCTACGGGTTGATAAACAGTCCGTTAGCGGAGCTATTTCCCGTGAACTTTCTCAGGTCTCTGTTCTACAACGGCAACTACGGCGTTTCCATATTCTTCGTTATTTCGGGCTTTCTCATCACCGGCAATATTCTTCGCCGCTACGGTTCGCTCGGTGACGTCAAGGTCAAACGTTTTTATCTGCTGCGCCTCTTTCGCCTTGCGCCTTGCGTGTGGCTGGCGCTTGTGATCATTACCGTGCTCGGCCTGTTCGGAGTGTCACATTTCATGAATGCGCACCGTGGTCACGCGTTTCCGGACTGGTTTTTGCCATTACAGATTTGTCGGTAATCACCTTCTGGCACAATGTGCTCATGGAGGTTCGCGGCTACTTCAACTACGCCATGAACATTTACTGGTCGCTTTCGGTTGAAGAAGTCTTCTACCTGTTGCTGTCTGCCCTGCTGTATTTCATCCGCAAGCGCTGGATGCTTTTGACGATCGCTGCGGCGTTCATTATTGCAGGGCCGATTTATCGTTGGTTTCATCGGGGCAATGAAATTTACTTCATGTATGGCTATCTCGCCTGTTTCGACCAGATTGCCTTTGGCTGTCTTGCGGCGATTGTGGCCGCGAAATTCAAGGCGGGACGGGGTGTGCGTCTCGCAGGTGCCATCCTGTCGGTGGCGGCGTTAGCCTGGTTTTATCTGCGCGGCATTTATGGTCACCAGGCCTTCGGCTTTACGCTGCTCGCCGTTGCGAGCGCCTGTTTTCTTGTTTGCGTC
>CAZKOE010000217.1:0-4126 GCA_964554305.1 uncultured Gammaproteobacteria bacterium
CATCAACATGGTCGCGCGCCTGTTCAATGCCCCCGAGCATGAAGAGGCGGTGGGCGCCTCGGCGATCGGATCGAGCGAGGCGGTCATGCTCGCCGGCATGGCAATGAAGTGGCGCTGGCGGGCGCGCCAGAAGGCCGCCGGCAAAGCCACCGACAAACCGAACCTCATCATGGGCGCCAACGTGCAGGTGGTGTGGGAGAAATTCTGCCGCTACTGGGACGTCGAGCCGCGCTACATTCCGATGGCGCCGGATCGCTTTGTCATACGCCCCGAAGGTGTTGTTGAACGCATGGACGAGAACACGATCGGCGCCGTCGCGATCCTCGGCACCACTTACACCGGCGAGTTCGAGCCGATCGAGGCGATCCACGACGCCATCATCTCCGAGAACAAGCGCGCCGGCCTCGACGTGCCGCTCCACATAGATGCCGCGAGCGGCGGTTTCGTCGCGCCGTTCCTGCATCCGAAGCTGAAGTGGGACTTTCGCCTGCCGCAGGTCAAATCCATCAACACTTCCGGGCATAAATACGGGCTGGTCTATCCCGGCGTCGGCTGGGTCGTGTGGCGCGACAAGAAGGAACTGCCCGAGGAGCTCGTCTTTCACGTGAACTACCTCGGCGGCGACATGCCGACCTTCACGCTCAACTTCTCGCGCCCCGGCAACCAGATCGTCGGTCAGTACTACAACTTCCTGCGTCTCGGCCGCGCGGGTTACACGCGCATCATGCGCGCCTTGCAGGAAAACGCCACCTGGTTATCCAGCCAAATTGCCAAACTCGGCCCGTTCGAGCTGGTGAGCGACGGCTCGGCCATTCCGGTCTTCGCGTTTCGCCTGAAAAAGGCCGGCAAGTACTCGGTGTTCGATGTCTCCAACCGCCTGCGCGAACGCGGCTGGCAGGTGCCCGCCTACACCATGCCTCCCGACGCCGGGAAAGTCGCCGTGCTGCGCGTCGTCGTGCGCGAAGGCTTTTCGCGCGATCTCGCGAACATGCTCCTGGACGATCTCAAAAGCGCCGTGACCGACCTCGAAGCCCGCCCGCCGAGCGAGCCGATGCGCCCGGCGCCGCAGTTCGCACACTGAACAAAAAACCACGGCGCCGAACGCCAGAATCCCTGCTCTGTAAGAGCAGAGCCTCGCCCGCGACCTTCTGATGCGCCAAATCTGATCGCGCGCACGGCCCGCTCTTGCCCAATGCTCAGTTGTACAGGCCGACATAAGAGCGCAGGTCGTTACCGACATCCTTACACGATTTGCCGGGACCACTACGCTTATCCTGATTTGCTTGGCTCTCAACTAAGCGTTCCCGTCAGGTGCCGGGCTGGGTGAGGGGCTCCAGGGTAAGTTCGACGCGGCGATTCCAAGCGCGGCCCTGATCGGTCGCGTTGCTCGCAATCGGGTGGGTCTCGCCGAAGCCCTGCGTCACCAGCCGCCCCGGCATCACGCCCTGGCTGATCAGGTAAGTCGCGACCGCCTGCGCTCGCTGCTTCGACAATTGCAGGTTGTGCGCGGCCGAACCGGTGCTGTCGGTGTAGCCGGCGCAGAGGAGCACCGTCTTCTCGTAATGGTTGACGACCTTCGCGACCGAGTTGAGCACATCGTAGAACTGGGGTTTGAGGTTCGCGCTGTTGTAGGCGAAGGTCACGTTGCCCGGCATCACAAGCGTAATGTTATTGCCCTGGCGGGTGACCTGAACGCCGGTGCCGACGAGTTGTTTGCGTAGATCCGCCGCCTGGCGGTCCATGTAGTAGCCGATGCCCGCACCGGCCAGCGCCCCCACGCCGGCACCGATGAGCGCACCCTTGGCCCGATCACTACTGCCCACCAGAAGGCCCAGCGCCGCGCCCGCGCCGGCACCGATGAGCGCGCCCTTGCCGGTGTTGCTCATCTGCTTCTGGCCGGTGTAGGGATTGAGGCTGCAGGCGGCGACGAGCGCGAGGCTCAGTCCGGCGACGGTGACGAGGGGAAAGCTTTTGCGAAGCATAGAGAGGCTCCTGTGGATTGATGATGACGATTCTCCCCCAAAACCTGGGCGGCTGCAAGTCCGGTGAACCGGTTACAAGACGGTGATCGGCGCCTGCCAGACGAAGACGATGGCAAGGAGGATCAAAAGCGCCATGCCGTGATGGAAGGCGACGAGGATGCCGGGACGCTTGGGCGCCGCGTTGACGGCGTGAAACAGGCCGAAACCGATGATGAACTGCACGAGTGCGAGAATCAGGGCCAGCGAGTAGGTGCGCGCATACACAGCAAGCGTCAACAAAAACAAAAGCCCCGCTAGGCCATGGAGCACGAAAATCCACTGGCCCCGCGTGCGCGGCGCGACGAAGGCTCCGATCGCGCGCTGGTAACCGCGCTGCCCCGTCGTCATGCCGCCGAGGAAAATCATCAGCAGGAAGGGGTGCAACACGGGCACCAGGCCGACGTAGGTCCACACTGCGAGGTTGTTCAGGTGCAGGACGGTGAGATAGGTGATGAAGGTGGAATAGGCGAGGAGGCCGTGCAGACCCTGAAGGAAGGACGGCGCCTTGCCCGCGAGCACGTGCAGCGTCGCCATGCCGAGAAGCGCCGTGATCGCGATTAGCACGAGGCCTGCGGCCGTGTTCACGCCCGGTGCGAGAATGAGAATGACGACGGCGTTCAGGGCGAGTAGCGTCGCCAGCAGCCGGTGCCAGACTTCCGGATCGCTCCAGGCGGCGCGGGTTTTCATCTTCTCGTGGTACGGCCACTGGGTGCCGAGCGACAGCCCGTAGCCGTAGCCCTCGACGAGGCCGCCGAGAATGATCAGCCCGGCCATGGCCACGGCCTGAAAGATCGTCAAGGCATAAACCAGCACCCGATTCCCCCGGGAAAAAACAGGCCCGCACGCGGCAGGCCGTACAATTCTAGCGGTTTGAAGCGCCATGGATGGCGGATGAAAATCGACGTCACCGCCGGGCTCGCGATCAACGAGGCGGATCTCGAATTCAGCTTCGTGCGCGCAGCCGGGCCGGGCGGGCAAAACGTGAACAAGGTCGCGACGGCCGTGCAACTGCGTTTCGATGCGGCGCATGCCGCTTCGCTGCCGGCGGACGTGCGCGCTCGCACGATCCGGCTCGCCGGACGGCGCGCAACCAAAGACGGTGCGATCGTGATCCAAGCAAAACGTTACCGAACGCAGGAGCGCAACCGCGAAGATGCGCGCGCACGTCTGATCGCCCTGCTCCGCCGCGCCGCCGTCACGCCGAAGCCGCGCAAGAAAGCCCGCGTCGGGCGCGCCGCGAAAAAGAAACGCGTCGAGGCGAAGCGCAGGCTGGGTACGAAAAAGCAACTCCGCCGACCGCCCGACGACGACTGATAGGGCCTCTTCGAGCGTACCAAGTGAGCCGCATCCCGGCGGAAGACCATCCGGGACCCGTGTTCGCTTCCATTTTCCGGTGGCTTGTGCTAATCTTCGCAATGCGGCGCGATGTCAAGCGCCGGGGGAAACTCCCCGATGAATAAACCAACAAAAAGCCTACAAGTCTGCCCCCGCGTGGAGCCGACACGAAGAACTGTCCCGCAGGCGAGTCCCAGCCAATACTACAAATTTGCACTTGGGCGATCGCCCGTTTGCACAACTTCGCAAATCCCGAACTGCGCAGCTGCCGGTTCCGTGCCTCCCGTTGCCCCTGCTTGCAATCGTGAAGAACAGACGCGTGGAAGACTCGACCGCCCGGGTTCTCGAACCGGGCCAATGACATCACGGCGGTTTCGCGGCGAATTTCATCGCGCGGGAGCCGTCTTTTCCCTGTCCACTGCATATCGGCATCGGCAAAGGCCGAGTGGTCAGGCTCATGCTCGTTAAGGCGGCCCCTTCACGATGCAAACCCCGGGAGCCACGCCACGCTTCCCGTCTTCTCAAGGAGCAGATCATGTCGCTTCGATTGACCGCCAAAATATTCGCGACTGCCGCCATTTGTGCGGTGGCCACACTCGTTCTCGCCGGCTGCGGCGGCGGCGACAGTCCGCTCAGCGTAGGCAGCGCGCCGCCGCCACCCGCGACGGCGCCGGCACCGGCGACGACGTTTCTCGCGCAATGCGTCGTCAACGCGGAAAACGACGTCATCATCGGCGGTCCCGATGCGAAGCCGGGTTGCGATACCGTCG
>CAZKOE010000218.1:0-4106 GCA_964554305.1 uncultured Gammaproteobacteria bacterium
AAGGCGCGGGTGTTCACCAGTGGCGCGCTCAATCGGGGCGTCACGTCGCTCACGTCGCGCAGTTGCGCACCTTCGGGCAATAGCGGTTTCGCCTTCCCGCGAAAGCCCGACAGCGCCGCCGGTGCGCCGGCGAGCAGCAACTCGTGAGTCACGCGGCTTTGGGCGCCGGCGAGGCCCGTCGCCGCGAGGTCCGCCCGGTTGATGACGACGAGCGGCGCGATGCCCGTGAGGTTGAGTTCCGCCCCCGGCGCGCGGGCAACAAGCGCCGCGATGGCGAAGCTTTCCTTGCCGAGTTTGAGCTTGCCGCCGACCCGGATATCGAGGGCGGCAACCAGTGCTGGGCTAGCCCAGACCGTCCCGCGAGCGGGGCCGCCACTTGCCACGTGTGCGGGTGCTCCGGGCCGCGCGCGCAGCAGAACTTCCCCGCGCAGGGGATAAGGCGCGCTCACCGCGCGCAGGCTCACGAGCTTCAGGTGCTCCCCCGCCACCGCCACGGTCGGAAAGGTTGTGACGGGCGTGGTACGGAGTCCGAGTTTCCCGGCAAGTGCCGTGAGCGAGGATGGCAGAGGTGTGGGCGCGCGTATTTCGAGATCGGCGCCGAGGGCCCCATTCGCCGCGCGGTTCACGGTCAGAGCGAGCTGGCCGGAAAACAGGGCCACGCCCCCTGCGGCCGCCCCGGCGAGCGCCAGCGCGAGCAGCGGCAGGCGCGACTCCCGGCGCAGGCCGCGCCGGAACCACAACCACGACAATCCCAAAAATCTACCGCTCATTTCTCACCGCAGAGAGGGAGGAGTCAGATCGCCTGCACTGCGAGTTGACTGCCCATGAACTCCGCGTTTGCCTTGGAACGCGATGATTGCGAAAATTATTCCGGCAGTTCATTCACCAGTCTCCTGATGCCGTTTTTAAGCAGCTTGACGTTGAAATTGATGAGCAGGCCGAGGTGACAGCCCGAGAGTTTCAGATAGGACAGCAGTTGGGCCTCATGGATGGATTCGAGTGTTTGTACCGATTTGATTTCCACCATGACAATGCCCTCTATGAAGAGGTCTATTCGATAGCCCGCTTCGAGAAGCTTGTTCTTGTATCGTACGGGGAGCGCCTTTTGGCGTTCGATCGCAAATCCGCGTTCCACCAGTTCCGATGCCAGGCAAACCTCGTAGGTTGATTCCAGCAAGCCCGGGCCGAGTTTCCCGTGAACCTCCATGGCTGCGGCAATAATCTCTCTTGTCAATTCATTGAAATTCATGCTCTGCGTGCTCTGCGCTCTCTGCGGTGAAACTTGGACCGACCATTACCTCATTTTTTGCGGAGGCGACCGGCGTCGAGGTACAGGCGGCGGGTGCAGCGTTCGGCGAGGCGCTCGTCGTGGGTGGCGAGCACCAGCGTCGTGCCATGGCTGGCGCGCAACGAGAAGAGGAGTTCGATGATGCGCGCGCCGCTTGCGGCATCGAGGTTGCCGGTCGGCTCGTCGGCGAACAGCAGTTCCGGGCCGGGCGCGAAGGCGCGGGCGATCGCGACGCGCTGCTGTTCGCCGCCGGAAAGCGTCTCGGGATAGTGCCGCGCGCGCTCGGCGAGGCCGACTTCGGCGATGGCCGCGCGGGCGCGTTCGGCGGCCTCGTTCGCGCCGCCGAGTTCGAGCGCGATGCGGACGTTTTCTTCGGCCGTCAGACGCGCCAGCAAATTGAAATCCTGGAAGACGAAGCCGATCTGCCCGGCGCGAAGCGCCGCGCGCGCGTCCTCGTCGAGGCCCGCAAGCGCCTGGCCGAAAAGGCGCACCTCGCCCTGCGTCGGATTGTCCAGGCCCGCGAGCAAGGCAAGCAGCGTTGTCTTGCCGGAGCCCGACGGGCCGAGAATCGCCACCGCCTCGCCGGCCGCCGCGCTGAGATTGATCCCGCGCAGAATGGCAAGCGGGCCGCCGGGGCTGCTAACCTCTTTGGTAACTTCTTCGGCCACCAGCGGGGCGGCGATGCGATCCACATTTGCGGCGGTAGTCCTGGCGGGCATGGTGTTCATCCTGTGCGGAGTGACGGCAGGGGCGGCGGAGCGGCCCGTCCTGCTTGTGGTCGGTGACAGTCTCAGCGCAGCTTACAAGATACCGGTCGAGAAGGGCTGGGTGCATCTCTTGTCCGAACGGCTCGCCGCGCGTGGCTATGCGTATCGCGTCGTGAATGCGAGCATTCCCGGCGACACCACGGCCGGCGGCCTCGCGCGCCTGCCCGGCGAACTGAAGCGTTACCAACCGGCGATCGTGGTCATCGAACTGGGCGGCAACGATGGGTTGCAGGGCCTCCCGCCAGGCCAGATGCGGGCCAATCTCGCGCGCATGGTCGGGCTCGCGCAAAAGGCGGGCGCGAAGGTGCTGCTTGTCGGCGTGCGCATGCCGCCCAATTACGGTCCGGCTTACACGAAGCGATTCGCGGCCGTTTACCGTGAGGTGGCCGCGGCGAAAAACGTGCCGCTGGTGCCCGAGTTGATGAAGGGCGTCGTCAGCCATCCCGAACTCATGCAGGAGCGCGGTATCCACCCCCGCGCCGCGGCCGAACCGAAGCTCCTCGACAACGTCTGGCCGGTGCTTGAACCGTTGCTGAAAAAGCCGAATATCGCCGGTGACGGCAACTCGCGATCAGCGTTGGCAGCGAGGGCAGAAGTAGGTGGCGCGCTGGGCGATGACTTCGCGGCGGATGGAGGTGCCGCAATGCGGGCAGGGTTCGCCTTCGCGATC
Source organism: uncultured Gammaproteobacteria bacterium (assembly GCA_964554305.1). Classification (GTDB taxonomy): domain Bacteria; phylum Pseudomonadota; class Gammaproteobacteria; order JAKDMP01; family JAKDMP01; genus JAKDMP01. The sequence continues at coordinate 2,726 of CAZKOE010000218.1, forward strand.
GTACACGGCGAGGCGGATGCGGAAGTAGCCGGGTCTGCCTTCGGCGGCGACGAAGTCGCGCAGCGTCGTGCCGCCCTGTTCGATGGCCTCGGCCAGTACTTTACGCACGGCTTCGGCGATGAGCGTATAGCGGGCGAGGCCGATGCGCCCGGCGGCGCGGCGCGGATGGATGCCGGCGCGCCAGAGCGCTTCGTTGGCGTAGATGTTGCCGACGCCGGCGACGATGTGAGAATCCATCAGGAAGGCCTTGACCGGAGCGCGGCGGCCGCGGCTCGCGGCGTATAGATACGCGCCGTCGAAATCGTCGCCGAGCGGTTCGGGGCCGAGGCGCGCGAGCAGCGGATGGCGTTCGGGATGGACGCCGGCCCAGAGCAGCAGGCCGAAGCGGCGCGGATCGCGATAGCGCAGGATGCGGCCGTTGTCGAGTTGGAGGTCGTAGTGCTCATGCTTGGTCGGCGCAAGGCCGGTGGCGGCGATCCGGAGCGAGCCCGACATGCCGAGATGAACCAGGGCGTGGCCGCGGTCGGTTGCGAGCAGAAGGTATTTCGCGCGCCGCGAGATGCCGAGGATATCGGCGCCGGCGAGCCGTGCTTCGAGGCCGCGCGGGATCGCTTGGCGCAGGCGGCGTTCGCGCACGACGAGCGCGGCGATCCGCCGTCCGGCAACGAACGGTTCCACGCCGCGGCGCGTGGTTTCAACTTCCGGCAGTTCCGGCATGGGGTGCGGAAATGGGTGGTGGCGGAAGGAACACGGCGGGTGCGCGAGCGAGTAGCGGTGCGATGCGGTCCATGACCAGATACACGGTGTCGCCGCGGCGGACGTAACGCAGGAGGTTCGCCGGGTTGAGTGTGCCGAAGGCGAGCCGGACGCCGTTCGCGACGAGCGTGAAGTCCGGTGGATCGAGGCCGACGGTGGAAAGATCGAGAGACGTTGTGGAATAGTGGCGCGCCGTGGGCTCGTCGAGCGTCGCGAGGAGCATCTTCACTTGCCGTGAGTCGGCGCGCGCATTTTGGGGTGCGATCATCTTCCAGCCGTTCGCGCCACGACGCAGTTCGAACACGATATTGCCCCGTTTTTTCACGACGAGGCGGGTCACGGCCGCCGGCGCGAGCGTCGTGAGCGGCACGGTTTTCGGGCGACCGTGGCGGTTTTCGTGCAGGGAGAAAAACACGGCGATTACCACGATCGCCGCGACGAGGAGCGTGAGCGCGATCAGGCGGTTGCGCATCAGCGGCGGTGACGAAGCCAGGCGAGCGCGCCGGCGATGACGAGAAACACGAACGGGAGAAAGGCGAGAAAGCCGAGGGCGATGCCGGCCTGCTCCACGGTCGAAAGACTCAGATCGCGATCGGGCGCGCGCGCGGGCGTCACGGCGAGAAAC